>JBIQLO010000007.1:0-36735 GCA_044464175.1 Planctomycetaceae bacterium | reverse complement strand
AAACAAGGCGCGGGGCGGGCACATGCTCAAGGATGTGCCCCGGGCGCTGGCGATTCTGGAGCAGGCGCGGGCGGCGGTGCCGGCGCAGGTGCCCCTGACGGTGAGCCTGCGGCGCGGATTTGATGATTCGGCCGAGTCGGCCGAGCGGTTTTACGAGGTCTTCGAGGCGGCCTACGCCCACGGGTGCAGCGCGGTGCGCGTCCATGCCCGGACGGTGGAGCAGAAATACCTGGGCCCCAGCCGCTGGCCCTTCCTGGCGGATTTGCGGCGGCGGTATCCGGACAAGGTGATTTTCGGGGCCGGCGACCTGTTCACGGCCGAGGATGCGGTGCGGATGGTGCGGGAGACGGGCGTGGATGTGGCGTGGATCGCGCGGGGGGCGATCGGCAACCCGTGGATCTTCCAGCAGGCGCGCGACCTGCTGGCGGGCAAAACGATCCACCCCCCCACCATCACCCAGCAGCGTGAAGCGCTGGCCGATCATTTCGCCATCGCGATGGAGATTCATGGCGAATCGCTGGCCGGACGGCGCATGCGGAAGATGGGGATCAAGTACAGCCGGTTCCATCCGGGGGCGGAGCAGGTGAAGGCGGATTTCATCGCGGTGCATTCGCTGGCCGACTGGACGCGCGTGCTGGAGCGTTGGTATGGCTCCGACGGGCCGGGGGTCTGGCCCGAGGCGCGGGCGGCGGATGAAGTCAACGCTTAGCGGATTTTGGCCCGGTCGGCGGATCGGGTATCGTCGGGGGCATGCACTCCAAAACGCCACCGCGAAATCGACTGGCCAAGGTGCTGCCCGAGACATGGCGCAAACATCTGCTGGCGGCCGGCGCGCCCAAGCGCAAGTACACCGCCGTCTGCCGGGCGACGTTGGCGGGCGGGCGGATCATCGACGATCTGGTGATCGAGGAGGGGTGGATCATCGCCCTGGACACCGAGCATCTGGGCGGCCCGTTCGAGCAGCGGATCGACTTTGATCCCCGGCTGATCCTGGAGCTGGAGGTCAAGCAGATCGTCTGAGGGGTTCTGGACATCGGACCCGGCCGGGTCTAGGGTATGAGCATGACCGTCAGCGGCTATTTTCAAAATCTCTACGAAAACGTGCGCACGATCGCGATTGGGATGAAGATCACGATCAAGTACTGTTTTCAAAAGACCGTGACGGTGCAGTATCCCGAGCAGCGCCTGAGCCTGGCCCCTCGCTACCGGGGGTTTCACGAGTTTGAGGCGGATCTGTGCATCGCGTGCGACCTGTGCGTCAAGGCGTGCCCGGTGGACTGCATCTACATCGACAAGAC
Organism: Planctomycetaceae bacterium; assembly: GCA_044464175.1. Lineage (GTDB taxonomy): Bacteria > Planctomycetota > Phycisphaerae > Tepidisphaerales > Tepidisphaeraceae > JBIQLO01. The sequence continues at coordinate 35,437 of JBIQLO010000007.1, read as the reverse complement.
CGGCCCGCGCAAGATCGACAAGGAGACGGGCAAAGCGGCCGGCGGCGAGCTGGTGCGCTACGCCATCGACTACAGCAAATGCCTGTTCTGCGCGCTTTGCACTGAGCCGTGCCCCACCGACTGCATTCACATGGGCAAGCTGCATGACCTGTCCGGCTATACCCGGCAGGACACCATCGTGGAATTCACGGAGCTGGCCAAAAAGGGGCTCAAGACGCCCCAGCCCCTTTGGATGCAGCGGAACGCCCAGAGCATTGATTGGGTTGGGCAGGAACAGCGCCGCGTGCAGGCCGGGGACTTGGCGACGACGGCGGCGGATTTGCCGCGGAGGTAGTGGGCACTGCCCACCTTCGTTCCGACACACCTTCATACCAGGGTGGGCGGTGCCCACCCTACATGGTACATTCCGCCCATGCTCACCTCGTTTATTCGCTTTGGCGATGGACAACTCAGCACGGCCAGCGATCCGGACACGCTGCGGAAGGCGCTGGAGGATTCCAAAGCGGTCTTCTGGCTCGACATGAGGGAGCCGACCGACGAGGAATATGGCCTGCTGGATGATGTCTTTGGCTTCCATCCGCTGGCGATCGAGGACACGATCGCCTACAACCAGCGCCCCAAGATCGAAAGCTACGACCACACGGGGGACACCTGTCGCGACGGCTATTTTTACATGGTCATCCACGGCCCGGACCTGGAGACGTTCAAGGAGCGGCTCCAGACGAAGGAGCTGGACCTGTTTGTATCGCACCGTTACCTGCTGACGATCCACGAACGGCCCATGAAGTCGGTGGGCGAGATGTTGCAGCGGGCGCAGGGCGATCCGCGCATCGCGCTGGAGCATGGGATTGACATGCTGCTGCATGGAGTGCTGGACCGGCTGGTGGACCATTATCAGCCGATCCTGGACTGGTTGCAGGAGGCGCTGGATGACCTGGAGGATGCGGCGATGGTCAGCCCCTCCACGGAGGTGTTGAGCCACATCTCGGCCAAGAAGCGGGAATTGATGGGATTGCGTCGGATCATCGGCCCGCAGCGGGATGTGCTGGCAATGCTGACGCGCGGCGAGGTGCCGTTCATCCGCGAGCACAGCCGGGTCTATTTTCGAGACATCCTGGACCACCTGAACCGGGCGGTTGAGACAATCGAGCTCTACCGCGACCTGGTGCAGGGGGCGCGGGATATTTACATGTCGAGCGTCAGCAACAACCTGAACCAGATCATGAAGACGCTGACGGTGATCAGCATTCTGGCGCTGCCGCTGACGGTGGTGACCAGCTTCTTCGGGATGAACTTTGAGAACATGCCACTGCTGCACAGCGCGGCGGGGCTGTGGGTGAGCATCGGCATCACTCTGGCGATCGAGACGGTGCTGCTGGTGATTTTCCTGTCCAAGCAGTGGCTATAGGCGGCGGCGCCGTGGCCCGGCAACGCCCTATTTGGATTGTCCCCAGCGCTGTTTGGTCTGTTCCTGATAAAGGCTGCCGCCGCGGTCGCGGGCATCGCGGTACATTTCGGCGAATTCAGCGCCGTTGAACGCGGCTTCCGGGGGGAGCTGATCCAGGGCAATCCACCGGCCGAGGTTTTCCTTTCGGCGCGCCTGATCCATGGCCAGGGCGACGAGAATCGGCTGGAGCGAATCGGCGAGGGACCAGTTCGGGAGCTTGCCCTGGATAAAAGCGAGGAAGTGCTCGAGGAAAGCACGGTAGAGCTGTTTGGAGTCAATGCCGGTGGAGAGGACGCCCTTTTTGAAGGTATTGACGGCCAGGAACCAGCCATGGGCGGGGTTGTGCATCAGGAGGTGGGCCTCAAAGCCGCGGGCAAAGCGGACGAAGTAGTCGCCCAGGGGCGCTTCCCGGCGGCACTGGACGGCCTGGGCGTCGTAGCCGACGACCGCCTGGAGCATCTCGATGTTGTGGATGCCGTAGCTGAACAGGTCATTGCATCCGATGGCGGTGGCCGAGACGATCGGACCGGCGTCGGTCAGCTGGCTTCGGAGCTGGAGGATTTCCCGGGCGAACTGGCAGGAAGAGCCGCCGAAAATCAGGCCGGGATGGCGGCGATCCAGCTCGATCAGTTTGCGCACGTCGCGCACGGACCCGACCACGGGCTTGTCGATGCAGACGGGGATTCCGGCTTCGACAAAGAGGGCCGCGTTCTGCAGGTGGCGGTCCCAATCCGCGCCGTGGATGGTGACGGCATCAACCTGGCCGATCATGTCGGCCGGTTCGCGGCAGACGTTGGGGATGTCAAACTGCTGGGCGAAGGTTTCGGCGTAATCGGTCGGACGGGTTTGGCCGCCATCCCAGACGGCGGTGACCTGGCAGCCCAGTTCCCGGAGGATGGGGACAAAGGCGGCGGGGTGGGAGGTGCACAGATCAACGATTCCGATGCGCAGGGTCATATGAGTTCCTTAATGCTGTTGTTTGGCTTCTTTCCACCAGTGGTCAGCAGATGATAACGATGAGCCGCCCGATTCCCAAGGTGACAGGGGCAGGCGGATCGATATAATTCCCGCCCATGCTGCTTCCGAGCATTCCAGTGGGGGTTGAGCCGTGGGTGTACTATGTGTGCGTGGGTCTGGCAGTGCTGATTCTGGGCATCAGCAAGGCGGGATTTGGCGGGGGCGCGGGGATTCTGGCGATTCCGCTCATGGCGCTGGTCGTGGGACCGACCAAAATGCTGGGGATCATCCTGCCGCTGCTGATCGCGTGCGACATCTTCAGCAACCTGCATTACATCGGAGAATATGACTGGCCGAAGCTGGGGGGGTTGGTGGCGGGGGCGATCGTGGGGGTGGTGGCCGGGACGATAATTCTGCTTGCGCTGCGCGGGATGCCGCCGGCGGAATTCGGGAAAGTGATGAACCTGATTATCGGGTTGATCTGCCTGGCGGTGGTGGCGATGCAGGCATGGCGGCTGACGGGGCGGGAGATTCCGACGCTGCCATCGCATCCGCTTTCGGCGATCTCCATCGGGGTGCTGGCCGGGACGGTTTCAACGATCAATAACTCGGCCGGTCCGATCGTGACGATCTACCTGCTGCACGAGAAGCTGCCCAAGCGGCTGATGATGGGGACGCTGCTGCTGTATTTCCTGCTGATCAACTGCTCGAAGCTGCCGACGTATATTTCCATGGGGCTGATTAACGGGCAGACGCTGCACGATTCGATCTGGTTCATTCCGCTGATTCCGGCCGGGACGTTGATGGGCGCGTGGATGAATAAGCGGGTGCCGGAGAAGCCGTTTGCGGCGATTTTGTACATTGCGGCGGCGGTGGCGGCTGGGGCGATGATTTACAAGGCGCTGGCGTAAGGGCATGGGAGCGATGGGCGATGAAAGGCGGCGACACAGGGACGCGGACGATCCGGGTGAAGGCCAAGCCCAATGCGCGAACCAGCGCCCTGGAAGGGCCCGGAGCGGATGGGGTCTGGATCGCCAGGCTCAAGGCGCCGCCGGTGGATGGGAAGGCGAACACGGAACTGATCGAGCTGGTGGCGCGGCATTTTGGCTGCCGCAAGGCGGCGGTGCGGATCAAAAGCGGGGCATCGGGGCGGGTAAAGCTGGTGGAAATTAATCGGGAATAAGTGACAACCCTGGGGGCCTGACTTACTTGAAGAAAGCCTGGAGGATCGGTTCGATGCGCCTGCGGAGTTCGGGGTTGGCGTAGCCGATCCAATTCAGGCCGGTGGTGGTGTCGAGCGGACCGTCGAGAGGCTGGCCGGCGGCATCCGTGAGCTGCACGCCCGCCTCCTCGGCGATGAGCCAGGCGGCACAGTCGTAGGGGTGGCAGCAGAGGCCTTCAGGCTGCTTTTGTCTTTTATAGAATAGCGGGCGCAGGTCGGCATTGAATCGGTCATGGCCGACAATCAGCTCGTAAAATTGGCCGCCGGTGGAGATGTACTGGTCATCAAAGACGGTGGCGCGGGTGACGTCGGCAGGGCCGATGAGATGACGCACCAGGTGTTCCATCAATTGAGAGGCGAGAACCTTGGTGCCGGGGAAGAAGTTGCTGATTGAGGCGAAGCCGTGATCGAGGCCGGTGGCCTGGCTGGGGACGAGGGGGAGTGCTGAATGCTGGAGCGCGGCGGCTGCCGGCGCTGGATGGAGGGCTTCGCGCTGACCCTGAGCGCCCTGGCCTTTGATGGCCCAGAGGACATCCGACTGGCCCATTTTGCTGGTGGGCAGCTCGGTCATGACGGCGACCTCTATGTCGCGGAGGCGGGTGGCCGGGCCGCGATTGGGGGCAACGCCGGCCAAGGCCCAGGCGGGGCGCTTGTCGTACATCAGGCCGCGCGTGCCGTCGATGGGATCGACGATGAGCCGGATTTGGGCGTCGGCCTCGTTCGCGCCGGTGGGGAAGGTGCGCGGGCCTTCGCGCCCGGATTCATCTTCAACGCCCTCGGCGATGAGCACAAGGGGCGTTTCCTTGGCCCAATCCTCGCAAAAAGCCTCCAGCAGCGGATCAATGACGGCGTCGATGGCATAGATGGTGTCGGCGGCGCTGGCACGGGTGACTTCGTGCAGGCTGGCAATCTTTCGCGATTCGATGATCTGGGTGCGGACCTGGCGCTGAAAACTGCGGAGGCGATCGAGGATGGCGGAGGGGTTGGGGAGGGACATGGTTGGCGGCCACCTGGTGGGGCAAGGCCCACCTTATGGTTTACGGCCCAGGTCGAAAGCGTCGTGGACGATTTGCAGAGCCCGGGGGCCCTCCTCCATGCTGATGATGCAGCTGATCTTAATTTCGCTGGTCGTGATGTTCTGGATGTTAATCTTGGCATCGGCCAGGGCTTTGAACATCCGCTGGGCGACACCCGTGTGGACGCGCATGCCTACCCCGACGGCGCTAACTTTGGCCAGGCCGCCATGGTAGATGGCCTGCGTTTCGGGCCCCAGTTCGGCGGTGAGGCGCTGGACGACGGGCTTGATGTCGGCCAAGTCGCCATGCTCAACTGTGAAGGAGATATTGGCGGTGTTGTCCTCGAAGACGTTCTGGATGATGTCATCGACGACAAGGTTGGCCGAGGCGATTTCGCCGAAGATGCGGGCGGCGATGCCGGGATGGTCGGGCACGCCTCTGATGGTGACGCGGACAAGGTTTTTCTTGAGGGCGGCGCCCGAGACGACAATGTGTTCCATGTTGGGAGTCTCCGCGACGATCCAGGTGCCTTCGTGGTCATTGGCCGCGTTGCGGACGTGGATCGGGACGTTGTATTTTTTGGCGAATTCGACGGCACGGGTCTGGAGGACCGATGCGCCCAGCCCGGCCAGTTCGAGCATTTCATCGTAGCTGATGCGGTCGATCTTGCGGGCGGAGGGGACCAGACGCGGATCGGCGGTGTAAATGCCGTCCACATCGGTGTAGTTCTCGCAGGCATCCGCCTTGAGGACCGCGCCCAGGGCGACGAGCGTGGCGTTGGAGCCGCCGCGACCCAGGGTGGTGAAATCCCCCTGCGGCGTGACGCCCTGGAAGCCGGCAACGATGACGATTTTGCCGTTGTTGAGCTGCTCAAAAATGCGGCTCTTGTTGATCGACTGGATACGCGCTTTGGAGAAAGCGGCATCGGTGACCAGGCCGATCTGGCCGCCGGTGAAGCTGATGGCTTCGTAGCCCTGGGCGTGGATGCCCATCGCCATGAGGGCGATGGTGACCTGCTCGCCGGTGGCCAGGAGCTGGTCCATTTCGCGTTTGGGGGGATTGGGGCAGACCTGCTTGGCCAGGTCGATCAGTTCGTCGGTGGTGTGCCCCATGGCCGAAACAACGACGACGACTTGGTTGCCGGCCTGTCGGGCGGCGATGGCGCGCCGGCAGGCGTGATGGATTTTCTCCGCGGTCGCGACGCTGGTTCCGCCGAATTTTTGAACGATAAGGCCCATGCTGGTGCGAGGGTTTGAACTTAAAAGGGAGGGATTATACAGGATGAGGCGGCCGGGTCCAGAACGGCGAGATCACACCGAAGCAGAGCCCCCCTACTTGCGTTTGCCCGCTTTGGTCCTGGCTTTTTGGAAGGGAGTTTTCTTGCCGCGGCGGCCGGGCGGGAGGCCGGCGGCCTTGCGTGCGGCGGAGAAGGTGCCATAGAGCCGGACGGCGGCGCCGTAGAGGGCCGGTTCATGCTCGCGCAGGTCGGAATTCCCCTTGGCGCGGGGCCCGGCCATCTCTTTTTTCAGGGCCGCGATGACTTCCTTTTTGGTCCAGACGCGGCGCTGTCGGACCTTCCGGGGATCAATCTTGGCGGCGCGCAGGGCATCATCATAGGTTTTGTAGTTGCGGACGGCGGCCGCGTGGAGGCCAGGGTCTTCGCGCTGGAGAGCGCCGCTGTTGAGGGGTTCCCCCTCGCGTTTGCGACGGCGCAGCTCATAGAGGATGTTGGGGATGTCCCAGTGGCGGTAGCGGCTTATTTCGTCGGGATCGAGCCCGGCGGCCTGAAGGGCGCGGTCCCATCGGCCGAACAGGCGGGGCTGGAGGGCGGCAAAGGCCGCGTGTCCCAGTTCGTCCCTGCGCTTGGTGACGGAGGACCAGTTGAGGTCCTGCCCCTTGCGATACGCCTTTTTGATCTCCTGAATGACGGCCTGCCTGGTCCATCGGGGGCGACGGGCTATTCCGGCATAGTCCAGGTCGGCGGCGAGAATGGCGCGGCGGTAGGAGCCAAAATGATAAGCGGCGGCTGAAACCAGGGCCTGGGATTTTCGGCACATGGCGTTGTACGAGAGATCTTCACCGGCCCGATATAGCTGTCGGATTTTCTGAATGAGGCGAGGCTTGTTCCATTGCATAATTGGACGGAATTTACAGCTTGGGGGGAAAAGGCACAATAGAAGATCCGGCGCGTGTGCTCTGGACGCGGAGCCCGATTGCGGGTATAGTCCGCGACCCTTCCCGCCATCGGGAAGGTGTTTTATTGGCGAAGAGACGAAGGAACAACATGGCATACAAATTCAAACCCAACAAGAGCGTCGGCAAGCGATTCAAGGTGAGCAAGACCGGCAAGCTCAAGCGGGGACATTCCAAGACCTCCCACCTGATGAGCGCCCGGACCTCCAAGAAGAAGCGGCACCTGGGCCGTCCGGCGATCCTGGGCGAGGGGCATGCACGGAACATGCGTCAGATGATGGGGATCGGCAGCCTCAAGCCCAAGCGCATCGCCCATGAGCGGAGCCTGGCGGCGGCCGCCACGGAATAAGCATTGATCGTTATTCATCAAGCGTCGGCACGTTGCCGGCGCAGCCATGCCGGCCCGACGGGTTCGGACCAGTGCCTCTGGCTCTCTCTGTTTCCGAAAGGATTTTTCCATGCCTCGTACCACCGGCGGGCCCACCCATGCCCGCAAACGCAAACGTATTTTGAAGCGGGCCAGCGGATTCCGGGCCGGTCCCGGCACACAGTACCGCCAGGCGCTGGAGTTCACGCGCAAGGCCGATGTCTACGCCTACCGCGACCGGCGGCAGAAGAAGCGCCATTTCCGGTCGCTCTGGATCACGCGCCTGAACGCAGCGCTCAAGCAGCGGGGCGTGAGCTACAGCCGGTTTATCCCGGCGCTGGTGGCGGCGGGGATTGAACTGAACCGCAAGATGCTCAGCGAGCTGGCGATCAGCGATCCGGCGACGTTTGACGCGATTGTCGAGCAAGTTCGGCCGCATTTGGCGGCGTAAATTCATCGCAATAAATGCAGCCACGGATGGGGCAGGGAAAAGCAGGCAATTCCGGCGACGGAATGACTGCTTTGGTCCAGGCCTCTTCCGTGGCTGCTTCTTTTTGCAGTTCCACGTAAGGAAGAAGGAATCAGATCAGCCATACCCAGGCGGCGATCAGTAAAAAGGCGAGTTCCATCGCCAGGGCTATGAGGACCCAGCGGAGGCCTTTGCCGGTGCGTCGCTGTGATGGGAGAGAGCGCGGGCTGGAGTGGCGATGCTGAAGTGCGGCGATGATGAGATTGGCTTCAAACCGTCCGATGCCGGCGGCCTGGGCCCGCTGCAGGAGACGTTGGCGAAGGGAATAGCGAAGTACCCCCCCGTCCAGCGATGCCTCCACCTGGGCGGCAAACCGGCGGGCGGCGGCCGGATCACGGAGGGCCTGAGCAGGCAGGGCCAAATCGGGCGTATTGGCGGCGGCGGCATCCACCCGGCGGGCCAGGTCACCCAGCGACTGGTGAAGCCTGGCGGGGTCATCGGCCCAACGGCAGCGCAATCGGCGCGCCTGGCGACGATAGGCGTCACTGAGGGAAAGAGCGAATGGGCGGGCCAGGATCGGCATTCCAATTAAATTGTAGGCGATGGGGTCGGGATGCGGGCTGAGAAATCCGGAGAATCGACAGTGCGACGCCGTCCGGTGCGCCGGTGGTAGCGGATATGAGGGATTTGGGGGTAGACTGCGCCCGGCGAGGACAAGGCATGCCGGGCGCTCCGCGGGATGTGCATATGCGCAAGTGGATAAAAACCGGATTGACGCTGATCGCGCTACTGCTGGTGGGGGCGATCATCGCCTCTTTTGTCAGCTATCAGCTGGCCAAAGGGAGGCCGGCGTGGTACCGGCCACATTCATTGAGCATCCAGGAGCGTGCGGAGGCGGCCCGGCGGGCGGATGACAAGTTTCTGGCATTGGTGGGACGGGCGGCCGATGCTCAGGCGGCCAAGCGCCGATCGCCGAACGACCCGGGACCGGGGGCTTCCTCCGATCCGATGACGGTTTCATTCACGGATGATGAATTGAATGCCTTTTTCTATAAGTGGATTCAATTCAATCACTGGGATCAAAAAATGGGGCGGTATCTGAAAGATCCGCAGATCATTCTTCAGGATGGGGACTTGATTCTGGCGGGCCAGGTCACGGCCGATGGATTGATGGAGCAGACGATTCTGAGCATCCGTTTCAAGCCGGCCCTGGACTCGGCAGGCCAATTAATGATGCAGATCGAGGGAATTTCGGCCGGGCGGCTGCCGCTGCCGGATGCGATCTGGGAGAGCCAGCGGGCGAAACTGGAAGCAATGGTGCAACAAAAACTGCCATCCCTGCGCCGGCAGGCGAGGATCAGCGACACGGGGACGGCCAACGCCACTGCGGTGGCCATGCTAATGGGCGAGTCGCTGCTGAATGTTCTGGATGGCCAGCCAACCGCGCCGCTGGTGTTCCTGCCGGTTGGTCAGGATCAGGGGTATCCAATGCGGCTGACGGGACTGCGGATCGATAAAGGAACCATTACCTTGAGCGCAGTGCCGTTGACGACCGCACAGCGCGGGGCGTTGCGGGAGCGGCTCGGGCCGTAAAGGCCGCTCAGCGGCGCGGAATGGGTTCCGGCCTGTGGAAAATTCGGTATGCTCATGCATACATACAATGAGCTACGCCATGGATTTAAACCACCTGATCGTCCGGCCCAACTGGCACGTCATCCTGATTCATTACCCACTGGGGTTGTTGAGCCTGGGGCTGGTGATCGAGATATTCAGCGTTTTCTGGCGGCGCGGGGGATTTCGCCGGGCCGGGCGGTGGATGATTCTGCTGGGGACGCTGCTGGCGATCCCGACGGTGACGACGGGCCTGTTCGCCATGGCGCAGGTGGTGGGTGGCAATGATGACATGAGTTGGATTCAGCATCGGATGCAGGCGCCATTGAGCGCTGCGCAGTGGTCGCTGCTGGTGCATCACATGTGGTGGAACATCGCCGGAGTCGCCTGTTTTGTTCTGGCTGTGATTGTCTGGTTGGGGGGAAGCGACCGATTTCGGCGGCGGCTGCATTGGCCGCTGCTGCTGCTGGCCATCGCCGGCGGCATCTGCCTGATCGCCGGAGCCTGGCATGGAGGAGAAATGGTCTATGGACATGGACTGGCCGTCGCGGGGCGGACCGCTCCCGTCAGCCAACAAGGCAGCACCCTGGAACGGCTGAGGCAAACTTTCCCGCCGCTGCAACTGCATTTGCTGCTGGCGGGGCTGACGATCGCCATGGCGGCGGCGGCGCTGGGGTTGTCCTTCCGGTCGCTGGCGGAACTGCGCACGGCCGGGGCGCGGGAGAAGGCGGAAATGGAAGATTTGCCCGCCTTTGCGCCGGATGAGCGGATTATTGACGCCCTGCGGGGCACGGAGCAGGATCGCGTGCCGCCGGCGGAGTATCCCCCGGGGCGGTTCTGGCTCCTGGCGGCGCTGCTGGGGGTGGTGACGGCCGCGGCCGGGTTGTGGGTGATGAATGTCTGGGACTGGCGTGAGTTGCAGCGGTTCTGGCTTGACCATCACCGGGAACTGGGGCACGTGGCCGGCGGGACAAGCATCATCGTGCTGTCTCTGGTCCTGGCGGCGGTGACGCGGTGGGCCCGGCGCAGCGGTGGGATCCTGGGGATTCTTTCTCTGCTGCTGGTCCTGGCAGTGGCGGCACAAATCTGGCTGGGCGTGCTGCTGGCGTTTGACTCAATGCAGGGGCCGGTGTGGCGGTTCAATCCGGCCTTGCCGACGACCGGGCAGAAGGCGGAATGAGAAGAGTTGGGCCCTTCTCTTCGTGCCGGCTATTCAACGAGGTGTCATGGATCGGTATCTGGGCCGAATGCGACCGTGGGTTCCGCTGGTGATTCTGGCGGTCGGGCTGGCACTGACCGTCTTGCTGTGGCGCTCTCTGGCTCGGCAGGAGCAGGCGGAGGTGCGCCGGGCGACGGCCCAGGAGGCGGCGGTGGTCCGGACGACGCTCAACAACCGGATGCAGTCGCGCATACAGTCTCTGATCCGGCTGGCCAAGCGGATGGAGTTCTGGGGTGAGCCCAACGAAGAGTTATGGCAGGCGGACGTTGGGCTGCTGGAGACGCACCTGCCCGGATTTCAAGCGATTGAATGGGTCGATCCGGCCATGCAGGTGCGGCTGGTGGCGCCCATCCAGGGCAATGAGCAGCAGCGGAACTCGAACCTGGCGACCGATCCGCAGCAGGCACGGTCCTTCGAAAAGGCGCGCGATCAGAAGATGGTGGTCCTGTCCAACGTCTCCCAGTCGGAGACGGGCCGGCTTGGCTTCACGGTGCATGTTCCCGTATTCAAAGACGGCACGTTCCTGGGCGAGGTGATGGGGGTTTTCCGCGCTTCGGATATCTTCGACGCAATCCTGGAGAGCATGGAGGCGGAGGAGAGCGCGCTGCGGGGTTATTCGTTCGCCATTTACAGCGGCGGGCAGGAGGTCTATTCCCACATTCGGGAGGGGCGGACGCTGGAGTCAGAATGGAGCGAATCCGTCTCTTTCAGCATCCAGGGAACCCAGTGGATCCTGAAGGTCTGGCCCAGCGGCGAGTTGTTCGACGCCCTGGGTTCGGCGATGCCGGAGGCGGCCTTGATCGGCGGCACGGTGACAAGCCTGCTGCTGGCGCTGGCAGTGCATCTGGCGTTGCTGTCCCGGTGGCACATGCGACAAACCGCGGCGGCCAATGCGCATATGCGGGAGGAGATCGACGAGCGGCATCGGGCGGAGGTGGCACTGCGGGAGATGACCGGGCAATTGGAGCGCAGCAACCGGGAACTGCAGGATTTTGCGTCGGTCGCCTCGCATGACCTGCAGGAGCCGCTTCGCAAAATTCAGGCGTTTGGGGATCGACTGACGGCCAAATACAGCGACCAGTTGAGCTCCGAAGGGAGGGATTACCTGCATCGCATGCACGCGGCGGCCGGTCGGATGCGCCGGCTGATCGAGGATCTGCTGACATTTTCGCGCGTGACGACGCGGGCTCTGCCGTTTGAAGAGGTGGATCTGTCGCGAATCGCGGCCGAGGTGGTGGACGATCTGGAGGCGCGGATCGAGCAGAGCGGCGGGCGGGTGGAGGTTGGCCCCCTGCCGAAATTGCAGGCCGATCCCCTGCAGATGCGACAGTTGATCCAGAACCTGATCAGCAACGGGCTGAAGTTTCAGAAACCCAATGAACGGCCGGAGGTGCGCGTCAGCGCGGAAGTGGTGCGGGATGAGCGAATGGATCACGCCGGAGCGGAAATGTGCCGGCTGAGGGTGAAGGACAATGGGATCGGCTTTGACGAACGGTATCTAGATCGTATCTTTACGGTATTCCAGCGTCTTCACTCCCGCCATGAATACGCGGGGACGGGGGTGGGGCTGGCGATTTGCCGAAAAATCGTCGAGCGGCACGGCGGTTCAATCACCGCCCGCAGCGCGCTGGGTGAAGGCGCTGAGTTCATCGCCCAGCTGCCGATCCGGCAGCCCGCGGCGGAAAGCGAGAACCATGACAAAACAATCAACCACACAGGCCAAGCCGATCACGATTCTGCTGGCGGATGATGATGCGGATGACCGCATGCTGGCCAAGGAGGCGCTGGAGGAGAGCCGCCTGGTCAACGACCTGCATTTCGTGGAGGATGGTGAGCAGTTGATGGATTATCTGCGTCACCGGGGACGCTACGCCGACGTGGCGTCAGCGCCGAGGCCGGGACTGATCCTGCTGGACCTGAACATGCCCCGGAAGGACGGGCGCGAGGCGCTGCGGGAGATCAAGGATGACCCGGAATTGCGGCGCATTCCCGTTATCGTCCTGACCACCAGCAAGGCGGAAGAGGACATTTACCGCACCTATGATCTGGGTGTGAATTCGTTCATCACCAAGCCGGTGACGTTCGAGGGGCTGGTTGCGGTGATGCGGGGACTTGGCAAATACTGGTTCGAGATTGTGGAATTGCCTCAGTGACGGGTGAAGTCGAACGCCGCCGAAAGCGGCCAAGGCTGCCGCCGGCGTCACGAAGGGGTTCGCGTTATGAAATCGCCTTCCGTCAAAGTGCTGTTGGTGGAGGATGATGAGGATGATTACCTCCTGACGCGCGATCTGCTGGAAGAGATCGAAGGGGTGGAATTCGAGCTGGACTGGGTGCGGGATTATGCCTCCGCCCTGGAGGCGATGCACGCGCGGCAGCATGATGTGTGCCTGGTGGATTACCGCCTGGACGGGTGGACGGGGCTGGAACTGCTGCGCCAGGCGATGGATGAAGGGGTGCGGGCTCCGATCATTCTCCTGACCGGCCAGGGAGACCAGGAAATCGACCTGGAGGCGATGCGGATGGGGGCGGCTGACTTCCTGATCAAGGGACAATTCGAATCCCCCCTGCTTGAGCGAAGCATCCGCTACGCCATCCAGCAGACCAAGACGCTCGACGCGCTGCGCCAGAGCAAGGAATTCGCCGAACGGATCATCGACTCAAGCGTGGATGGCATTTTCGCCTTCGACCGCTCCATGCGCCTGACGCTGTGGAATCCCGGGATGGAGCAGATTACCGGAATTCCACGGGAGGAGGCGGTGGGAAAGACGGCCTTCGACGTGATGCCCTGCTTTCTGGAGATCGGCGAAGCCCGGTTCTTCCACGAGGCGCTGGAGGGTCGGACGGCGGAGGGAAAGGACCGCCCCTATCATGTTCCGACCAATGGTCGGCGCGGCTCGTTTGAGTCGCGCTATTCGCCGTTGCGGTCAGAGAACGGGGAGGTGATCGGGGGGCTGGCGATTATCCGTGATATCACCGAACGCAAGCGACTGGAGGAGCAGTTTCAGCATTCCCAGCGTCTGGAGGCGGTGGGACGCCTGGCCGGGGGGGTGGCGCACGACTTCAACAACCTGCTGACGGCCATCACGGGATACAGCGAATTGCTGCTGCACGAGCGGCGGCACGACCGGGAATTGTGCGAGCAGGTTGAGGAAATCCACAGGGCCGCCCGGCGGGCGGCGGCGCTGACCAGCCAACTGCTGACCTTCAGCCGGCATCGGGCGGCCCAGAGCAAGGTGCTGGTCCTGTCGGCGGTGATCGCCGAGACGGAAAAGATGCTGCGACGGGTTATTGGAGAGGACATCGAACTGAGCGTGCAGGGGGACAGCCAGGGCGGCTGCGTCCGGGCGGATCGGGGGCAGCTGGAGCAGGTGGTGATGAACCTGGCGGTCAACGCCCGCGATGCGATGCCCCAGGGCGGGGCGCTGACAATCAAGACGGAATGCCAGCATTTGGTCCCCCCCTGCTCCGCGGAGATCGGGGTGCCTCCGGGCGACTATGTGGTGCTGAGCGTGACGGATACGGGCCAGGGCATGTCACAGCACACGCTTAGCCATGTTTTTGAACCGTTTTTCACCACAAAGGAACCGGACAAGGGGACCGGCCTGGGATTGAGCACGGTGTACGGCATCATCCAGCGAGGCGGCGGCCACATTCGCATCGCCAGCGAACTGGGCAAGGGGACCACCTTCACCATCTATCTGCCACGGATGTTTGAAACGCCGGATGCGGCCGAAGCGCGCCACGGTTCCCCGGCGGCGACCAGCGAGGGAGAGACCATCCTGCTGGTGGAGGATCAGGAAACTGTGCGGCGGCTGGTGGGGCGGATTTTGCGAATGAATGGGTATTGCGTGCTGGAAGCGTCCGAGGGAGCGGAGGCGATCCGGCAGGCCCAGCGTCATGACGGGCCCATCCACCTGCTGGTGACGGACATGGTGATGCCGCGCATGACCGGAGGCGTTCTGGCGCGGCAGTTGCAGTCGCAGCGGCCGAAGATGCGCATTCTCTTCGTGTCGGGGTATTCCAGCGAAAATATCGATGACCCATCCATCATGAACATCGCGCCGGAACAGTTCCTTCAAAAGCCGTTCACGATGGCCGAACTGATCCAAAAGGTGCAAACCCTGCTGGACCAGCGGGCAAAGGGATCAGGCGGGGCGGACAAGGCCTAGTTCTCACAATCCCGAGAACCGGATAGGCTCCCGAGGGCACCGATCCAGGCGAAATGCCTGCGCGAAGTCCATGGCACATTGAATTTTTTCAGGGTGATCAATGCCGGACCAACGGGCCAGGCTTTGCAGAATGCGGGCCGGAGAGACGCCGGCATTTCGGTACGCGGCCAGGCGCGTGTCGCCGTGTCGCTTGGCCAGACGGCGTCCGTCGGGCCCGAGGATCAGGGGCAGATGGAGATACTGGGGCACGGATGGCTCCAAGCCCAACGCGCGATAGAGGGCGACCTGGCGCGGGGTGGAATCGAGCAGATCATCGCCGCGAACCACGTGCGTCACGCCCATTTCCGCATCGTCCACCACAACCGCCAGTTGATAGGCGGCTGTTCCGTCGGCCTTGCGGACGATGAAATCCCCCAGTTCTTTTGCGGGATTGGTGTGCCGTCGGCCTTGGAAACCATCCTCCCAGTCCAATTCCCCTTCGGTCAGGTGAAACCGGATTGCCGGTTCGCGCCCGGCGAAGTCGCGGGCCTGATCCATTGAGACGAACCGGCGGTGGCAAGTGCCGGGATAGGCGCTTGCGCCATCTTCGGCATGGGGCGCGCTGGCCGCCAGGGTAATCTCCCGGCGTGTGCAAATGCACGGATAGGCCTGATTGGAGGCGAGGAGACGGTCCACCGCCGCATCGTAGTGCTTTGAGCGGGTGGACTGATGGATCGGCCCCTCATCCCAGTCGATGCCGAGCCAGGCCAGATCCTCCATGGCCAACCGATCCGCCTGCTCTTTGATGCGGGGTCCATCCAGATCCTCAATGCGCAGGAGAATCCGCCACCCGTTCTGGCGGGCCAGAGCCCAGTTGATCAGAAACGTGCGGGCATTGCCCAGATGCAAGGCGCCGGTGGGGGATGGGGCAAGGCGGGTGAGCATAGATAGCAGGCGCGGAGGCTTCGCGGCGGTCTGCGCTTACATTTTCTGTCGGCCGCTGATGGCGTCGGCCAGGATGTTGCGATTGGCGAACTCGATATTGCTTCCAGTGGGCAACCCGCGGGCCAGGCGCGTCACCTGCACCTGTGGGAAGCTGCTCAGCAGGCTTTGCAGATGCAACGCCGTTCCATCACCTTCGACATTGGGATTGGTGCCCATGATGATCTCCCGCACCTGCCCGTTGGCCAGGCGCCCCAACAGGGCATCAATGGTCAGATCCCCCGGCTCCATCCCCTCCAGGGGCGCGATTCGGCCCAGGAGCACGTGGTAGACGCCCCCATACAGGCCGGTCGCCTCCAGCGCCAGCAGGTCCTTGGGCTGCTCGACAATGCAGACCAGGCCATGGTCCCGGCGCGGGTCGGAACAGATGGCGCAAGGGTCCTGCTCGGTCAGGTTATAGCAGATGGAGCAATGGCGGATACGCGTCTTGACGTCCCGGATCGCCTCGGCCAGCTTCATCGCTTCCTCGGGCCGCTGCTTGAGCAGGTGGAAAGCGATGCGCTCGGCCGAACGCATGCCAATGCCGGGCAGCGCGGCCAACTGGTTCATCAGATTCTGGATACTCTGGGTGTAAGTACTCATGGACCGGATAGTAATACGATTTTGCACCGGCGGAAGTTTGCCGGCCGGGGCATTATAGCGACTTTTGTTTTCAGGCCCTCCCACGGTTAGGATGGCCGCCGTCGCATGAAGCACAATGACTCCATCCCGGGTTTTTTTGGGGGCCGTCCATCGGCAAAGGCGTGGTGGCTGGTTCCGTGCGCCCTCGTCGGGTTGAGCGGTTGTCAGGCGGTCCAGCCGTCCAAGCCGATCCCGGCGGCCGCGTTCTACCAGCATCCGGCCGAATCGCCCGGATCGGCAACGGACCAGCCGGGCGCGCTGGACTTGGCCCCCTCGGCACGGGAGAGCGTCACTGCGCCACCCGCCGCGCCAACTGCGACACCACTGCTTTCACCAACCACGCGCCAGCTATCAGGCCATCCCACCAGCGCTCCGGCCTCGCATCCGGCCGCCTCAAGGCCCGCGCATGAGGGCGGGACGTCGCTGGGCAAATACCTGACGTTGGGAGCGGTCCTGGCGGAGGTCAATGGAAAGGCGATCTATGCCGATGAGGTGATGGCCTCCATTGCCGAACCCCTGCATGCCAAGGCGATGGAGCTCGACGAACGGGGATATCAGGCGGCCGCCCGGCAGTTGATCGAGCAGGCAATCACAGCGCAGATCGGCACTGAGCTGGCCTACAGCGCGGCTCAGCGGTTCCTGAGCCAACAGGACAAACAGATGGCCGACGCCGCGACCGAGCGCTGGCGGCAGAAGAAGATCACGGAGGCGGGCGGATCCCTGCAACTGGCTCGGCGCAAGGCGCGGGCGAACGGCGAGGATTTTGACAAGATGGTCAGCCGACAGGCCAAGCAATTCATGGTTGAGCTCTACCGGCAGAAGAAGATTTATCCCCGCGTCCAGGTCACGGTCGAGGACATGCGCCGCTATTACAACCGCAACCGCAAGAACCTGTATACGCAGCAGGCCGCAGCGCGTTTTCTTGTGATCAAGATCGACCCGGAGCGGAGCGGCGGCCGGGAGGCGGCCTTGAAGAAGATTCAGGAGATTCGCCGCCGCGCCCTGGCGGGCGAGGATTTTTCAAAGCTCGCGCACGACCTGGATGACGATGCGCTGCTGCGGAGCAAGGGGGGGGATGTGGGTTGGGTGGACAAGGGAGCGTATCGCCTGGATGCGGTGGAGAAGGCGGCCTGGTCGCTGGAGCCGGAGGGAATCAGCGACATCGTCGAGGCCAAGGGGGCGTTCTACCTGGTGAAGCTGGTGGCGCTGAAGCGGGGTAGGGTCATCCCCTTTGAAAATGAGCAGGTGCAGGAACAGATCAACCAGACGCTCCGGATGGAACAGGTGCGGCAACTGGTGGATGAGGCGGAGCAGGAGCTGCGCGACAACGCGGCGGTCTGGAACAATCCGCAGGCGCTGTCGATCACGATGGAAATGGCCATGCAGAGATACGCGCTATGGCGGGGAAAATGATTCCCGCGCCGGCGCGGGCGCATGAGCGAATGCAATGGACGCGACGCGAGGCTAAAAATTCGGAACCATTCAGGCGTGAAAATTCCGTCGTGAGCGCAAAATTTCATTGACGAATTTTTTATTACCCCTTAAATTTGTAAAACAGGAAAGGAGGTGACTTGCGCCATGGCAAAGAAAGCCGCGAAGAAGTCGTCCAAGAAGACGACCAAGAAGACGACCAAGAAGTCGAAGAAGTAACTTCGACGACTGACCGGGTTGCGTGGCTCCCCGGATGAGGCTCCTCATCCGATCGAACCGGGTCAACAAATTGGTATTACAGCCTCACAACCTTTAACGTCTCGGGCCTTGGCTCCAAATTGAGGCCCCGAAACACAAAGAAACCTTCCCTGCCACGGCGGAAGGTTTCTTTTTTTATGTCCTCAACCATTGGTGGTGGGGCGCCGATCCAGATCGCCGTGGAATTCGTGCTTCAAACTCACCTGCGGGCGCGCCTTGGCGCGTCCATGGTTACGCAGGACCTGGCCGGTGTGAATGATTTTCCAGGTGTGGGGCGACAGAAGGCTCCGCAGGGCGCGGGGCGAGCGAAAGGTCTGGCCGATGGACCGGGCCAGTGACGCCGTGGCCTTGAGGATTTCACCCTGGGCGGCGGCGTGGGCGGCCTCGCCCAGATGCAGGCGCACGGCCTCCAGGCGCACATACGCCGGCAGCCCGAGCGCGCCGTGGCGGCGGGCCATTGCTTCTATTTCGGCCAGACGCTCATGGCCACCCACCGCGGTCTTGTTCTGCCCGAACCAGCGAAATCTCGCCAAAGTCCTGGGCATATAGGCAACCGGAAACCGCGCCGCCATCTTCAGCCACAGGTCGTAGTCCATGCAGTAATTCAGCGACACATCCAGCCCTCCCACTGCTTCGAACGCCTCTCGCCGGAAGAAGGCGGCCGGCTGGACGATGAAATCGCTGTAGTGAAGCAGCCGATGAGAATTGAACGGCTCGATGTGAGCGCAACGGGTGATCGGCCGGCCTTCGGCGTCGATGTACTCGGCGTCGCCGTAGACGAGCATGATCTTGGGGTGGGCCTGGAAAAATTCCGCCACGGCCGCCAGCGCGCCGGGGCAGTAGGTGTCATCGGAGTTGAGCCAGCCGACAATTTGACCCCGGCCGCGCGCCACGCCCTTGTTGACCGCATCGGACTGCCCCCCATCCTTCTGGCTGACCCATTGCAGCCGTCCATCGTAGCGCCGGAGAATGTCCACCGTCTGATCGGTCGATCCCCCGTCCATGACCCAGTATTCCAAATCGACCGTCTGTTCCAGAACGCTGCGGATCGTGGCGTCGATGAAAGGCCCCTGGTTGTAAGAGGGGGTGACGATACAGAAGGTGGGAGGGGATGAGTGCATAAATTCCGGGGGCACATCGGGAAGTGCCGGGGTATGACAGGGTCGAAAAAGCCGGGACGCGACAGCGCGCCCTCACATGACCGCCTCCGCGTGGGCCCGCACCTGCTTTTCGGCGTGATAGCTGCTACGGACCAGCGGGCCCGATTCAACGTGACGCAACCCGCGCGCTTCCCCCCGCACCTTCCAACTCCTGAATTCATCCGGATGGACCCATCGCTCCACCGGAAGGTGCTTGGCCGTCGGCTGGAGATACTGGCCCAGCGTGAGGATTTCGCAACCGATGGCAACCAGGTCTTCGATCACGGCCTCGATCTCGTGGTCCTCCTCCCCCAGCCCGAGCATCATGCCGGTCTTGGAAACCAGCCCCTGCTCCCTGGCGATCCGCAGCAACTCCAGCGAGCGGGGATATTTCGCCTGCGGACGGACGCGCTTATAGAGGCGCGGTACGGTTTCGATGTTGTGATTGAGGATATCGGGCCGCTGATCCAGCACTTTCTGCAGCGCGTCCCAGTTTCCCTGAAAATCGGGGATGAGCACCTCCACGCTGGTGCCGGGCGATTGAAGGCGGATCTGGCGAATGGTCTCGGCCCAGACCCCCGCTCCGCCATCGGGCAGCTCGTCCCGATTGACGCTGGTGATGACGACATGACCGAGGTTCATGATGCGCACCGCATCCCCCACACGGACCGGCTCCTCCAGATCAAGCGTCGGCGGGCGGCCGGTGGCAATGTGGCAGAAGCCGCAGGAGCGGGTGCAGACGTCCCCCAGGATCATGAGCGTGGCCGTCCCGGCCGACCAGCATTCGCCCATATTGGGGCACTTGGCCGACTGGCAGACGGTGTGCAGGCGATGATCGTCCACGAGGGTCTTGAGCTTGGCATACTCCTCGCCGCCGGGCATCTTCATCTTCAGCCACGACGGTTTTCGCCCGGCCGGGGGCGTGGGAGAGCCGTCGGACAATACGAGATGGCTGAGGGAAACTGACATGCTTTTATGTTAGGCCACCGGGGGCGTTTTGCAATCTTGGACCGAGCCCTGCGGCTCAGGAGGCTACCAGCGCGTGGGCGATGAGCCGGCCCACCTGCTGGTAGAGCGCCCGATCGGCCAGGCGATCGCCGAAGAGGGCATAGGGAATTTCAATCGGGAGTCCCGGAATATTCAAGTCGGCCAGAAAATGGGCGAAAGTCGCCTTCGGCCAGCGGGAGGGATAGCTCATGGAACGGAGAATGCCCCCGCGAAGGGCCAGCGGCCCCAGTTGTCCGGCAATGGCCTCGGCCAGCGGTGCGATGGCCTGGCGGGCCTGCTCATCGGCGTGAAAGATATAAGCCCCATCCGCCTCGCACAGGCCCGGCGCGTGGAAATCGAGCCCGGCCACGGGGCGGCATCGCTCGCGCCAGCGGAGGATATCGCGCTGTAGCACCAGCGTCGCATGGCGCATAGGGGGCCGGCCCCAGGCGCGGTTGAGATCCCAGGGGAAGTTGTCCTTGCCGTAATCCCCTTGCTCCACGCCGTCGATGTTGGACAGCGGGATGCACCAGACCAGCGGCGGGTTCTCCAGCTCGGCCAGCGCCCGAAGCAGGCCGTCCAGCACCCAGGAACCGGGGGTTTCGCCTGAATGCTGGCGGGCGATCAGGTAAATGCCGCGCCGCTGCCGGGTCGGGTCGGTATCGCCGTAGTCGTTAGACAGGCGAAGCAACGGGCGGCCCTGCTGGCTGACGCCGACGGTGTTGCAGCGATAGACCCCCTTCAATTCTTCCAGCAGCGCCTGAACCTCCGGCCGGCCGTAAGGGAAGCAGACGGCGATGTCGAGCCAGTCGGCCGGCGTCTCCAGTTCCCATGCGAGTTGAACCCGTCCATCGGGCAGAGCCGCTGCCGCGCCGGGCTCCAGACGGTGCCAGTCCTGCCTGGGCGTGCGGATGACCGGGCGAATGTGGGAATGATTGCCGCCGCCGCCCAGGAGGTTCTGGAGATTCTGCAGCACGATCCGTGTTCTGGCGGGCGCCTGCCCATCGCGACGGAGGCGAAAGCAGAACCAGAGTGTTTCGGGTCCGCCGTGGGGAGCGGGTGAAAACTGGACCTCCACCACCTGCGGGGTCTGATGAACCTGATGAATAAAGGCATTGCCGTACGGGATGCTGACATCGATGGACAACGGCATGGCGGAATTGTCCGGGGCTAAAGCAAAAATTGCAACCGCCGGGAATCTCACTTTTTGTGGCTTTATCCCCAAGATTTCTCCGGCGGGCGGCCGGGCCTCCGGCTTTGGGCACATTCCCTCCATTCTCCATTTGACGCCCCCCGCCCCATTCCCTACCATCATCGATTCAGTCGAATTGGGGCGACATAATACAATGTATGCAATTGTCAGCGACATTCACGGCAATCTGGAAGCCCTCTCGGCGGTTCTGGCGGAGATCGGCCGCCGATCGATCGAGCGGATTTTCTGCCTGGGCGATGTGATCGGGTACGGTCCCAATCCCATGGAGTGCCTGGACCTGGTGATGGACCGCTGCCATCAGGTCCTGCTGGGAAATCATGACTTTGCCGTCATGTACGAGCCCTACAATTTCAACAGCGGGGCGGAGTCGGCCTGCTACTGGACGCGGCAGTGCTTTGAAACCGATCCGGATGCCCAGCGGCGGGCCAACCGATGGAAATTCCTCGGAAAGTTGCCGCCACGGCTGCGGACCGAGCAATTTGTGGCCGCCCATGCCAGCCCGCGCCGGCCGATCAACGAGTACATTTTCCCGGACGACATATACACCAATCCCGGCAAATTCGTCTCCATTTTCGAGCGGTTTGATCGCCTCTGCTTCGTGGGCCATACGCACGTGCCCGGCGTTTTCCTGGAAGGACCGGATTTTTACAGCCCGGATGAGCTGGATTACAAGTACCCGATCACGGATGAAAAGGCCGTGATCAACGTCGGCAGCGTCGGCCAGCCGCGCGACCGAGACCCCCGCGCCAGCTTCGTGGTGGTGAACGACGAGGCGGTGGAGTTCGTAAGGGTTCCATACGACGTCCAGACTACGGTGAAGAAGGTGGAGGCGATCCCGGAGCTGGATGACTTTCTGGGGACGCGATTGTTGGATGGCAGATGAATCGGATCCGCCCCGCGGACCCGCCGCTCCCTACCCGAAGATTGGTCCGCGCTGCGGACCCTACTGTGAGAAGTGAATGGATACTAAACGCCTGATCATCGGAATGGTGGTCATTTTCGCGCTTGTGCTGGGGTGGCAGAGTTTTCTGGCTTATCTGGCGAAGAAGAATAACTGGACGCTGGGTCCGGCGACTCAGCCAACAACCCAAGCCGTCGCCACCAGCCAGCCCAGCGCCACCGGCCCCTCCGAAGCCCGGATGCCCGCCACGGCCGGCGCAACGACCGCGCCCGTGCTGACGGCCGCCACCGGCTCCAACGGTTTGCATATCCTGACGCCAACCACCGGGCCAGCGCCCGCGGCCATCACGTTGGGCCATTCGCAGTTGGATGTGAAGGGAGAATCGACCTATCCACTCTCTTTGACCATCGATCCCCGGGGAGCGGGTTTGAGCCAGGTGGTCTTGAACCGCTTCCGCAAGGAGGTGGAATCGCCGGACCCATATATCTATCAGCGGCCGGATGATGTCGCGCCCGACCGGACGCGCCCGCTGGCGACGGCGTCGGTCACGATTGATGGCCAGAAAGTGGACCTGCTGGACGCGGACTGGCGGCTGGTGGCGCACGATGAAGCGTCGGCCACCTATGCGCTGGACGTGGGGACGAAGGATGGGGCCGTCCTGACGGTTGAGAAAAAGTTCCAAATCTATCCAAAATCCAACGTCAATCAGGGGTATGAGGTCTCGGTGGATTACACGCTGCGGAATCGCACCGGCAAACCGCTGCAGGTGGCGACCAGCTTCAACGGACCCACCCCCCCCGCCATTGAGCCACTCCAGCGGGATGACCGGCAGGTGATCGCCGGGTACTGGGATGAGGGCGTGGTGAAGGTGGACCACGAGATGGTCTACAACTTCTCCGAAAAAATGACCAGCAAGGAGCTGCTTAAGAACAAGGATGGGCAGCATGTGCTGTGGGCCGGCGCCAGCAGCGTCTATTTCGACGCAATCCTGCGCCCGGTGCCGCTGGAGGGACGGGTGCCCAGTTACCTTAAGCAGGTGGAAGCCACCGCGCTCGACCCGAGTGCGCCCTCGGAAAAGCGGCAGATCGCGATGAACTTCGTCACCGATGCGCTCACCATCGCCCCCGGCGCCGAGCAGTCGCTGCCGATGAAGGTTTTCCTCGGGCCCAAAAAACGGTCCTTGCTCAACAGCGCCTACTATGCACAAGCCCCGCTGGGGTATGACGGCACGCTCAGCACCATGAGCAGCTGGTGCGCCTTTGGCTGGCTGGTGGATGGGCTGGTCTATCTGCTGATGGCCTTCCACTTCATCTTCCGCGACTGGGGACTGGCGATCATCGGCCTGGTGGCGCTGGTGCGAATCATCCTCCATCCGATCACCAAACGATCTACCATTTCCATGCAGAAAATGGGCAAAATGGGCCCGGAAATGGAGCGGATCAAGAAGAAATACGGCGACAACAAGGAGGAGCTGAACAAGGCGATGATGGAGGTGTACAAGCAGCAGGGCGTCGCCCCGATCCTGGGGTGCCTGCCGATGTTCCTGCAGATGCCGATCTGGATCGCGCTGTGGAGCATGCTTCAGAACACCTTTGAACTGCGTCAGGCCCCCTTCTTTTACGGGCTGACCTGGATCAAGGACCTGACCCAGCCGGACCACCTCTTCACCTTCTCCCATCCCATCCACATCTTCTTCTTCACGATCGCGGGCTTGAACGTGCTGCCGATCCTGCTGGCCTTTGCCTACTTCTTCCAGCAGAAATACACCCCCAAGCCCCCCGCCGCCTCGCCGGAGCAGGAAAAGCAGCAGAAGATGATGCAGTGGATGAGCCTTCTGTTCCCGATCTTCCTCTATGCCGAGCCGAGCGGTTTGAACCTCTATATCGCCGCCAGCACGGGCGTAGGCATCTGGGAACAGATACGCATCCGCGCCCACATCAAGCGGCAGGAGGAGCTGGAGAAGAACCAGCGCATCATCGTGGACGCCAAGCCGACCCGCGGCCGGCGCATGGGCTCCAATGGGGACGAACCGGCCGCCAAGCCGCGCGGGGCCTTTGGACGGTGGATTGCCGAACTGCAGGAGAAGGCCGAACAGGTCCGCCGCGAGGCGGAGCGGAAGAAGTAGGAGTCGCCCCGCGGACCCCGGAACGTTCAGGCCGACTGGACAAAACCGTAGGGCACGTTACCGCGTGCCGCCATTGCCGTTGACCATGCCGGCGCAACCGCGTGCCCTGCGGCAACGGCTGCAAAAAGGAGGCATCATCCATGGCGTTTTGGCCTTTCACCAGAAAAGCCCCCGTCTTAGCCGGCCCGAAAGTGCAGGACCAGGCCCTTCTGGAAATATCGCAAATGTTCCTTCATTGTCCGGCCGATCCGACTCCGGGCAGCGAACTAATTGATCCGGCTCAGTTCAACTTCACCGTGGGAAGCCTGCGCGTAATGGACGAATACCTGGAGCAGGTGCGGTCCAGGACTGGGAATGAGCATTGAGACATCCGCGGTCTATGGGACATGAAGGATGGAGTGATCTTTCCGCTGGCCAAAGTCGGAAAATTTCTGCGCAACCGCCCGGAGGAGAGCCTGTTATTCTACGCAAAAGTCATCATCGCGGGACCGCCTCCGACCGGAAATCCAACAGTGTTATCGTAACCAGGGCTTTTTTCTGAGCCTTATTGCGAGACAGAACCTATTCTTCCCTATGCGAACAAAGTCGTATGCCATGATCCTGAAGCAACCAAGGACCAGTGACAAGTGAGCCATGACCGCCGAGGACACGATCATCGCCTTCTCCTCGGTCCCGGCCGCTTCGGGGCGGATCATTGTGCGCTTGAGCGGACCAGGGGCATTTGAGCTTGTAGGGAGGGTTTTAGCCCACCACGGGATTTCTGGTGGGCTAAAGCCCACCCCACAAGCTTCATCGCTCCACTGCATGCTCCAACTGCGCGGCGTTGAATTTCCCGCCTGGGTTTATTCATTCAAAGGCCCGCGCAGCTACACGGGGGAGGATGTGGCGGAGCTGCATCTGCCGGGAAACGTGCTCCTGGCCCGGTGGGTCATGGAGGCTTTGGTGGAGCGCGGAGCCCGCCCGGCCGAGGCGGGGGAATTCACCGCCCGGGCCTACTTCAACGGGCGGATGGACCTGAGCGAAGCGGAGGGGGTGGCGGCCACGATCGCGGCCGGGAATGAACGCCAGCTTCGGGCGGCCCGGCAACTGCTGGGAGGGGAATTGGCCCGGCGGCTCAACCCGATCATGGATCAACTGGCCCAGACGCTGGCGCTGACGGAGGTGGGGATCGATTTTTCAGAAGAGGATGTCACCTTTCTGTCGCCTCGGGAGACCCTCGCGCGTCTGGAGACCATCGACCGGGAACTGGAGGCGCTGGTGGCCGGCAGCGGGCGGTTTGCCCAACTCAGCCATGAACCGCGCATTGTGCTGGCCGGACGCCCAAACGCCGGCAAAAGCACCCTTCTCAACGCACTGGCGGGACAAAGGCGGGCGGTCGTCTCGCCCGTGGCCGGGACGACGCGGGACCTGCTCTCGGCCGAGGTGGCGCTGGAACGGGGAATGGTGATCCTCCTCGACGCGGCCGGGCTGGAGGAGGCCGGGGAAACCGATGTCATCGCCGCGGCCATGCATCGGCGGGCGATTGTGGCGATCGAGCAGGCCGATGTCCTGGTTCTCGTGCGGGAGGCGACGGATCCGCGGCCGGCGCTGGCCCTGGGACGGAAGCCCGATCTGGTGGTGCATACCAAGATGGACCTGGCGGGAAATGAAGATGGAAGAGGGGAAAATGGCCTGATTGGAATCAGTGCGACAACCGGCCAGGGAATGACAGCGCTGCGGCAGCGCCTGGATGAGCTGGCGTTCGGAACGGCCCGGGGCGGCGAGGTGGTGGCGCTGAACGACCGGCATCTGGCCTCCATCGCCGAGGCACGGGCCGCCCTGGAGCGCGCCCGCCATGCCCTTCACGCCGGAGCGGAACTGGTGGCCCTGGAGCTGCGCGAGGCGCTGGATGCGCTGGGGGCGATTCTGGGCGCGGTGACGCCGGATGAGCTGCTGGGCCAGATTTTTTCGAAGTTCTGTATCGGGAAGTAACCGCCCGGACGAAGTGCATCCGGACACAAAGAAGCATGAGCCGGGGCCGCCGGTCCTCATGCTTCTTGTCTTTTCCTCATTTGCCCAGGCCTATTTCCGAACAATGGCGGCCGCATGGCCGGGAGGCAGGGTGAGCTGGACCCATTCAATCCCGTCAGCGCTCACCTTTTTCCAATCAGCCTTGATCTCCTGGCCCGTCGGGTCGATCACGTGGACCTCAACCGGCGGGAGGGTCTTGTCGCCCCAGGAATATCGGCCGGGGCGGTTGGTGAGAATTTTCTCCCGGCCCAGAATGTAACCCGGTCCCAGGGCGACGGGGGTGATGGGATACATCCAGCGGCACAGTCCCGGATTCTTCACATCGATCTGGGAGCTGTAATAGTCATAGAGGCAGCCATAATCGAGGAAGCGAATCTGCGAGCGGATGACATCCGCGCCGGTGCGCTCGGTCAGGTGGTCCCCCAGGCCGCACGGGGAGAAGAGGGAGGCGTCATACAGATTGGTGACCGATCCGGTTTCAACAAAGCGGTGCATTTTGTACTTGGCATCCTCCGGCGTATAGGGCTGGCCGTTGCACAGGACGACCATGTTGTTCTGCGCCATCCAGTCCAGGAGATTGTAGCGGAACTCGGCCGAAATCAGCGGGACCAGCGACTTGGTGCGGATCAGCTTATGCGTCTTGCGATCAATGTCGCCAGAGACGCCGTCCCATGGCTTGCCATAGTGATAAAGCACAGCGCTGGTCTGCTGCTCATCCCAATAAATTCCGTTGAGCTTGAGCTTTTGAACCAGGTCCTTGGCCAGTTGGGTCATCTGCCGCCCATACTGATTGGTGGTCGTGGGAACGAAGATGGGCCAATGCTTGTTGTTGGAATAGAAAACCTGATGGCCCGAGGCATCCAGGAGGGCGTCGGCCGGGTCGGCCTCCTTGTCAAACGGCGTGCCGGTGATGAAACAGTGATAGTAGCGGAGAATCGGCAGCTTCGGATCGGCCTGGCGAATCACCTCGATAAAGTGGGTGATCTTCTCGAGGTATTTGCCTTCGAGCTTGTTGGCCAGTCCCTGCAGCGCTGCGCCGGTGATCGGATCGTAATCGGAGACGACCGGCACGCCCACGTTGCGCTTGGCCAGCCAGGTGCGCATCTGCTCGACGGTGTAGTCTCCCTGCAAGTCGCGCCCCTTGACCACGCGCGGGTCAACGAACGCGAAGGGGCCCTCAAGCTTGAAGTTGGTGTCCCACTGCTTGCGAACCGCGTTGACCAGATCCCAGTAGTCGCCGCTGGGAATGGTGTAAACCTGCCAGACCTGTTCATACGTGGCATGGGGCGCCAGCACCAGGTTGCTGTCGGCCAGGCCGGCGGTGCCGTTCAGGTAAAACGCCTGATGGTGCAGCCGGAACACCCCATCGTACGGAATCAGCGCCACGCCCTCCCCCTGCGTCGATTTGAGCAGGAGTGTGGGATTGGCCGCATCCGACGTGATGCCGCGATTCAGCGGCATCGGGCGTCCATTGAGGGTGAGGGCGGCCAGTTGATCCACCGGCCAGGCGAGCTGGTGGCGGATCATGACCGGCTGGTTCTGGTCCGTCTTGTTTGTCAGCTTTTCATGAATTTCGATGCACTGATCGAGCACGCGGATGGTTCGGTCCAGCGCGATCCGGTCGGTGGCGGCCGAAAGATGATTGCCTGAAGCGCGGTTGAAGGTGGTCCACCCTTCCTGGCGTGTATCGGCCATTTTGAGCCACTTTCCATCCGGGCTGCTAAATTGGGACTCGACGGTCCAGGTCTTGCCGGCCGCCTGAAAGTGGATCGCGCCCCCGTCACTCAGCCTTGCCTGCGCGGGCGGAGCCAGGTCCTTGGGCGGACGGACGGTCACGGGCGGCTTGGCCTTGATGACCTCCTCGGGCTTTTTCGCTTGATTGGCCGGCACCCACTGAATGGCCAGGTCCTCAAAGGCAATGGGGATTTTCTGGCTGGGATGGGAGGAATCGCGAACGGTGACGGTGTTCTGGCCCTGCTTCAAAAGCCCTTGGACATTGAAGCGGAAGTCATAGGCATCAAATTCGCCCGGGGCGATGTAGTAGGAGGATTTCGTGTCGGTATGAATCGCCTTGTAGTCCGGGCTGTAGATCAGGGTCCACGAATTGGCCTTGAAGAGGCTCAACGTGGTTCCGCTGGCGAAGACGACGCTGGCCGGGCGGTTGATGCAGCGTTCCGGCTCCAGCGGCTTGCCGTTGACCTGGACCACCAGGCCGTAGGAAGCGCCGCCCAGTCGCTTGGAGGCCAGGCGCGCCTTGAGAGAGACCACCGGAACCAGCCCTTCGGTGTTGGCCGGCGGCGTGAAGGTAAAGTTGCGGGTTTGCCCATGCTGCAATTCCACTTCCTTCTGGCTCAACTCGACTTTTGCGCCGGCGGCGGCGGATGTGGCGCCCTTGGGCCCCCCTTTTAGCTCCCCGCTCAGGAGTCGTGCCGTGCTGACCTCCCATTTGCCCGGCTTGAGACTGGCCAGGGTCTGCTGCTGCATCTCCTGGGTGTCGCAGTCGCTGGGGCACAGGTCAAAATCGATCTTCAATCCATCGTGCGGCCGGACGCCCAGGAATTCCCAGGGAATGGCCGCCTGAATGGCGTACCCCGTCTTCGTGCGGGTGGCGGTGATGGCAATGCCGGAGTTGCTGACATATTGCGGCTGCCAGATGTACACCTCCGGGGGGAGACTGGCCAGAAGATCGCCGCCGGTGCTGAGGGAACCGGGGTTCAGGCCCAGCATGAATTGCCCGCTTTGCTGAAACCGGCCCGGCGGCAGCTTCGCCTCGGGATGGACGTTCATAAGCACCATGACGTGGTCGCCACGCCAGAGGTTTTCTCCCGTGCCGGTCTGGCGCACCTGGTCGTCGGTAATGTCGGCGGCCACATAGAGGTTGTGTTCATCCCATCCCATCCAAGCGGTTCCGCCCAGGTCGGCCGGCCCGGTCCAGTTGTTGGCGCCGTAAACGATCCGGTCCTTCTGGTTCCAGTCCCCGATCGGAGCGACAGGCTTCCATTGCTCGATCCCCTTCTCCACTTCGATCCCCTGGACAAAGGGAATGGAGAACGAGGGCGTGTCGGCCAAAGCAATTGAGCCGCAAAGGAGGGTGAGAAACGCGGTGGTGGTTGGGATTCTCATGTTGTTCATGATGGTTAAACCTGTGGGTTATTGATGCTGCAGCCGAACGATGGCGTAGGCCTTCAAATCATCCTTGCCGACGCGCACTTCGTAGCGGTGGTCGCCAATCTGCTTCACATGGACGGGGCGCGAACCGGCGAAATCCGGGGAGACAATCTCGCCCCGCACGGAACCTTCCCCGTCAAGGTTGATTTCAAAAACCAGATCCTCTTTCAACGCGGGGAAGGGGTGCTTGGGCTGCTGGCCTGAGACGCGCTGCCCCTTTTTCATCTGCACGCCCGTGCCGTTGTATAGATGCACCAGCGTGAGCTGCTTCTTACCCTCGCCCGGCTGTTCATAGACGCTCAGGCGGACGGCCGCGGGCACCTGGATCGCCTTGAAGGCCGGGGACGGGCCGCGCTGGCGCTCAATCAACCGGGCAAAAAGTGCGGCTGGAGCGGGGTCATATTCGTACTGCCACACCCGGTCCACGGTGGATTCCGGCTCGTAATTGGCCGCGCCCAAACGGGGGGCAACGATCATCAGCGTTCCCTTGCCGACCTTTCCCTCGGCGATCGCAATCGACTTGCGGTTGTTGCGGTCGGCTTCGGCCAAAACCGTCGGCTTGGCGGCCGCGTCAGCTATCAGCTGCATCATCGGCGCGGTGAACTCCACCGCCTGGTCCCCCACCGCCGTCCCGCTCAACTTAAACGGCCCTTTGAGCATCTTGCCGCCGAAGCGCAGTCCGATCCACTGGCCGATGGGCCATTCCGTGCGGTCAAAGCCCAGTTCATCCAGTACGGCGGTGTGTCCCATCGACAGAACCCGCCCCCCCGCTTCCAGGTACGCGTTGACGGCGGCGATCTGCTGGTCGCTCATCGAGCAGTCACTGGGAAGGATCAGCAGACGGAACGCCTTGAGTTTCTCCGGCGTCAAGCTGCGGCCAAGCAGGATTTCATACGGCACATGCTGATCGTCCAGCAGTTCACAAGCCCCGATCAAATCGTCCGCGTGCCCAAAGTACTTGGGAAAATCACGGGAACTGAGGCTGAAAAAAACCGCCACATCGGCCACGGACCTGGCGTGCCGCAGGTCCATGTTCTCTTTCCACCCGATATAGCGCTTGGCATCCTCCTCAATGACGGCATCGCCGGTCATGGCCCAGGTCACCTGCCCGCGCATGTTGTTCATCGCCCAGCCGGCGTAGGCATACACAGGCTGGCCGACCGGATACACCAGCCCGAAGATCGGCGAGCCGAAGGCGTGATTCAGGCTGTTGAACAACTCCCGGTAGGCGAAGTTCGCCCGGAAACTGGCGTAGACGTTGCGGCTCATGATCTCGGTGCCCAGGAAATCGACCGCGCGGGCCGACTCGGGCAGGCTGGCGCCGTAGCCCAGCGAGGCGGCCGAGCTTTGCATCCCGCCGTTGGTGGTGTACTTCATCAGGACAAAGTCGGGCCGCACGCTCTGCACCTGCCGGCGCAGGTCCACCCACCAGTCCCCCACCGTCTTGATGCGCCAACTGAGCCAAAGCTTCCAGAGACGGTCCTGCTTGTTCAGCAGCACCGGGCTGGGCGCCTGGGGCAGGTCCAGGCCCGTGTCCTGGTGAAATTTCTCGCGGCAGTATTCGCAGCCGCAGTAGATTTCACCATGAAACGTCGCCTCGTCGATCATCAGACCGTCAATGCCGGTGTCGCGCACCCAGTCGGTGATGTATTTCCAGTAATGCTGCTGGAAATTCGGATTGTTCAGGCACCAGCCGCGCGTGATCTGCCCCGTGCGCACATCCCGCTGCGTCCAGTCCAGGTGCTTCAGCAGCAGGTTATAGCTGGAATCCTGGTAGGCGACGATGGTCAGGTCCTGGTGGTCCAAGACCTTCATCCCGCGCTGGTGCGCCAGGCTCACGATTCTCGCCATCACCTTCTTCACACGGGGCAGTTGCTCCGTCCAGTGATGCCGCACGAGAAAGCCGTTGAGGAGAATGGTGCGGTAGCCGAGCTTCTGCAGCTCATCCAGCCGGCGGTTGATCTGCTCGTCGGTTTCAAATTCGTAAAAGCTGCCGTTGTTGCTCGGGCCCATCCCGGAGATGTTGCCTTGCCAGCGCCACGCCCGTCCCGGGTCGGACTGGTCCGGCACGGCCGTGTCGCCCGGCGGCACCTTCGCCTGCTCCACCGCCTGGGTCGTGGGGGCCTGCGTCGTGGCGGGGGCGGTCTGAATCGAAGGGGGCGCGGCCTTGCCGTCAAAATCCCGGTGGAACATGAACAAATTCGTCGGCGTGGGCACATCCTCCACCAGCCATACGCCCCGCTTGAACGCGAAATCCTCCGGCGCATAAATCAGTGCCTGCACGATGACCGAATCCACCGACTGCGCGCCGCTCCAGGCCAGCTCAATCTTCCGGTCATCGCTGTAACGCGAGAAGACAATCGTTTTGACCTTCCCCGCCTCCGCCGACACGCCCCGCGCCATCGTCTGCCCGTCACAGCTCACATCAAAGGGGGTTTGGGCCTTTGTGCTGAGGGTAAAGATATAGATGCCCGGCTCGGGCACCTCAATGACGAAGGGGGACTGCTCCTTCTTGGTGGCCGCCGTCCATCCCTTTGACGGCGTGCCGGATTGAAAGCTGAATTGCTTCAGGGCCGGAAATTCGCCGTAGTAGCTGTAACGCCGGTGGGCGTGCCAATGGTCATAATCGGCGAAGGTCCCCTCTACGATGCGCAGCTTGCTGGAATAGACCCCGCCATACAGTTTGGGCGCACCCCCGAAATAGAACAGGAGTTCATCCCCCTGCTTGTCCACGCGCCAATGCCCGTCCAGAGCGGTGGGGCCATAATCATTCCACGCGGCCGGCCCCTTGGGATTAAAGTCGAAAATCAGGCCCCGCCCATCCTTCTCAAACGCGATGAACGTCGGGCGATCACCGAAGGGAAAATCCCCGTGCATGATCGGGCCGTCGGGCATGTCGGCGGTTATCTTGCCGCTCAGTTCCGTCAGGCGGCTGCTCCGCCCGGCCAGCGCGTGGAACGTCATCCCGTCCAGCGCCTTGAGCGGCACGTGCAGGCGATACATGGCGCCTGTCTCCGGCCAGTTCTCATAGTACGCCGGCACCCGAAGCTGCACCGTCACCTCCACCTGGCGCCCGTCGTCGGCCACCTCGCGGCGATAGCTGAGCGCCTTCTCCACATCCTTCACGCGCCAGAGATTGTCAACCGTCCAGCCATTCACCTGGTCCGCGCGGCTGCCCTGGGGCGAAGTGAACGCATCCGGCAGCGCCGGCATTTCATCCCCGGTGACCAGCGGGCGCCCCTGCCAGGTGACCTTCAACTGCTGCTTGGCCGAAACTTCAAACGACCGGTCCGCCGCCGCCCATCCCGGCGCAGCGGCCAAAAGCACCCCCAGACACAACACCGCCCATCGATCCCGCAAAACTCGCACGTCCGATGCTCCTTCCGCTTCATCCGAGCGGGCCGGACGCCCGCGCGGTCTTCCCTTTGATCCGCAGCCCTATGCTTTTTGAATCGCCTCAGCGCTCAGCGCCCCGGCGTACAGCCGCACATCCGCGATCTTGCCGCGGAAATAGTCATACGCTCCAAACCCGATGCGCAGCGGCTGTTCGTTCGAGACATCCAGCACCTCCCGGCCGGCGCATTGGGCCCGCAGTTGCCCGTCCAGATACAGCCGCACACCCGCCGCATCCCGCACCGCCGCCACATCATGCCACCCCGCCGCCAGTTCCCGGCTGTCGGAGGCCACCGCGCCGGTCTGCATCGAAAAAACATGCCCCGACGGCAGCGTGCCGACAAACAGTTTCCCATCATGCACCGCCATGCTCCAGGCCCGCCGGTATTTCACCCCCTGCGTCTGGTCGGTCTGCCCCACCTTCGTCCATCGGTGATCCCCATCGTAGCGGTAGACGTCGGCCGCCGGAAGCGTCCCGCAGTACATCATCCCGTTGTAAACCCCCACGCCCATCAACTCCTCCTCGGCCGGGTCCACCCGCCCGCAGTCCTCCCAGCCGATGCCGGTGTTTGTGCGGAACATCTTGGCGCTGGGCCAGGTGCCCACGTAGAGCGCCCCCCGATGCACGCTGAAACAGTACATCTGCGTTTCGCTCTCCACCTGCCCGCACCCCGTCCAGGTGTCGGTCCGGTCATCATAGCGATAGACGATGTCCGCCTCGGGCAGGAACGTGAACGTGCGCTCGCGCTTCGGCGGCGGACCGACGTGCCGCAGGCTCTTGTTCGTCCCCGCGTACAGATGCCCCCGCCATTGCGACAGCGCGAAGAAGCGCGGATACGGCTCCGCGCATGCCGTCCACCGTTTTTCGCCCTCGTAGCGGTAAAGCCCCCGGCGATAGGCCGGCGTCGCATAAACATGCCCCCGGTAAATGCCCAGGTGGAACTGATCCTCCTCCCCCTCCGGCACGCCGCAGTCGGTCCACCGCCCATCGGGCTCCAGCCGCCAGACGCGGCACTCGCTGTTGAGATTCTCCCCCGCCCCCAGCGCCGAGCCGCGTGAGTCATACAGCCCCGAGGCCGCGTACAGGGCTCCGTCCAGCGACGCCAGTCCCGTCACGGCGTTGGCCTTGCACGGCAGCCCCGTATCCTCCCATCGGTCGCCCCCGGCATAGCGATACACATGCCCCACACCCCCGCCCAGCTCAAACGTGGAGGCGTACAACTGCCCCTCGTTCACCGCCAGGGCGAAGATCAGCGTGGCGTTGCCAACCCGGCCGCAATCGGCCCATTGCGGCGTCGTCCCGGCATCAATGGAAAACTGGAGATTGCGGTAATTCGAGGAAGCGCTGGTCACCCCCCCGTGGTCCGCGACGGACAGGTTAAACCCCTTCCGCGTGGAGGGGTCAAACTTGCTGGCGATGTCCCCGATTACCTCCGCCTCGTGCGCGGCGATCCAGATCCGCGCGGTGATCGAGAACGGCTCGCCCCCCAGGCGCAACCCCTCACCATCCGGAATCTCCAGATACCCCCCGCGCCCCTCGAACACGGCGCCCTCGGACTCAAATCGCACATTCCCGCGCACCTGGGCGTGATTGCCTCGGCCGGAACCATCCTGGGAGTCGCCCTTCAACGCCCAGCGACCCACTATTTGAGGAGCGGATTTTGTATTCATAAAAGTCTTTGTAGGGTCCGCCCCGCGGACCGTTTTTCCGAAAAAGGTCCACCGCGCGGCCTATGCAATTCCCGAGAGTCAATCGCCTGCGATGAAAAAGACTCAATAGGTGTCCAGATAATCCAGGCGCGTCTGCCATGGAACCCGAAAGCCCGTCGTGGGATAGTGGACGAATTTCACATGCCCGTCCATATAGAGCACATTCCAACCGTCGGGATGGATGATGTAGGTATCCGCATAGCCAGGCCAGTGCCCGCCCGTGTCCGTAATGATGGCCGTTTGCGCGGGTGTGCGGCTGTCATGGTAATAGGGCTGGCTGTATCGATACCGCGGATAGTCAAACGACCGGACAACCGGATCCGCCGCCGTGGCGATGCTGGGGAAGATGTTTGAAGAATCCGGATTCACGCCACGGCCGAGAAAGTAGAGGTAGTTATATGAAATATACACATGGCTGCTCGAGGTGGGCGATGAAGCCAGCCTGTGAAAGGTCACGGTGCCGTACCACACCGCCGTGTCCCGATGGGTGTTGCTCCAGTCGTCTGATGGGCAAAACATCACGTCCGGGTTGGGGAGATACGCCTGGGGGTTGGAAGACCCTCCGTTCCATGGGCGAGGCAGCAGCAGCGTCAGGCCGCTGTACGAAGTCATGCTGTTGCCCAGCGTGTAGGTCGGCGCGGCGTAACCCTGGCCTGCCACTGCGTACAACGCCGGCGGGAGCCAGTTCTTGTTATCATTGCCATACATCTGGATCGCCTGCCCGATCTGGCGCATGTTCGACGCGCACGCCACCTTCTTGGCCTGCTCCCGTGCCTTGTTCAGCGCCGGCAACAACATCGAAATCAGGACCGATATGATCCCGATGACGA
>JBIQLO010000006.1:0-36819 GCA_044464175.1 Planctomycetaceae bacterium | reverse complement strand
CAACAAGTACGCCGAGGGGTATCCCAATGCCCGCTATTACGGCGGGTGCAAGTACTATGATGAAATTGAAACGCTTGCCATCGACCGCGCCAAGAAGCTTTTCAACTGCAACTTCGCCAACGTCCAGCCGCACAGCGGCGCCAACGCCAACCTCGCCGCCTTCATGGCCATGATGCAGCCGGGCGACCGCTTCATCAGCCTCAATCTCGCCTCCGGCGGCCATCTCTCCCATGGCATGAAGCTCAACACCAGCGCCATCTTCTACCAGCCGGCCCACTACGAGCTGGACCCCAAAACCGAAACCATCGACTTCGATTCCGTCCGCGCCAAGGCGCATGAACTCAAGCCCAAAATGATCCTCTGCGGCTACAGCGCCTATCCCCGCACCATCGACTTCGCCAAGTTCCGCCAGATCGCCGATGAAGTCGGCGCGTATCTCATGGCCGACATCGCCCACATCGCCGGGCTGGTCGTCGGTGGCGCCCATCCCTCCCCCTTCCCCCACGCCCACGTGGTCACCACCACCACCCACAAAACCCTCCGCGGCCCGCGCGGCGGCCTGATCATGACCAACGACGAGGCCCTGGCCAAATCAATCAATCGCTCGGTCTTCCCCGGCCTCCAGGGCGGGCCCCTCATGCACATCATCGCCGCCAAGGCCGTCGCCTTTAACGAAAATCTCCAACCCGCCTTCAAGACCTACGCCCACCAGGTCGTTAAAAACTCCAAGGCGCTGGCCGAGGCGCTGATGAAACTCGGCTACCGCCTCACCAGCGGCGGCACCGACAATCACCTGATGCTCGTGGACCTGCGCCCCCGCGATGCCGAGTTGACCGGCGCCGATGCCGAAAAAGCGCTCGAAGCGGCCGGCATCATCTCCAATAAAAACGGCATCCCCAATGACCCCCGCCCGCCAAAGCTCACCAGCGGCATCCGCCTGGGCACCCCCGCCCTGACCACCCGCGGCCTCAAGGAGGCCGACCTGACCACCGTCGCCGGCTTCATCGACCGCGCCCTCCAGTCCCGGGCCAACCCCGACGCCCTGGCCAAAATCCGCCAGGAAGTCGTCGACTTCTGCACGAAGTTCCCGATGCCGCATTAAATTGGCGTGGCTGTGCCGGAGATCTTCGCTCAGGATTCGCATCGGCGGGCCGATCGCTACTTTATTTCCACCGCGAAGTCCCTTTCTTCCCACTTGCCCGCCGCGGTCCAGTGGAACGTAAAAACCACGCGCGACCCCGCCTTCAGCGTTTCGCTGGGCAGGTCTACCACGTGCAGCCCGATCTGTGTATCCCACGTCTGGACCTCTCGCACTGTTTTCCAGTCATCGAAGCTGTAATGCACCGTGGCCGCATCATGCACCTCCAGGCGCAGGGTCAATCCGCGGGGCATCGCCTCAAACGGGTGGCCAAACCGCCAGGCCGCATGCGTCACCTTCGGCGGCGCATCGGCCACGTACCGT
The DNA here is from genome assembly GCA_044464175.1 of Planctomycetaceae bacterium. GTDB lineage: Bacteria > Planctomycetota > Phycisphaerae > Tepidisphaerales > Tepidisphaeraceae > JBIQLO01. The sequence continues at coordinate 35,357 of JBIQLO010000006.1, read as the reverse complement.
TTGAGGGCCGTTTCGGGCAGGTCATAGACCTTTTCCTCCGCCAGCGACCGGCAGAGTTTCACATACTCCGCGTGCGCCCAGACCAGCGGCATGGCCGATCCCGTCGGCCGGCCCAGGTACAACCCGCATTGCGGCAAGTCCGCACTGTCCCACACCTGCTCCGGCAGCAAACCCCCATCGCCGGCAAATCCCGCCATCGTCTTTCTCAGTCGCCTGGCTTCCTCCACATGCCCCGCCGCCAGCTCATAATGCGCCCGCTCCCCCGTCAGCAGCGGCCAAAGCCGCCCGTGCCCGCCGCAGTCGCGACAGATAAAAGGACCTCCATCATCCGTCTCCCCGTAATTGTCCCAGTTGTACCGATGCCACCCCGGCCCCACCGGCGTCTGGGTCTTCAACGAGACATCGATCGCCTTGAGGGTATTGAGAATCCGCGGATCGTCCGGGGAGCGCAATCCAAACCGCACCAGTGCCAGCACATCGGGGCTCACCACCTCGGCCGCCGGATGCCCGCTCTGGCTCAATTGCCGGTTATATCCATTCCCATCCGGCACCAGCGCGCCCCCCATCTCCGGCGGGATGATGCGCACGTAGTATCCGTCCACGCCGCATTCCCTGGCCCGCTTCGTCCCCCGCACATAGGTCCACGGTTCGATGCAGGCGTTCCACAGGTCGGCCGTCTGGCGCAGATAGGTTCCCAGTTGCGTGTGCCCCCCATGCTCGGCATAGTCCGCCGCCGTCACCATTGCCGCCACTTCCGTCCCCAGTGTGAACGAGGAAAACCCCGGCGAGTTCTCCCACCGGTCCTGAGGTGTGCTGGGCCCGCGCCGAACCAGATACCCCGCCGCCCGTCGCAGCATCGTGCGATACCCCCTCAGTTCCCCGCCTGAGAGGATTCCGTTGCGGTATGCCAGGTCGAGCAGCAGAAGCGGTAGCGCGGTCTCGTCCATCTGGATCCCCTCCCGGCTGGCCGAGCCATCCATCCACATCACCTGCGGCCAATGCCCATCCGCCTCCTGCGTCGCCCGCAGGTACGCCAGCCCCCGGCAGGCCGCCTCCTTCGCCCCGGCCGCCATCAGTGCCCCCAGCGCTTCGCACATGTCCCGCGTCCAAATCAGGTGGTATCCTCCCAGGTGATACCCCACCCGCTGCTCATCTCCTTTGGTCTGCCCCCACGGAATCGACAAGCTGGCGATCGTCCCCCCGGGAAAGTTCTGCGATTCATGGACGCGCAGCACCATGGTGCTTATGCGATATTGATCGGGTTCCGAAGGTTTCGGATTTGTTCCTCCTGAATGTTCACCCCCCGACCCTGAACCTTCCACCCCCTCCTGCCACTGCCGCCACCGGGCCACATACCGCCGCTTCGCCTCATCAAATCCATCGTTGAGGCTATAAACCACGCGCTGCCCCGCCTCGGCCGAGTTGTGCCCGAACCCCACCGCCAGGATGAATTCATCGGACTGGCTTAAATCGATCTGCCCGGTCAGCGCCACATACCCCCCGTCCGCCCGCTGGTATTCCCATTCCATCCGCCCGTGTCGCTTCAGGTCCTGCCACCCATCGCTCACCCCCGAAAACCCCACGCTCCGCTTCAAGAACGGCCGCGAGCAGGCCAGCGCCAGCGCGATGTCCCCCCGCTGGGCAAAGAGCATCGGCCACCCCTTGTAATCTCCCAGCCACCCGACGTTGTCCCTACCCCGATTGTTGACGTGGGGCGTGAGCAGAACGTAGAGTGCGGGTCTGGGGGTGCGGGATCCGGAGTGCGGCGCGCCCTCCTGTGAACCCGAAACGCGGAATTTCGTCCACTGCAGCACCACATCCCGGTCCGGATCGGTCAAAAAGCATTTTTCAATCCGATACCGGCTCTGGCGGTCCGTGGAGACCACCTCATACAGCGGCACCCCCGACTCCGGCTGGCGGATCTCATGTTCCGCATCGTGCTGCTCCTCGGAAAAGAAGCCCCCCCGCCCCGGCGCCACGACCAGAAATCCCATGTCCCGCGTGTTGGCCCGATCCAGCCGGGGATAATAGATTTCGTTGAGAATCCCCCGCCCGAGGGTAAATGCGCACCGCGCCGCCGACCCCACCGCGCATCCCACTCCATCCTTGGCGCTGGAACTCCAATGCGGCGCTCCACCCGGCCGGCCCGGCGCCTGGGATGCACCCATAGGAACCTCCTTCCCCAGGATTTTGACGGCCAAAGCGATGGCAGGGCAAGGGAGAAAATGATGAAGTAAGAATGACGAATGATGAATTTCCGCAACTTCACCCAACATTCGTAATTCTTAATTCATCATTCTTAATTCACATCTCGTCCTGCGTCTGAGGCTCCGCAACCTTCTTGTCCACCTCCGCCCCCGGCACGATCAGCGCCTGCCCCACCCGGTTTTTCTGCACCGACAGGACCCGCACCTCAAACTCCCCCAGCCGCACGCAGTCGCTGACGCGTGGCCAGCGGTTGAGCTGCTGGACGACATACCCCCCCACCGTCGTCACGTCTCCATCAATCTCCAGTTCACGCAGGTTCAGCCGCTCCAGCAGTTCATGCAGGGGAAAGAGCCCGTTGACCCGCACCGTGTTCCCCTCCCGCACGAAGTCGGCCGGAGAGATCGGGTCGAACTCGTCGGCGATGTCCCCCACAATCTCCTCCAGCACATCCTCCAGCGTCACCAGCCCCAGTGTCGCCCCGTATTCATCCACGATAATCGCCATGTGCGACTGCCCGGCCTGAAACTGCCGCAGCAGCCGTGCCACCGGCGTCGTCTCCGGCACGAACAGCACATCCCGCTTGATCTGGCGCAGGTCGATGTCGCCGGCCCCGATGACGTGCACCTTGGAACCGGGCTGCCCGTCGGCGATGGCGATGGCCTCCCCTTCCGGTGTGTTCTGGTCGGCAAACCGCAGCTTGCCCGGCACCAGCTTCAGATGGTTGAACAGGTCCTTCATGTGGACCATGCCCACCACGTGGTCGATGTCTCCATCGCATAGCGGCAGCCGAGTGTAGTTGCTTTTTTGCACGATCCGCAACGTCTGGCCGATCGGCTGGTCGATCAGCAGGTAATCCATGCTCGTGCGGGGGATCATGATCTGCCGCGCCTTGAGTTCGGCGAAATCGAACGCGCTGGTCAGCAGGTGCTGATGCCCCTTGGCAATGGTCCCGTGCGCCACCGCCTGCGACAGAAGCGCCTTGAGCTCCTCCTCCGTGTGCGGCAGCCCGTGCGCCGTGTCCCCGGTCTCGATCCGCACCAGCTTCAGCAGCCCGTTGCTGGCCGTGTTCAGAATCCAGATCACCGGATAAAAGACATAGGTGAAGACGACAAACGGCAAAGCCAGCACCGGCAGCAGCTTGTCGGGATGGTAGATCGCCCAGTTCTTGGGCGCCACCTCACCCACCACCACGTGCAGGGAGGTGCTGATCGACAGGGCGATGATGAAGGAGACGGCATAGACATCCGCCAGCGGCAGGCCGATCCAGTGCAGCAACGGCTCCACCATCGCCCCGACCGCCGGCTCCGTCACCGCCCCCAGCCCCAGGCTCGCCAGGGTGATGCCGAGCTGGCAGCTGGAGAGGTACAAATCCAGCTTGTGTTTGATCCGAATCGCCAGCCGCGCCAGAAAGCTCGAGTCGGCCGCCAGTTCCAGTCGGCTAAGACGTGCGCTCACCGCGGCGAATTCCGCCGCCACGAAAAATCCATTCAATCCAACCAGCCCGAGGGTGGCTAGAATCTTCCAAAGCAGGTCCACAAACATCGTTTGTACCCGCCCCGGCCCTTGCAAACAACAGGCGGCCAGCATCCCAACCCGTTCCCCTTCCAAAGCCTATGGCTCCAACGGTCTGCCGCAGGGGTGGCGTCAGCAGCTGCCACACACCAGGTGCAAGCGGGATTTGAGAGCCAAAAACCGGTAAGATCGCTGCAGCCCCGCCGCGGCCGGGCCGATAAAGAAGGGGAAGAAAGCGTCATGATGGATACCACACGAATCGGCCTGATCGGTTTTGGCGGACTGGCCCAGCAAGTCCATGCGCCCATCCTGGAACAGCTTCCCGATGCCCGCGTCGTCGCCATCGCTGATGCCGACCCCGCCTCCCATTCACTGGCCCGCCGCCGCTTTCCCCACGCCTCAATTTACGAAGATTTCGCCCAGCTTCTGGTCAATCCAGAGGTTGAAGCCGTTATTATCGCGCTGCCCACCCGCTTTCATGTCCCGGCCGCGCTGGAGGCCATCCGGCAAAAGAAGCATTTTTACCTTGAAAAGCCGCTGGCCATCGATGCCGCCCAGGCCGCCCCTCTGATGGAAGCCTGGAAAGAAAGTGGTCTGATCGGAATGATGGGATTCAACCAGAGGTTTCACCCCCTCCACCGGGCCATGCGTGATGCCCTGGCCGATGGGCGGATCGGTCCGCCGCTGGCCGTCCGCACGACCTTCTGCACGCCCACCCGTCCTCTGGTTCCCTGGCGATCCCGCCGGGCCGAGGGTGGGGGCGCCCTGATGGAGTTGGCATGCCATCACATCGATCTGCTGTCGTGGCTGTTGGACCGCCCCATCGAGTCGGCGATGGCCTCCATCCGCTCCCTTGCCACCGAATCCGACACCGCCACTCTTAATCTGCGTCTGGCGGGCGGCCTGGAAGTTCAATCCCTCTTCAGCCTCTCGGCCGTGGATGAGGACCGCTGGGAAGTGTACGGCTCCGGGGGAAGCCTCCGGTTGGACCGGTACCGCTCCGCCGCCCTGCAGTTCACCCCCGCCGGCGGCGAATTTTCCATCAAAACCCGCTTGGATCACTGGACCGCTCCGCTGCGTGGCGCGACATACACCCTGAACCGCCGCCGCAGCCCCGCCCGCGAGCCCTCGTTCGCCCCGGCGTTGGCCGCATTCATCGCCGCCGTGCGCGGCCACCCCTTTCAGGGTGCAAATCTGCTCGATGGCCTGTATGTCGCCCATGTCATTGAGGCCGCCGAACGCTCGATGACCAGCGGGCAGTTTGAATCTGTTCCCATGGCCCAGCCGGTGCGCCAGACCGCCCGCCCCATTGTGATTGACACTGCCTCCGAGCGGCCCCACCTCTCGGTCATTCTCAGCACCCCCGACACCTACGCCGGGCTGCGCCGAACCGTCGCCGCCCTGGCCCGCCAGACCGTCGCCTCCCGCATCGAACTGCTCATCGTCGCGCCCGACGCCCAGAAGGTCCACCCCATCGAGGCGGAGCTTCAACCCTTCGCCCGCTGGCAGGTGCTCGAAACCGGCCCCGACCGATCTTTCTCCCACGCCCATGCCAACGCCCTGGCGATTGGGCAGGCAGCCGCTCCGGTGGTTGCTTTGGCGGAGGATCACGCCTTCCCGCACCCCGGCTGGGCCGAAGCGCTCCTGGCCCGCCACCAGGAGTCGGCCTATGCCGCCGTCGGACCGGTGGTCGCCAATGCCAATCCACGCACCCTCACCAGTTGGGGCGACCTGCTCATCGGCTACGGCCCCTGGCTTGAGCCCCAGTCCGGCCGCTGCGTTGAATTTCTTCCCGGCCACAACAGCAGCTATCGCCGGGATGTGCTTCTGCAATACGGGGAACACCTGGAAGCCATGCTCCAGGCCGAAACCGTGCTCCACTGGGACCTGCGCGCCCAGGGGCATCGTCTCTATCTGGAACCCAAAGCGCGCCTCTCCCACACAAACTTCGGGCAGCTGGAGGTCTGGCTCAAGGTGCAGTATCACGCGGGGCGCTCCTTTGCCTCCAGCCGCGTGATGGGCTGGCGATGGCCTCGCCGATTGGCCTTCGCCCTGGGTTCGCCGCTCATTCCGCTGGTACGCCTGCAGCGCATCCTCCGCCATTCGCGCCCCCGCTCCGCGCCGGCGATGCTCCGGCTCCTGCCGGTCGTGGCGGCCGGATTGGTGATGGATGGGCTGGGTCAGATGGCCGGCTATCTTCGCGGCGCAGGCCGGTCGGTTGAAACACTCTCCACCTACGAGTTCCACCGCTGGCGTTTTGTCGGCCCCGACGACAAACAGACGTCTTTAGAAGATGCCCCCGGCGCACCGGCCCAACCGCTGATCCACGTTCTGCCCTGCAGCGCAGCGCCCGATGCCCCGCCGCCGGCCATGTCCGTCATTCTGGCGACCCCCGACACCTTCGCCACCCTGGGCAAAACGATTCGCCATCTGCGGGCGCAGACCGCCCTGGACCAGCTTGAACTGCTCATCATCGCTCCCTCCCTGGCGCAACTGCAACCGGACCTGTCCCAACTGCACGGCTTTCGTGCGGTGCGGGTGGTGGAAGTCGGCCCGATGCAGACCTCCACGCGCGGAAAAGTGGCCGCCGTGAGGTGCGCTGCTGCGCCGATCGTCGCCTTCGGCGAGGACCATTGCTATCCCGAGCCGCAGTGGGCCGCCGCACTCATCGAGGCCCATCGCGGTCCCTGGGCCGCCGTCGGGCCGGTGGTCCTCAACGCCAATCCGGCCACGCTGCGAAGTTGGGCCAACTACATCCCCTGCTTCGGGCGCTGGTGCGAGCCGCTGGAGGCCGGGCCCATCGATCAAACCGCCTGGCACAATACCTCCTACAAGCGCGACCGGCTGCTGGCCTATGGCGACCGGATGGAAGCGTTTCTCAGTGTGGAGGGAACGCTCTTTGAAGACCTGCGCGCCAACGGGCACCAGGTTTATCTGCAGTCCGCCGCGCGGGTGTGCCATGTGAACATCTCGCGCGCCCGCTCCCTGTTTCTTCAGGCGTTCCACGGCGGGCGTGTCTATGGCGCGCTTCGGGCCGCCAATGGACGCTGGTCCTGGCGCCGCCGGCTGATTTACATCGGCGGCGCGCCGCTGATTCCGATCCTGCGCCTCCGTCGTGAAATCGCGACGATTCAGCGCATTGGGCGGCAGGACAAACTGCTGCCCCGCCTTTTGCCGCTGCTGACGGGCCAGCTTCTGTGCCATGCCGCCGGCGAGGCTTTCGGCTATATCGCCGGGGTTGGCGACGCCGAACGCCACTATGGGGATTATGAACTCTACCGCCGGCGTCATCTGGCCCCGGTGGATCAAGCGGCCGAGGCGCTGGACGCTCCGGAGGAACTGGCGCTCGAACCAGGCTGAAAAGCGTTCATCTGAACCGGCTCCGTTACGAAAGGGCCCTGGGCGGGCCGATATTCACCTGAGCCGGATTACGGGTTTGCTATTCCTCCTTGCCCTTTTAGAATGATGCGACGATGGTTCAGGCGGGTGCATGGCGCTTGAGGCCGGAACGGCCTTGGTGTCCGCCGGACTCGCAATGTTGACCCTTGCCAGGGATGGCTCGAGTTTTGCTTGTACACTCGCTTGGTATGCCGCTTAGAAGGGGTGTTCCCAGGGGCCGATGGATCGACAGCCATGAACGACAGAAATCCTGCATTTACGGTGATCATTCCAACCCACGCGCGACCCCGGCAACTGGACCAATGTCTTTTTGCGCTCGGCCGTCTGCAATTTCCTCGCGATCAATATGAGGTGATCGTCGTGGATGACGGCAGTCCCATCTCTCTGCACGAGGTGGTTGATCCTCATCGGGCCCGGATGAACGTCCGCCTGATCCGCCAGAACAACGCCGGCCCCGCCGCCGCCCGCAACCGAGGCGCGGACCGCGCCCGCGGCCGGTTCCTCGCGTTCACCGATGACGATTGCGCGGTTTGCCCCCAGTGGCTCAGCGCTTTTGCCGATCAGCTCAACCGCGATGCGGATCAACTGCTCGGCGGGCGGACCGTCAATGCCCTGAAACAGAACCTCTACGCCAGCGCCAGCCAGCTTATCCTCGACGTTGTGTACGAGCATTTCCACTCCGACACCGATTCCTACCGCTTCTTTGCCTCCAACAACATGGCCATGTCGGCCGAGCGGTATAAGCGTCTGGGCGGCTTCGATGTTCGGTTCCGCACCTCCGAGGACCGGGATTTCTGCGACCGCTGGCGGGCCGCCGGCGGGCGGCTCACTTATGTGCCCGAGGCCACCATGCACCACGCCCATGAAATGGGGCTGTGGAATTTCCTCCGCCAGCACTACGCCTACGGACGCGGCGCCTGGCGCTTTCACCGGGCCCGCAATCAGCGCGGCACCGGGCACTTTGAGGTCAAGGGGAGCTTCTATGCCCACTGCTTTAGACGCGCCTCGGCCCAGGGGGGACGCGCCGCCGCCATGGTGACGATGATGTGCCTGTGGCAGCTGGCCAATGCGGCCGGCTTCTTCCGCCAGGCCTTGATCAGCCCCTTTGCCCCCGCTCCGAACCAGCCGGATTTCCCCCGACCCGCGCCCGCAGCGCAAGAATCAACTCAATTTCTCCCCGCGGCTGCTCCAGCCGAGCGGCAATATCGGGTGGGCTGAGCCCCTGATCGGCCAAGTCGTAAATCATCTGATAGCGTGAATCCGGCGCGGGCGGGGGAATGTCCTCCACCACGGGCGCGCCGCCCCCGCTGCTGCCCTGCTCCAGGCGGGCAATCTTCTGATCCGCCTCCTGAATCAGCGCCTCCAGCTTCGCCGCCCGTGTGTCCAGTTGGGCCGTGATCTGCCGGGCCATTTCCGACAGCTCCACCAGCACGTTGGACATCTCGCGCTCCACGGCGCGCTGCTGGGCCAGTGTGCTGGGCGGCGGTCCCTCGCCCAGCGGGTCCTTCTTGCGAAAGCCGGAACGGTAGATGACGTAGACGATCGTCAGCACGGCCGCGCACATGGCCGTCCACTTGGTCATCGGATCATCGAACAGGCTCGCCGCCAGCAAACTCATTGCGGCAAATGTTCCCCATTGTGCACGATCATGCAAGCGGGCCGGGACCAGCGGCCTCTTTTGTCCATTCATCCAATCCACGTTCGGCCTTTACAATCAAGCTATGTTCCGACACGCGTTGCGGCTTCCGTTTACGCTTCTGGGCATTCCGGTCCTGCTCGATTGGACCTTTTTGATTGTCCTGCCGCTTCTGGCATGGCTGATCGGGCGGCACGTGGAGGAAATGGCCTATCGCTTCGGCATTCCCGATGCCTGGCGGCTGGGGGAGGGGTACTGGCCATGGCTGCTGGGGCTGATCGCGGCGATCGGGCTCTTTGTCAGCGTGCTGATTCATGAACTGGGCCATGCCATGGTGGCGCGCGGTTACGGGGTGCGCACCAAAAACATCACGCTCTGGTTGCTGGGGGGCGTGGCGCAACTCGACCAGATTCCCCGCCGGCGCGGGGCCGAGGCGGTGGTCGCGATCATCGGGCCGCTGGTGAGCATGGCGATCGGCGTCTTCTGCTGGTTCGGCGCCTCGGCTACCCGGCCGGGGCTGCCCGGGACGTGGTTCATCTTTGAATACCTGGCCTTTCTCAACTGGATCATCGCGGGATTCAACATGATTCCGGCCCTGCCGCTGGATGGAGGGCGGGTGCTGCGGTCGCTGCTGGCAATCAAAATGCCCCGCCTGCGGGCGACGCAGATTGCCACGGGCATCAGCCGCGTGCTGGCGATTTTTCTGGGGCTGTTCGGATTGCTCATTGTTGACTTCTTTCTCGTGGCGGTGGCCTTTTTTGTCTATCTGGCCGTGGAAGCCGAAGCGCGAAACGACCTGGTTCTGGAGCTGCTGCGCGGGGTGGGGGTGGCCGATCTGATGACCACGCCGGCCAAGACCGTGCCGCCGGACCTGACGGTGGCGGAGTTGCAGGCGCGGATGCTGCGGGACCACCACCTGGGGTTTCCGGTGGTGGACGGCCAGCAGCGGCTGGTGGGCGTCATCAGCCTGCCCAATCTCCAGCACGCCGAACCGGCCACGCCGGTGTCCCAGATCATGAACCGCACGCCGCGCACCATCGGGCGGCGGGCCAGCGCGCTGGACGCCTTCCACCAGATGAGCGCGGATGGGTTCGGGCGGCTGGTGGTGACCGATGAGGAGGGGGGCATTGCCGGTATCCTGACCAAAACAGACCTGATGCGGGCCATCCAGCTCCGCGGGGCGATGCTGGAGATGGGCCAAGGCGATGCGCTGCCAGCGACAGGGGAGGAGCGGCCGGTGGTGTAGGGGGATCCGGATGGGTTCGTTGGGAAATACGCCTCTTGGGTTTGGGGGGGAATATCGCCGATTTTGAAGCGCCAGCGGGGATTTGGGTTTGGTTCGTTTGGGTTCGTTGGTAGGACGGAGGGTTCGGGGTTCGGGGTTCGGGGTTCGGGAGGGTGAAGCATAATTGGAGGGTGGTATGGAGCATGAGGCAGTATAGCATTTGTTTGGTATTTGTCAAGTAAGCTCCAGGAAAATGTTTGGCGCGGGCGGTCGGGAGATTTTGCTCCCTCACCCACCCGGGGCACGGGTGGCCACTGGCTCGGAGGGAGGCCTCCTCCCTGGCAACGCATGGAGCAAATGAAATGACCTTGACGCACAGGCCGGATTCCTCACCAGTAGGGTCGGAATGACCATTCGCGTCAGGAAAAAAAAGCCTTCCATCAATTGATGAAAGATTTGGATTGTCCGTTGAGGTGCAATGAATTGCACCCGACGCCGCTGGAGGCCGGGATTTGGATTACGACTTGACCTGCATCGCCAGGATGCGGGCGATGGCTTCGCAGATGTCGGTGCGGTGGACGCCGTTGAGGGCCAGGGCGAGCTGGGTTTCCATCAGGCCGTAGGGGATGCCGGTGTCGTAGCGCTGCCCCTGGGCGACGACGCACCAGTATTTTTCGCAATTTTGGCGCAGGTGCTCCTGGGCGGCGGTGAGCTGGATTTCCCCTTTTTCGCGCAGGTTGTTTTTGATCAGGTATTCCAGCGAGTCGAAGATTTGCGGGGAAAAGACATGCATGCCGAAGTGGGCCAGGTAGTTGCCGGCGGGCAACCCCGGCGTGGCCAGCTTCTCGCGGGCCAGTTCGACAGCCGGCTTTTCCACGATCAGCTCCGCCTTGTAAATGCCCTGGGCCGGGTCGATGGGCTCGCCCTTGATGACGCCGAACAGGTGCAGGAGCTTTTCCAGCGTCGGCTGGACGGCCGTCACCACATCCAGCATGTACTGCTCATAGACCTTGACGATCTGGCGGGCGCAGCGGTCCTTCACATCGGAAATGTAGACGTGGTCGCCCAGCATGAGCAGGAACGGCTCATCGCCGACGAATTGTTTGGCCTGATAGACGGCGTGGCCAAACCCCTCGGGGGTCTTCTGCTCGGCGAAGTGGAGGCGTTCGCCGAAGGCGCCCAGCTTTTCGCTTTCGAGGATGGCCCAGTCCTTGCCGCGGAAGGATTTGACCATGTCGTCGTTGAGTCGGTGGAAGTAGTCGCGGTAGAGGGAGGCCTCGCCCGGCTGGGTGATGATGCAGATTTCCTCGATGCCCGAGTCGATCGCCTCCTCGCCGATGATCTGGATGACCGGCTTGGTCAGCCCGTCGCGGTCCACCAGGGGGAACATCTCCTTCTGGACGGCGGTGGAGGCGGGATACTGGCGCGTGCCGCGTCCGGCGGCGGTGATGACAGCTTTGCGGACCTTGGCCATAACAATACTCCGTTATTTGATGGCGTCGGCAGCGGTCGGCGGCACGTAGCAGCGTGCCCTACGCAAGCCCCCTCCCCAACCCTCCCCCGGGCATACCGGGGGAGGGAGGAGGAGCGTAGGCGTTAGCTCTTGGGCGGCTCCTTGGCCTTGAGCCAGGGCATCAGCTTGCGGAGGCGACGCCCGGTGGTCTCCACCGGGTGGCTGTTGTCGGCTTCGTAGAGGCGCTTGAATTCCTTCATGCCCCCTTCGTATTCCGCCCGCCACTCTTTGGCGAACTGGCCGGACTGGATCTCCTGGAGCACCTTCTTCATCTCGGCCTTGACGGCGGAGTTGATCAGGCGCGGGCCGCGGGTCAGGTCGCCGTATTCGGCCGTGTTACTGATGGAATAGCGCATGTAATCCAGCCCGCCCTGGTAGATCAGATCGACGATCAGCTTGACCTCGTGGACGCACTCGAAGTAGGCCATTTCCGGCGGATAGCCGGCCTCGGTCAGCGTCTCGAAGCCGGCCTTGATCAGGGCCGAGAGGCCGCCGCACAGGACGGCCTGCTCGCCGAACAGGTCGGTTTCGCACTCATCCTTGAAGGTGGTTTCGATGACGCCGCTGCGGGCGCCTCCGATGCCGCGGGCCCAGGCCAGCCCGATGTCACGGGCCTTGCCGGTGGCGTTCTGGTGAACGGCCAGCAGGCACGGCACGCCGCCGCCGCGCTCGAATTCGCTGCGGACCAGATGGCCGGGCCCCTTGGGGGCCACCAGCAGCACATCCACATCCTTCGGCGGCACGATCGTCTTGAAGTGGACGTTGAACCCGTGGGTGAAGCCCAGCGCCTTGCCGGCGGTGAGGTGGGGGGCGATGCTCTTTTCATAGACGCCCGGCTGCACCTCATCCGGCAGGGTGACGATGATGAGATCGGCCTGCTTGACGGCGGCCTCCACGCTCATCGGCTCGAACCCCTGCTCCTTGGCCAGGCGGCCGTTGGCGCTGTCGGGGCGGTTGGCGACGATCACCTTTACGCCGCTGTCGCGGAGATTCAGGCCATGGGCGTGGCCCTGCGATCCGAAGCCCAGAATGGCGACGGTCTTGCCCTGCAGGGCGTCCAGCGGGGCGTCGGCTTCATAAACGATCTTCATCGGTTCGGGCATTGTAAAAAAGCTCCTCGGGTTATTTTGAATGGGGCATGGTACTCACCGGCCCCCGCCCCGGCAAGGGCGGCGGGATCGCATCGGGGAGCGTGTAATTTCCCGGACGCGGGGCGCTTTGCGATCTCCAGGGTGGCGGGCGGGGACCCGCCCGCGTAAAATGGCCGCGCGGTGCCCCCGTAGCTCAATTGGACAGAGCGGCGCTTTCCTAAAGCGCAGGTTACAGGTTCGATCCCTGTCGGGGGTATTCCCATTGCCGATTTTGAATTTGGGACTTTGGAGTGCCTGCTGTCATGAATAACGCCGTCGTCACCCGTTTCGCCCCCTCCCCCACCGGCCATCTGCAGATCGGCAACGCCCGCTCGGCCCTGTTTCCCTGGCTGCTGGCCAGGCACCTCAAGGGAAAATTCTTCCTGCGCATGGAGGACACCGACCTGGCCCGCAGCTCCGAGGCCTCGGTCCAGTCGATCCTGAGCGACCTGAAATGGCTGGGGCTGGACTGGGACAATCCGGAATTGATGTACCAGTCGAAGCGCGTCGATATTTACAACCGGATCATCGACGGGTTCATCGAAAAAGGACTGGCGTACAAGGCATATGAAACCCCCGAGGAGTTGGACGCCCAGCGCAAGGCGGCCGAGCGCGCCAAGCGCGCTTATCTCTACCGTCGCCCGCAACTGACCGAGGAGCAGGTGCGCCAGTACGAGGCCGAAGGCCGCCCCCACGTCGTCCGCTTTGCCATGCCGGTGAAGGAATACCGCTTCGACGACGTCGTGCTGGGCAAGACGATCGTGCTGGACCCGCGTCAGGTGCAGGATTTTGTGATCCGCAAGACCGACGGGATGCCCACGTACCATTTCGCCGTCGTCATCGACGATGCGGAGATGGGGGTCACGCACATTCTGCGAGGGCAGGAGCACCTGCTCAACACGGTCAACCACATCGCCCTGCAGGAGGCGCTGGGCTACCCCCGCCCCGTCTACGGGCACCTGCCGATCATCCTGAACAACGACGGGTCGAAGATGTCCAAGCGCGACCGGGACAAGAAAATCCGCCACCAGGCGACGATGTGGCTGCGCAACATGAAGCTGACCGCCCTGGACTTGGCGAGCCAGGCGAAGCTCGACGGCGAACGCCTGGCCGGCTGGCTGGAGGACAGCGCCCGCCAGCTTGATCCGGCCGAGCAGACCGCCCTGATGCCCGTCATTGGCCTGTCGGAGGCCGATCTGCCGGAGATCCTGATCCGCGACTTCCGCAAGAGCGGCTACCTGCCCGAAGTGCTGCTGAATTTCATCGCGCTGCTGGGCTGGAGCCCCGGCGGCGACCGGGAGCGCATGAGCGTGGCGGAAATGGTCGAGCTGTTTTCCATCGAGGGAATCGGCAAGAGCAACGCCCGCTTTAACCGGGACAAGCTGCTGGCGTTCAACACCGAGGCCTGCACGGCCGCCACGCCGGAGCGTCTGCTGGCGGCGCTGCGCGATTATCTGTCGGTCAATCCCGACTCCCCTCTCAACCAGGGGACCGACGAACAGCTTTTGCGGGTTCTGGCGATGAACAAAGGGTTTCACATCCTGCGCGAGGTGGATGAGAAATCCCGCTTCTTCTTCCTCCCCGACGACCAGGTGCAGTACGACCCCAAGGCCGTGGACAAAATCCTCAAGAAGAACGAGGGACAGGGGCTGGCGCTGCTCAACGATGTCGTGCCCGTGCTGGAGCAGGCCAATCCCTGGACCGCGCCGGTGCTGGAGGAGGCGATCAAACGCATGTGCGATGACCGGGGGCTGGGACTGGGCAAGGTGGCCCAGCCGATCCGCCTGGCCCTCAGCGGCAGCTCGGTCAGCCCTCCCATCTTCGAGACGCTGGAACTGCTGGGCCAGCAGCGCACCCTCGCCCGCATTGGGCGCGTGTTGCGGCTGGTCCAGGCATAACGACTGATTTCCCCATCTTTTGCAGCAGTCCAGGCCGCGCCGCCCAGGAAGCGGAGGGGCGCCTCCCCGCGCTTGCGGCACCCCGTTTGCTGTCTCTTCCATTGGAATGATCAGCGGCCCCGGACGGGCGGGGAGCCGCGACACAATGTCGTACATGCTGCACGAAAGGAGTCATCCATGAAACGCGACCTGATTGAAGTCTTCACCTTCCTGATGGGCGGTGCCGCGATGGGGGCAATGGCCATGTATCTGCTGGACCCGGCCGAAGGGGAATCACGCCGCCGCTATCTGCGCCGACAGGCCGGTGAAATGCTCAGCGAAGCGAGTGACTATGCCTCGCAGGCGGGGGACAAGATGCGCCGGCTGCGCCAAAGCGCCACCGACTATGCCGCCCAGGCGGGCGATTCCCTCACCCGTGGCAGACAGCAACTGGAGCGGCGGCTGCGCGCGGCCGCCTCAAGACGGATGGAATCCGATGAATCCACCGTCTTAAGCGGCAGCACGGTGGGCATCGCCCTGGGAATGCTGGGGCTGGGAGCGGGGCTGATGTTTTTGATGGACCCGGTGTCCGGCCGGCGTCGTCGGTCGCTGATTCGCGACAAGGCCGTTCACTACGCCCATGAAACCACGGATTCTCTCTCCGCCACCGGGCGACACCTGTCCAATCGGGCCAAGGGGGTGTACCACGAGGCCTCAAGCATGATGGGGCGCCATCAGCGCGATGGCGGGCATCAGCTTGGCGCGGTGGAAGAAAAGGGCCGGCCGGTCGGACGATAAGCCGGCAGAAAAGCCGGCACAGGCACAAAACGGGAAGCGGCGGGTTTTACCGCTGCTTTCCGTTTTGTCCTTTTCAGGCCGCCTCCAGAAGCAGACCCGCCTTTTCCCCCCAGCGCACGCGGCGGTAGGGCTGAATCCGCACGTGCGGATTTTGAAGCAGCGGCGCCAGCGACTGGGCGCACAGGTCCGAATGGTCCACGAATAGTCGCATCTGCGGCTCGTTGTCGGCGTTGATGGCGAACTGGGGCAGGGCCATGCGGATCAGGGCGTGGTTTTCCCGCAGCCAGTGGTACGCCTGGGCGATCGCCCGCAGATTCGCCAGCCCCGCTGAGGCGGCCGCCGCCAGCGTCAGCCGACCATCCCGCCCCACGGCCAGGCAGGCCTCGGGGCACATCGGCGGATGCAGGGGAGACTGGGTCAGCTCCTGCCCCTGATGGCGCAGAATCGCCTCCAATACCCCTGCTGCCGCTCCCGGCGGCAGGTCAATCACCTCATCCTCCGAGCCTGTGGCGGGCAGGGGCTTGGCCTCCTGCGGGCGCGGATCGGCCGTCATTGGAGCCACCGGCGCCTGAGCTACCGGCGCCTGGGCGACGGACACGGGAAGGGGCTCAGCCTCGACCACCCTGGGTGTGGCCGGCTCCGGCAGGACAATCTCGCCCACCACCTGCTTGCGGGAGGGGGATGTGGCCGCGGGCGCCTGCGGAGCGGGATCGATCTCCTCCTCCGTTTCGGCGCTGAGTCCGCCAATAAACTGCTCGATGGCCGGCCAGATGATCGCCGATCCCTCGCTGGTGAAGACCTGCTGCTCGCCCGCCTGCGGGTCTTCCCGCACCACGATGCGATGCTGCAGCGGCCACTCCAGAAACTGCTGGCAAACGCTTGAGAGCTTGTCGAAGATTCCCCCGGCCTGCCGCGGCTCCAGCGCATCCAGCACCGCCACCGTCACCTCAGGGCGTTGATCCTCGCGCAGCCCTTTAAGCGTGCGATAGGCCCCCACCACGCCGTCATGGTCGCAGGTGGCCAGCAGCGTCCAATGCCCGACGCCGCGCAGCAGGGCGCGGGCCTCGGGCGTGCGCGGATGGGCGATGGAAAGCACCCACTGGTTCACATCCCAGTTCATCTCCTGAAGCGCTTCGACGATGGGGCGCATCTGCGTGATCTGAAGCGGCGCCGCTTCGGAGGTCTGGCCGCCCTGTTCAAAGCAACTGACCTGCAGCCTGGAGCCGTCCAGCTCGATCAGCCCCACGCGGCTTCCCTCGGCCGCCAGATGGCGGGCGTACTGCCGGACGCACTGCCCCTGCCGCCCGTTGAGATGCGGCGCCAACACCGCCTGGACCAGCGCGGGGGCATCCCCCCGAGGCTGGGCGTTGTCGCCAAACATGCGGGCGAATTCTTCCGGGGTCAGGTCAATGCTCACATCCGGCTTGCTCCCCGGGGCTCGGCGCTTGGGCGGGAGCTGCCCCTCGGTCTGGCGGCGGCGCACATCCCCCAGAAACAATCGGCCGAGTTCGTCCATGTTGTGGTCCATAGTGATGAATGCTGAGTGCCGCTCTCCGGGGATTGCCGCCTCGGCCTGCAAGGCCCGGGAGGGGGACACTGGTTTTACAAAACTTCAATCACGTTGTTTAGTTCACCGAACTGGTTTTCCTCGACATCCTGGTTGTGCGGGTCCGTCATCCATTGCCCATCCACCACGAGCCGATAGCGATAGCGCCCCGGCATCAGCGGCAGCCGGGCGGACCAGTGCCCGGGGGTTGAGCCGCCCTGCATGGGCGTGCTCACGGGCGACCAGTTGTTGAAATCTCCGGCGATCAGCACCTTGTCCGCCTGTTCGAAGCGGGCCGAGAAGACCACTTCCCCCGCCTCCTGGCGCACGCCGTAGAACGCGGCGATTTTACGGTCGGTTTCGGCGGCGGCCGCTTCGGCGGCCTCCTCCGTCTGGGGGGCTTGCGAACTCTGCGCCAGGGGCACGGTGTTGCGTCCAAACTGGTAGTTGGTCAGCTGCGTCAATTGCTTGGCGCGCTGCACCAGTTCGGCCGGCCGCGACAACGGGGCGTTGTCCACCACTACCGTCTCCTCCGGGCGGTGCCCCATCAGCTCGCGGGCGAGGTTGACAAAATCCTTGTACCCCCGGCTGCCCGGGTCGTATTCGGTGATCGGCTGGCCGAAGCTGGCTGCCTCCTTCAGCTTGGCGTTGAAGTTGACGGTGCTCTGCATCAGCTGTTCGCGGAACTTGCCGCGCAATTCCGCCAGGACCTCGCGGGCCAGCTTGGTCCGCGTGTCGTAGAGCGTGGGGAGAATGCGGACGGTGATCTCCCGCCCGCAGTGCTGCTTGAGCATCTCCAGCGTCTGCATCATCTTGCTCAGCCCATGCAGGCTGAAAAAGCCGGTTTCCACGGGCACAATCACCTCATCGCACGCCTGGAGGGCGTTGAAGGTCAGCAGCCCGACGCTCGGCGGGCAGTCGATGATGCACCATTTGTAGGCGCTGCCCAGGGGGGCCAGGGCGTGGCGGAGGCGCAGGTCGCGCCCTTCGCGCCCGGCGAACATCTGTTCAAAGCCGGCCAGCTTGATGTTGGACGGCACCAGGTCGAAATCCGTGGCGATCTGCCAGACAATTTCATTGAGCTTGGCCGGGGCGTGGTCCGGCGGATCGATCAGCGCATCGAAGATGGTTCGGTCGATCTGTTCCTCGGGCACAGCCAGCCCGACGCCGCAATGGCCCTGCGGGTCCATGTCGATCAGAAGCGTTTTCTGCCCCAGGCGCGCCAGACAGGCCGCCAGATTGATGCTCGTGGTCGTCTTCCCGCAACCGCCTTTTTGATTGATGATGGCGATCGTTCGCATGTTCAAACCTTCCCTGGCACGGCGGATTTGATTGAAATTCGGCCGATCCTTCGACCGCAAGCAGACTGCCCGCCCACCCCTGCTATCGTCGCGGCAGCGATGGAAACTTGAGTGTTATTGGAAGTTGAAATAGAGACCGCGCCCGAAGCGGCCGATCCGGCCGACCGCCCGGGGTTCCCGCCGCCCCGTCCCCTATTCCGCCTTGGGCTCGCGCGACATCAGGTCCGTCAGGGCGGCCAGCACGTCCCGCCCCTCAAACAGCACCGCATGCACCGCCTGCGTGATCGGCATTTCCACCTGGTGCCGTCGCGACAGCGCCATGACCGACTGGGTGGTCGGCACCCCCTCGGCCACGCTGTCCATCTCCTCCAGCACCTGCTCCAGGCGCCGTCCCTTGCCGATCTGCTCCCCCACCCGGCGGTTGCGCCCCTCGGGGCTGATGCAGGTGGTGATCAGGTCCCCCAGCCCGGCCAACCCCTGGAACGTCGCCTCCCGCGCTCCCATGGCCACCCCCAGCCGGGTGATTTCCACCAGCCCCCGGGCCACCAGCGCCGCCTTGGCGTTGGAGCCCGCTCCCAGACCATCCACAATTCCCGCCGCCAGGGCGATGATGTTCTTGGTCGCCCCGGCCAGCTCCACGCCGGTCACGTCGTCGTTGGTGTAGACCCGGAACCAGGGGGTGGAAAAAGTCTCCTGCACGCGCCTGGCCAGCTCCGGATCATCCGAGGCCGCCACCGCGGTGGCCGGCAGATATCGTGCCAGCTCCGCCGCGATGTTCGGGCCGCTCAGCGCCGCCAGCGGCGGTCGAACCGGCTGCTGCGCCCATCGGGCGAGTAGGACATCGGCGATGATCTGCGTGGGCCGGAGCAACGTCCCGTTTTCAATCCCCTTGGCCACCGAGATGATCGGCACCCCCGGCGGCACGTGCGGCTCCAGCCGCTGCCAGACGGAGCGCATGTACTGCGTGGGAATGGCCGAGACGATCAGGGTGGCCTCCCGGAAGCACTCGGCGTCGGCGGCGGTCAGGCGCACCTCCGGCGGAACGCGGATGCCCGGCAAAAGCCGCTCGTTGCGCCGCTCCTGGAGCAGATGTTCGATGGAGCGTTCAAACGCCCCCCAGATTTTCACCTCATGCCGCCCGGCGTTCAAAAGGATGGAACAGACCATCCCCATCGCCCCGTCGCCCAGAATGGTTACGCGCTCGCCCATGAACTTCGGTTGTACCGCATAAATGAAGTTTTGCGAAATCCGCAATTACCGGGCGGGTCGTACGGGCTTTCAGCCTGTCCTACGGTTTTCAAAGGCTCCGTCCTTGAATCATGGTTCCGAATCCACGGCGGCGAAACGAGCCGCGCACGAAGTAAGCGGTCGGAGCGGGCCAACGTATTCTCCGCTTACGGCTGGGAAAAAACCCTCTGGGGTGCCACAGGTCGGCGTACTCGCGGACCTGTGGCGTGGAGGCATCCATCGCGCACAGGCCGCGGTGACTGTTGCCCAGGCAAGATTGTGGATTTTACGGATCGGGTTGCCACTGGCCCGATTCACACTCTATAAAGCGTCTCCCGTCGCGCAGGATTTTCAGTGAAAATGCCCGCGTAAAATGATCTTCATGGTTCTCTCCAAACTCAAGGATGACGAAATCTCGCCCGGCCTCTGCCTCAAGAATGGAATAATGGGAATTCATGCGCTGAGCATATCGCCGGACCTGGGGGGAAGTGGCGAGATATTGCATATACCAAGCGTCCGTTGCGATCCCGGCGGCTTGCGTGGTCGGTTTTGCCGGTTGGGAGAGGACAGCTATTCCTAAATTCTCCAACGTTGACCGCCGGGCCTGCTCGCGCATGTACACCATCCCCTGTTTATGGTCGGCACGAATCAGAAAAATGGCGGCATATCCCAACAGCAGCGCCGGCACGACAACGGCCTTCCGACTCCCCAGAGCCGCTGCCAGCAGGCAAAATGCCAGGCCGCGGAGATAGGCGTCCACGAATCCGCCCGGTGTGGAAAGAATGAGGGGTGATGTCGCCAACTCAAAGACCGCCAGCCCCAGCGCCATCCACGCAAGGAGCATGCGCCAATTCAACCGCCTTGGCGCCTCCGCCTTAGAATTCTGCGTCACGGAATGCTCGGGCATTATTAAATTCCTTGAGCGTGGCAGTGCCGCATCCTCACGCGCCTTTCGCGCGCCATCGTAGCACAGGCTTCCTGCCTGTGGCCCGCGTACGCGCGGGCATCGGCTTATACTCAAGCCAATGGCGCCCCGAATTCAATTCACCGACCCGAAGCCTGTGCGACGGACCATTTTACCGTGGGCGCGGCACTATCGTGTTTTTCCATCCGGAGAAAGAAAAATTTCGTAGAAATAATCGGCATCACCGGAAAAGGCGAACAATTTTTCACACCCCGAGAGCGGATGTGCGGTGACCAGTTCACGCAGACGTTGTGCCTGACAAGGGCCCATCGGATCGGAGGCCTCGCCGCTGCCCAGGTACACGGTCCGGCCTTTGGGGCGGAAGAAGCCCAACGAAAGGTAATGCGCCCACAGGTCCTCCGGACGATGGCTGGCAAAGACCACCGACAAGTGCCCATGCGACCAGCAGGCGCGACGCAGGCGTTTGAGGCCGATGGCCTCAAGGTCGGTAAACCAAGCCGTCTGCGCGCCCCGGGCAAAAAGGCCCCCGCTTCGGATGCGCAGAAACTCCCCCTTGAGCAGCCCGATGCCATAGGGCCCGAATTCCGGCAGCACCTCAAAGAAAGTATCCACGGGCTGGGACGGCGAGGCCCAATATGACTGCCAGCAGGAGGCGGATCGGCCGGGCCGCCATTTGTGTTCGATGGCCCGGAATGTCGTCGTTCCGGTCATGGCCTGCCTCCGACATGGCAAACCCGGCGCAGCGCGGCCGAAAGAACATTGAGCAGAAAATAAACGACAGTGGTCCAAAGAAGGGTCCCGGCAACGAGGAGAGCGGATTGAGCGAGATGGGTGGCCTGCGGAAACCAGCCGATTTCGGGCTCAAGCAGCGGCAGGAGGGGCATCAGCGCCCGCTTGCCCCCAAGCGTGGTCCAGAAAATCAGCAGCCGCAGCGCGGCCAGGAGCAGCCCGAACATGAGGATGAGGGAAAGATGAATCCCCCATTCCGTGGTGGGCGAATGAGTGGGTGATTGGGGCATGGGTCGCTCTGGATAATAAGCCGGTGACAGGCCGGGGGCTACTTGCCGGCGGGCGATGGCTTGGGGGCGGGGCGGGTGGTCGATCGGTCCCGCCGCGTCCCCCCGGCCGCCAATTCTTCGATTTCCCGGCAAATGGCTTTAAATTGCTCCGGCATCTCCGGGCCGCCGCCGACCCTGACCGCTATTTGGCCTTAGCGAATGCTGTACAACCCGCCGTCCGGGACGCCGGGGTAATGGGACTTGAGGGTGTCCCATCCCTCGAACTGGCCGGCCAGTTCCGCCATCTCCTGCGGCGTCAACTGCCGCGTGATCACTTTGAGCGGCGGCATGGAGACTCCGGGCCAGATGACAGCAGGTCATTCGCAAGGGGAACCCTACGCGAATGATTGACTCTTTTCCACGGGCCGACCTTCCAATTAACCACCCTCCGCGCTGCGCATCCGGCGATAAAATGCGCAGCGCAAAAAGAAGCAAAAAACTTCGTGAAAAAAAGAATTATCGCCCCTGGCGCTATTCAAAACCGCGATTTCAAAAATACCGCTGCGCGCTTTGTCGCCAAACAGCGCAGCGCCCCCTGTCAAGGTAGAGGAGCTAATAAAAGGAGCCAAAAGAATGACCCGGTTCTGCCTTCGGCCTTCCGTCTTCTATCTCCCTGTCTCAGTCTCCCCTAATTTCCTTCTCGTCCCTTGTGTGGCTTCCTTCTACGAACGAACCCATTTGCCCCCGAATCCTGGAACTCGATTTCCCGCCACCCGCCGGTGTCGTCGAAAGGGGGCCTCCGCATTAAGATGGCCCGGCGATGGCTCAATCGATCCGAACGCTGCGCATCTCCCTGGCGACCAAGTGCCAGATTCTCTTCGGCGCGGCGGTGGTGCTGATCCTGTCCGCCGCCCTCTTCGTCCCCTGGTGGCGCATGGACCAGCTCATGGCGCAGATGAATCGCCGGGCGGCGGCGGCCGTGGCGGATCGAACCGTCCTGGACCACCTGCTCCATCCCCCCGGGCGAGCCGCCGCCACCGAAGCGCTTCCCCCCCCGCCGGCCCCGCCCAGTGTCGAGGGGGAGGACCCCGCCTTCCCCGCCCCGCGCCTGATCGGGGCGGCCAGCGCCCGGGACCGCACGCGGACAACCCACTTCGACCGCGAGGCGTTCGAGGCCTTCGAAAAAGCGCCCCAGCTCGCCTTCGTCGGACGGCAATACAATCGCCGGGACGGCTCGATCGGCTACAAATACGCCCGCCCCCTCTACCTGGGGGGCGACTGCCTGAGCTGCCACAGCGCCAACGGCGAGGTGACCGCGGCGACCGCCCCGGCCGTGCAACCGGCCGGCCCGACCACCCGCCCGGTGGAATCGCGGCTCATCGGGCTGGTGAGCGTCGACATTCCCTCGCAGATCGAGACCAACCAGCTTCTGCTCAACCGGATGTTCATCCTGGCCGCCGGGCTGCTGGCCGGGGCGCTGGCGATCATCGTCTTTTACTGGATCACCAGCCGGGTCATTCTCGCCCCCGTCCGCGTGCTGCAGGAGACGGCCGACCAGGTGAGCCGCGGCGACCTGAATATCCGCTGCGATATCAGCACCGGGGATGAATTCCAGCAGCTTTCCGAGACCTTCAACACGATGCTGGGGAACCTGAAGGAAGGGGAGGACCAGTTGCGCTCGATCAACAAGACGCTGGACCTGAAGCTGGAGGAACTGGCGCAGAGCAACGTGGCGCTGTATGAGTCCAACCGCCTCAAGAGCGAATTCCTGGCCAACGTGAGCCATGAGCTGCGCACGCCCCTCAATTCAATCCTCGGATTCGCGGAGTTGGCCCGGGAAGGGGCGGGCGATCCCAAGGTCGGGCGCTACATGCAGAACATCCTCACCAGCGGCAAAAACCTGCTCAACCTGATCACCGACCTGCTGGATCTGGCCAAGATCGAGGCCGGGCGCATGGAGGTGCGCTCCGAGCCGCTGAGCCTCAGCGACCTGTTCGAAGGGCTGGTGAGCCTTTTGAAGCCGCTGACCGAAGCGCGGCATCTGACGATCGAAGATGAGATCGCGGCCGATATTCCGATCCTCCACACCGACCCGGCCAAGCTCCAGCAGATTCTCTACAATTTCCTGTCCAACGCGATCAAGTTTTCCCCCGATTCCACGACCATCTACCTTTCGGCCGCCCGCGAGGATGAGAAGAACGTGCGCATCAGCGTCCGCGACCAGGGGCCGGGTATCGAGCCGGAAAAGCAGCAGCTGATCTTCGAGAAATTCCGCCAGCTGGATGCCTCCGTGACCCGCCAGCATGGCGGGACGGGGCTGGGGCTGGCGATCGCCCACGAACTGGCGGCCCTGCTGGGCGGAACGGTCGGCGTGGAGAGCGTTCCCGGCGAGGGGGCCACCTTCTGGGTCGTGCTCCCCTTGAAGGTCAGCAGCGGCAGCAAAACCGTCACCGCCCGGCGGTGAAGCGGGATTGGGAAGCGACATTTTGGGACGGGGATTTTGGGCGGCTTCGCATCCAAAACCCGCATTCCAAAATCTCAACTGACAACAGTCGCCGCCCGGATTACACTTTGGCAATAATGGCCAAATCGCGCTCCACACCCGTCTATTCCAGAACCGCCACGCTGGTGGCGGGACTGATGGTGGTGGCGGCGCTCTATCTGGCCAAGACGGTGCTGATTCCGGTGGCGCTGGCGATTCTGCTGAGCTTTCTCCTTGGCCCGCTGGTGCATCGGCTGGAGCGATGGCGCATTGGGCGCGGGCCGGCGGTGCTGGGGACGGTGGTGTTGACGTTCGCGCTGCTGGGGGGAATCGGCTGGCTGGTCGTCAGCCAGGCGCAATTGCTGGGAGAGAACATCGAGCAGTACCAGGGGGAGATTCAAAAGAAATTCCATTCCGTGCAGCACTGGTTCGGCGGAACGATGGGCCGGGCGACTCAGATGGTGCAGAAGATCTCCAAGGAGATCAACACGACTACTCAGCCGGCGGAGGCGGAGGAGGGGACGCCGCTGAAGGTGCAGATGGTCCAGCCGCCGCCGACGTCGATGCAGATGGTGGTCTCGGTGGTGGAGCGCACGATCGGCCCGCTGCTGGAGCCGCTGGCGACGGCGGGCATCGTCATCGTGCTGGTCATCTTCATGCTCCTGGGGCATGAGAACCTGCGCGACCGGTTCATCCGGCTGGTGGGGCAGGGGCAGTTGACGACGACGACGCAGGCGCTGGATGAGGCGGCCAGCCGGGTGAGCCGTTACCTCATCATGCAGTCGGTCATCAACGGCACCTACGGGCTGGCGTTGTGCGTGGGGCTGTGGTTCATCGGAATTCCGGTGCCGTTTCTGTGGGGGCTGCTGGCGGCGTTGCTGCGGTTCATCCCCTATGTGGGCCCCTGGCTGGGGGCGGCCATGCCGGTCCTGCTGTCCCTGGCGATGCCCAGCCTCTGGGCGCCCGTGTGGACGGGCGGCCTCTTCATCGTGCTGGAACTGCTCAGCAACAGCATCATGGAGCCGCTGCTGTATGGCGCCAGCACCGGCGTCTCCCCCATCGCCATTCTGGTGGCGGCCATCTTCTGGGCCTGGCTGTGGGGGGCGATCGGGCTGATTCTGGCCACCCCCCTGACGGTCTGCCTCGTGGTGATGGGCAAGTATGTGCCGCAGTTGTCCTTTTTAAACATCCTGCTTGGGGATGAGCCGGTGCTGAAGCCGCACGTGCGCTATTACCAGCGCCTGCTGGCGGGGGATGCGGAGGAGGCGGGGCAGCTGCTCGAAGCGCAACTGGCAACCCGCTCCCGGGCGGAGGTCTATGACGATGTCGTCCTCGCCGCCCTGGCGATGGCGCAGCGGGATTATCATCGGGGGCTGCTGGATGAGGCGCAGCGAAAGGCAATCCACGCCGTCGTGCGAAGCCAGATCGCTCCCGTGCCGCCTGCCTCCGAAAGCGTGGGAGAGAAGTCAGACGCCGAGCGCGGCGGGCAGGAGGAACAGGCGGATTTCCTCTGCCTGCCGGCGCGGGATGAGGGGGATGAGCTGGTCTGCCTGATGCTGGCACAGCTTCTGCGGGCCGGCCACTTCACCGCGCGCACGCTGGCCGCGCCGACGCTGGTGAGCGAAATGGTGGACCAGGCGCGGGCCGCCCGTCCGCGCCTGGTCTGCGTCTCGGCGCTGCCGCCGTCGGGCATCGCCCACTCGCGCTACCTCTGCAAGCGCCTGCACCGGCCGCTGGGAGAGCTGCCCATGATTGTCGGGCTCTGGCACACGCGCGGGGACGCATCGCGGGCGCAGGAGCGGATCGGATGCGGGAGCAAGGTGCGGGTGGCAACCTCCCTGACTCAGGCGCTGGAACAGGTGCGCCAGCAGGTGCCCCCGGCGGTGTCGGTGGGGCCGGAAGAGGTGAAGGCTCCCGGGGAGCGAGTGGAACTGGGGGAGGCCGGATGATAGGCTGGCAAGCATCTTTTATGGAAGGAACGAACATGGGCTGGCGGACGATTCTTGTGGCGATGGTGGGGGTGATTCTGATGGGGCAGGCTGCCGCTCGGGCGGCCGATGCGCCCACGACCCAGAGTGATCCGCAGCCGCTGATCGAGTCGGCCCTGGACAAGTACAAGGCGGGGAACGTGCAGGAAGCAATTGATGCGCTGCAGAAGGCGATCGCCCTCCTGCAGGCGTCCCAGCGGCAGGGGCTGGCGGCCTTCTTTCCCAAAGCGCCGCAGGGTTGGAAGGCGGGCAAGCTGGAGTCGCACTCTCTCTCGGCCGGCGGGAATCAGGAGGAGACGCAGATTTCCTACACGACGATGGAGCAGACCTACACGCGCGAAAGTGATGGAGCGCGCGTCACAGTGACGCTGGCCAATTCGCCGCAGTTGATCGAGGCGTACAAGGGCATGATGGAGAGCTTCGGCAACCCTCAGATGCTGGCGGCGATGAATCAGGATCCCAACCACCACATCGAAGTGGTGAATCAGGAGGAATGGAAAGGCTGGTCGGCCCTGAACAAGGGGCAGGACGCCCAGATCAATGCCTTTAACGGGAGCTATCTGCTGACGGTGCAGGTGAGCAAGGAGGACAAGGCCGCGCTGGAGCTGTTCTGGAAAGCGATCGATCTCAAGGGACTCGGTGCGCAGGGAGCGACGAAGGGAAAGTAGGCGGCGTCTATTGCGGAAGGGCCGCCGGTTCCAGGCAAAGAGCCAGAATGGAGAGCCCCAGCGGCACACCCCAGATGCCGGCGGCAAGCACCAAGCCCCACAGGCCCGCGTATCCATTGCCGTGCTGAAGCGCATCATAGGCATTCCACGCCACGGCAAAGCACCATGTCCCCTGCACCAGGATCGAAAGTATCCAGATCGCGCGGCGCCAGTTCAGCGGGGGAGTTGCGAACGTCCGCCAGTAATAGCCGATAGTCAGAAGGCATCCGGGCGCGAAAATCAGGACGCCCCCCCAATCCGGCGCTGCCGCAACCCCAACCGCATAAAAAGCGACCGGAACCGTGGACAGAACGGCAAGAATAAACGCCACAACGCGCGGGGTCACTGGTCCGTTGGGATCAGGCTGGCGTGGCCGGGCATATTCCAAGGTTTGGCCGTTCATTCCCGTCCTTTCTTGAATGCCGCGGAGCGGTGGTGGGCCAAGGCCCACCCTACGGCTTGACTAAGGGCTCCACACAGAACGCCAGGGCGGACAAGCCAAGCGGCAGACCCCACACGAGCGAGGCAATGAACATGCCCCAAGCGGCCTCGTGGATATTCCCTCGGCGGAGCGCTTCGCATGAATACCAAGCAGTGATGAAGAACCATGCCCCCTGCACCAGAATTGAGACAATCCAAATCGCGCGCCGCCAGTTCAGCGAGGGTGTTGCAAATGCACGCCAGTAGTAGGCGGCGGTCATGAAATATCCCGGCGCAAAGATCGCTAACGTCTGCCAGCCAGGTGCAATGGCAATAACTATCGCGCACATCGCGCCCAATGCGGTGGATTCGATCGCCAGGAGGACTGCGATAATATGCGCGGCGGCGGGCGCAGTCGGATCAGATTTGGGAGGCGGGGCATAATCGAAGGTTGGATCGTTCATTCCCATCTTTCCCGTAAATCACCGAGCGGTGGTGAGCCAAGGCCCACCCTACGGATTAAGATACCGGTTCCACAGGCCGGCGCGCAGGACCAAGTCCAGCACCGTAAACCGCCGGCGGATGTAGTACGCCTGCCGGAAACTCGCCGTGAGGCGTTCGGAGGAGATGCCGATCTGCTGTGGCTCGGTGGGCGCGCCGGCGGCGGCCAGCCTTCGGCGGAGGTCATCGGCGGGAATCAGGTGATCCTTTAATCGCCGGCGGAGGGTGGGCCAGATTTGTTTCAGGAGCCGAAGCTGCTGGCGAAGCTGCGCCGGCGTGATGGCCTTGGCGGCGGTCTCCAGGCGCGCTTTCCCGGCCAGTTCGGGAATGGGAAACAGGGCGCTGATGGCGGCCTCGGTCTGATCGGCATCAGGCCAGGCGGCAACGGCGGCGTCCACGTCCAGCCGGTCCATCGGCTCCTCCAGCAGCCATTCATACAACGGGGCGACGGCCAGGGTGCCGATGGCGACCTTGAAGCCGTGGGAAGGGGCCTGGCCCTGATGCGTGTGGTGCTGCATGTCCCACAGATGGCTGAACTGGTGCTCGGCCCCGGAGGCGGGGCGGCTGGTTTGGGCCCATTGCATGGCGAAGCCCCCCATCATCAGGCCCGTTGCCAGTTTCTCGATGGCGGGAAGCGAACCGGCCCGCACCCCGGCAGGGTCATCCAGGGAGGCCTTGAGCGGTCCCTGCACGAGTTCCCACGCCGTTGGGTCGATGGGCTCAACGCCCAGCGCATCTGCCACGATCCAATCCGCCCCGGCGGTGATCTTGGCCAGCAGGTCGGCGTATCCGGCCGCGTTCATCGCCGGCGGCGCGTGGCGCAAGACCTCCAGATCGGCCACGACGGCCTGCGGCGCGGGACAGTCAAAGGTCTGCTTGGAGCCCTGATGGGTGATGGAGGCCCCGAACGCGGTATAGCCGTCCATCGAGGCCGCCGTCGCCACGGCCATGTAGCGGCGTCCGACACGGTTGGCCGCCAGCTTGGTCAGGTCATTGATCGTGCCGGAGCCCACGGCGATAGGAATGCCGTCGTGGGTGTTCAGCCACGCCTGCAGGCGCTCAACGAATCGGTGTTCGGCGTACAGGTCCGGGTCGTCAAAGACAAAGGGGCCTGTTGTCGGATGCCCGGCCGTACCAAGCGCCGCGACAACCGCCCCCCCCGCCGCTTCCATCGTGTGAGTATCGGCGATGACGGCGGCCGGAGATTGGCCAAACTGCCGGCGAAACACCCCGGGAACTTCGGCCACCGCGCCGGGCGTGATGGTCAGGGCGCGGGTGTCGGTGGCAGCGCTCAGGGCACGTTGGATCAAGTCGGATCGCATAGGGGTCCCGGATGATACTGCCGCACCGCCTCCAAAGTCGCCTCCGGGTGGTCGGTGGCAAAGGAGCGCACGCCCATCTCCATCAGCCGCCCATAGACGCCCAGGTCATTGGTGCGCCAGGGAAGCGTTTGAAAGAGGATGTCTCTTTCAAGCAGCTCCCGCCCCAGGTCGATCAGGAATCGGTCGGATGGGGTGAAGGGATTGTCGCGCGACAGATCGGCATCCGGCTTCACATGAACGTGAATCTGCAATTGGGTCACATCGGCAAAGCCCCTCTGGCGCAGTCGGCCGATCCGCTCAACCATCACCGGCTCCTCACCTCCCATCCACAGCAGGGTGCCCGAGTCGGGCATCAGCGCTTTCCACCGGCGGATCAGATCATAATCCGTGGAGGCCAGGACCACCCGGTTCTGAACCCCGTGCGCCCGAACCTCCCCGGCGAGTTGTGCCAGATCCACCTGCTTGATGTCCAGATAGAGATGCCGGTCGGGGCGGTCGGCCATGCGACCAAAAACCTCGGTGATCCGGCAGATGCGGCGGCCGGCAAATTCCTCCCCCTTCCAAGCCCCGACATCCAACGCGCCCAATTCGGCCCATGTAAGATCAGCCACGCCTTTAGCGGCCAAGACCGGATCGGCATCGCGCAGGATGCGGCGGAAGTTGTGGTCATGGAACGGGACAATGATCCCGTCGCCGGTGGTGCGCAAGTCGGCCTCGGGCCAGGTGCCAAGTCGCCAGCCCACTTCAAACGCCTCCAAGGTGTTGTCCGGGGCCAGGTCCCCCGCGCCCCCGTGGCTCTGGATGATAAAAGGTCCGGCGGATGGTTGTCTCGGCACGCGTGCTCCCTCCCAGCAGATGCGGCATGGCCGCACAATGGGTGGACGGATCATACCTCCCCGGCGGTCGGCCATCCATCGGGGCGCAGAGGGCAGCTTAAAGTCTCATGAGGGCCTCGATCTTGGCCGCGCAGATAAAATCGTTTTCACTCAGGCCCTTCACCGCATGGGTAGAATAGTGGACGATGCACTTGTTGTAGCCAACCTCCAGATCGGGGTGGTGGTTCTCGCGGTGGCTAATCCAGGCGATGGCGTTGACAAAGGCCATTGTTTCGTAGTAGTCCTTGAAATTAAAGGTTTTAAGGATGGTCTGGTCCTGCAGTTGCCAACCGGAGATCGACTGGAGCAGCTCCCTGGCCCGGTCGGGGGTCAGGGCCTGGGCATTTCCTTCGCAGGCCTGGCAATGCTTGCTGAGCAGGTCGGAGGGCATAAAAAACTCCTTTCCTTGGTTGAATTGGGCTTAATATCAGGTATATACTTGCACGGTACTTAATTTAGGAGTTTTCGACCATGGCCATTACGTTGTCCGAAAAAGCAGCTCAGGAGATCAAGACGCTCATCAAGGAACAGGGCCTGCCCGAGGCGGAGACCCGCCTGCGCGTGGGCGTCAAGGGCGGGGGCTGCTCGGGCTTCAGCTATATGCTGGACCTGACGGAGGAGCCCAAGGGCGAAATGGATGAAGAGATGGACAGCCACGGCGTGAAAATCCTGGTGGACATGAAGAGCAACCTCTACCTGGACGGCGTCGAGATCGACTTCAAGGATGAGGTGATGGGCAAGGGGTTCGTCTTCAAGAACCCCAATGCCACCAGCACCTGCGGCTGCGGCAGCAGCTTCAGCGCCTGAAGCCGGTTGACCGACCCTACAAATAGCCACAGATGGGGCATGGATGAACACAGAATTTTTCTGTGTGTTTGTCCGTGCCCCGTTTGCGTTTGAAATGCGGATCCGGCCGCTATAGTAGCCCCTGATGCCCGAACCCAAAGGTGATGCCGGTTCCATGCGCCGCGATCTGGCCAGCGCGTATCTGGCCGGGGGGATGCGTCTGGGGGGGTGGGTGGTGATTTCGGCGATCGTCTATCGCCGGCTGGGGGCCGAGGCCTTTGCCCTGCTGGCGCTGATCCGGGCCACAACGGGATTGCTGAATTACCTGGGGCTGGGGCTGCCGCAGGCGCTGGTGCATTATCTGCCGAAAATCATCCCATTGGCCGAACGGGAGGAGCCCCCCACCGCCGGCCGGGCACTGGATTATGAGCGTCTCTGGCGGCCAAGTCCGCAAATCACGCATTACGCCACCGTTCTGGCGATCTTCGTGTTCATCAGCCTCATCGGTTCGCTGGGGGTTGCCTTCTATGGTTTGGCGTTCAATGAACTGCATGTCGTCCCGCCCGCATTCAGAGACCAGACTTTCTGGCTGGTCTGCCTGATGGGAGTGGGACTGCTGGTGCGGCTGCTAGGCGAAAATGGCGGTGCGGTCCTGCAAACCCATGGACTGATCTGGCTGGACAATCTCCTACTGGCGAGCAATGAACTGCTCTGGGTGATCCTCTCAGGCATCCTACTGCTGTTTTGGGGAAGCCGGGAGAACGGACTTCTGCTGATTGGGATCGCCTATTTTCTCTCGAATGTCGTGGTGGGAACCGCACGCGATGAACTGGCTCGGCGGCGGCTCCAGTGGCGGCGATCGGTCCGGCTTAAAATCAACCTGCCGATCCTTTCCAAACTACTGGCCTTTGGCGGCATGGTCGTCCTGGCGCAACTGGCGGATTATCTCTACGCCCCGACCGACTACATTCTGATCAACCGCCTGCTGCATCCGGCCGACCTGGCTAATTATGTGCCGGCCATTCAGATTGATGCGGGGCTGATGCTGCTGGTGACCGCCCTGGGGGCGGTGCTGCTGCCCAAAAGCGCCCTGGCGCACGCGGCCGGGGATGTGAAATCACTCAAGCGTTATTACCGGCGCGGAACACTGGGAAGCCTGGCGCTGCTGATCCCGGCCGCGGCGGTAATCTGGACCGTTTCACCCTGGATTTTCCGTCTCTGGCTGGGCAATCCCATGCCGGGGACGCAGGTGATCCTGCCGCTGGTGCTGGTCCACAGCATCCTGGGCGGCTCCAGCGCGGCCGGGCGGGGCCTCCTGATCGGGATGGGGCAGGTGCGGGCCTTCAGCGTTGCGGTGCTGGTGAGCGGGGTGGTCAATGTCGCCCTGAGCTTCATCCTGGTGCGCTACGCGGGCATGGGCCTGGAGGGCATCGTGGTGGCGACCATCGTCGCGGTGGTGCTGCGCTGCGCCCTGTGGATGCCCTGGTACGTGCTGCGGACGCTGCGGCGGGCGGATCGGGCGGCCTTCAATTCAGTTCAGGCGGCATAACCGGACACTGCCGCCCCGCGCGGGCTCCTATCGGCAATTTTTTCCTGTCACTTGAAGATTTCCCATTGGCCGAATCGGCGCTGAGGGGGTAGGGTAGGGCATTACCGGATTGATCCGGCCCCCGCGCCCGAAAACTGGATTATTTTGGACCTGAACGCCATGATCGCTTCCACCGCTCAACTGCTCGCCGCCGCCCTCATGGCGCTCGTCGGATCGGCCGCCCGCCCCGCACCCCTGCCGGCCGCGCCCACGCCCGGCGTGCAACCCTCCGCTGCCGTCAGCTATATCCCGCCGCTGGAAGTGCGCCTGCGCAAGGTGCATGTCGTCCGCCCGGATTTAATCCCCTACCCGATCGCCTATGAGGTGGTCTGCTAGGCGGCCAGGCCATGCTTTTCCTCTCTCTGTCATAAAGTTGCAGCGTCCCTTTACGCGGCCGCTGCGCTGGTCTCCAGGGCAATTTCGGCCAAGGCGTCGGCGGCGTAGCTGACATCGGGCGCATGGAGGAACGGGCCGAAGCTGAAGCGGGTGGTGCCGCCCAGATCCGCGGTGCCGATCGCCTGGTGGGCCAAAGGCGCGCAATGGATGCCCGAGCGCGTGAGGATGCCAAAATTCGACTCCAGAATGGCCGAAAGCTCGTGCGGCTGGAGCCCCTCGACGCGGACGGAAAAGACGCCCAGCCGGTTTTTGACCCCGCGCGGGCCGAAATAGCGCAGCCCCTGTACGTCGCTGATCCCTTCCAGAAAGGTGCAGACCAGTTCCCGGTCCTTGGCCGCCAGGGTCTCGATCCCCTGTTGGAGCACCCAGTTCACCCCCTCGCTCAGTCCCATGATCCCGATGGCGTTGTGACTGCCGGGTTCGTACTTGTCCGGCATGAACTCCGGCTGGCGATCCTGTTCGCTGATCGAGCCGGTGCCTCCCTCCTTCAGGGGGCGGAGGATCGCCTCAATGCCGGGACGGATGTAGAGAAAGCCGGTGCCCAGGGGACCCAGCAGCCCCTTGTGGCCGGGGGCGGCCAGCAGGTCAATGCCGTCGGCCTGCACATCCACGGGAAGATGCCCGGCCGACTGGGCCGCGTCCACGATGAAGGGAATCTCGTGCTCGCGGGCGATTTTTCCGATCTCGCGGATCGGCTGAACGGTGCCGGTGACATTGCTGGCGTGGGTCAGGGCAATCAGGCGCGTCTCGGGGCGGATCGCTTTGCGGATGTCCTCGGGATCGACCAGGCCGCTGACCGAATCCACCGGCACCCGCGTCTGGGCCACCCACCCCTGATCCTGAAGCGCATTGAGCGGCCGGAGGATGGAGTTGTGGTCGATGTGGGTGCAGATGGCGTGGTTCTTTTTCGAGGGATCGATCAGCCCCTTGATCGCCTGATTCAGGGCATCCGAGCAGTTGAGGGTGAAAATGAAATGGTCGGGATTCTGGCCGTTGAACAGGCGGTTCAATCGCTGGCGGCATTCGTGCATCAGCCGCCCGGTTTCCACCGCCTCGGCATAAGCGCCCCGGCCGGCGCTGGCGCCCAGTTCCGTGGCATACTTCGTCATTGCTTCAAGGACCGCCCGGGGCTTGGGAAAGCTGGTGGCGGCATTGTCCATATATAAACGTCGAGGGGGCATTGCTCTTTCCGTTGGTTGGTTCCGAATGCACCATCATAAGGCCAAACCGGAAAAAAGGGGACCCCTGAGACCAGAGCCGAAGCAGGGTGAAATCGAGCGAAACGCGGGAAAATGCCCAATCCCGAGGCGCGGGCGCGAGCAAGCGGGCATTTGGCTGGAGCTTCCAGCAGCAATCCCCCTCCGCTTTCTCATGCGCGCAGCTCGGATCCAGGGCAGCGGCCCGTTCTACGGCTCCACATAGTGCTTGATCTCCAGGGAGCGCAGCAGCCCGTCGTAGAAGGGGATGACCCCCGCCTTGGTCTTCTGGCCCTGCCCGCCGAAGACGCTGCCCTGAAGATAAAGGCCGATGCCTTCGAAGGGGAAGGATTCCGTCTTGCCGTTGGCGCTGAGGGTCAGCTTCGACTCATCGTAGGTGAACATCACTTTCTGCCACTTGCCCGGCAGCAGCGGGATGTCGGTCTTGAACTCCTTGCGGGACCAGGAGTCCAGGTCCGGCCGGTCGGGAGTGCGGCGGGTGAAGTAGAACTGGAATTTCCCGTCCTTGACGCTCAGGTTGATCGTGCCGTAGCTGTAGAACTCATTGGCAAAGAGCACCTGTTCCGGCTTCACCTGTTTGGGCTTGATTTCAAAAGTGAGCGTAAAGGCCGTCCGCTGGGGGATCACCACGTTGGACAGCGCCAGAAAATTGCCGCGGTCCCCGTCAAACTGCAGCGCCCACCCCCCGCCGTCCGCTTCGTCGAGCTTCACCCACTTGGGCGCCGGCTCATCAGCGCCTTTGAAGATGTTGGTCTGGTATAGGTAGAACGGGATCATGAAGGCGGGGGACTCCCCGCCGGTGAAGGCGGTGGAGATGGAGAGATAACTCCCGGCGTGGCCGTAGAACTGCCGACCGGCGTCGGTGTGGAGGATATTGCCCCAGCGCGGAGTGAAATCATATTTGATGTCGGGCAGGCGGCCTTTGGGCATGGGGATCGTCACCGGCTTTTTCGCACTTGAGGAATAGACCTGAAGCGGAATGGCCGGCCCGGCCGGCGCCTCGTTCAGGGCGAAGGGGCGGCTCCAGTAAACCTTGCCCGCTTCGGTGATGGCCCGAAGGGCCAGGACGCCGTTTGGATTGTCGGCAACGATGCGGTGCTGGAATTGAACCGATGCGGCGTCGACCGGCAGCGGCATCTTCGTGGGGCGATACTGCGTCTGGACGGCGAACATCAAGCCGTCCTCGAACACCTTGGAGACGACGCCGTAGTCGTCCAGTTCCTTCAGGGGGACTTGCCACTGGAATTTCTCCCCTCTGTGCGGGCCGGTGGCCCGGGTCCCCTCGATGGTGAGGATGGCCGTGGCCATATCTTCCTTCTTGAGGGAAATCAGGCGGCTGTGCTCCCACCAGTCGGATGCGCCGTAATAATGGTTCTTGTTCCAACTGATCGGGCTGTCGGTGAAAGCCTCCGAGGCGGTCGCCTTCGCGCTGGCGACCACGCTGTTGGGCGTGGAGCCGGCGGCGGGCCGGGCGAAGGTCCTGGCCGAGGGCGCCCCTTCCAGTTTGACGGTGTAACCGATGTAGATGCGTGACGGGTTGTTCACATAGTGGGTGGCCAGCTCGATCAGGCGGCGGTCGGGATCGCTCTGCAGATACTCATCGTGCGGGTCGTAGGCAAAGAGGACATGGCTGTCCTGCACCACTTCCACCATCGCCAGCTTCTCAGGCGATTGAAGCTCGGCCGACAGGTCCACCGCCGAGATGCCCGGGGCGATCGGCTGCGCCTGGGGCTTGAACGCCACCTCCGCCTTTTGCGCCTGCAGCACGTTGCGCAGCGGC
>JBIQLO010000005.1:0-37138 GCA_044464175.1 Planctomycetaceae bacterium | reverse complement strand
GTCGCCCAGGCCATGCTGAATTTCGTGCGGGAGAACCCCGACAAAGGGCTATGGGAGGTGGACCCCAATCCGCCGATGGTGAAGGAGATCGACCCCAAGAGCGGCCTGGTGGTCGAGCGGATTGACCCGCGCTTCAAGTTCTCCGACAACATGCTGGCGGTGAAGGAGGGGGGCAAGACCCGCCTGATCGAGTTTAAGGGGGACGCCGGCGCTGCCATCGCCCGCGCCATGAAGCGAGTTGGCGTGAACAACGCCAGCCGGATCACCCGATGGATGCAAAAGCCCATGCGGGTCTTTCGGGAGTTGCAGACCAACCTGAACCCGGCCTTCCTTCTGCCCAACCTTGTCCGCGACATGCTGACGGCGGCGATCAATCTGTCGGCGGAACAATCCAAAGGCATGGCGGCGCGAACCATCAAGGGGGTGCCCAGGGCCGCCAAGGCGATGTTCGACATCATCGGCAACCACGAGGCCAAGCCGGGCAGCGCGATGCACGATTACGCGCGCGAATACCTGGCCGCCGGCGGAAAGGTGGACAGCTACGCCATCGACGATTTTTCAAGGATTCAAAAGAATCTGGCCTCGCTACTCAAAGACGCCAACCCGAGCAACACCCGGCGGATGCTGCTGGCGGCGAAGAAGGCCGGGCAGTGGACTGACCGTATCAACGGGGCGGTGGAGAACGGAACGCGGCTGAGCGCCTATGCCGAGGCCCGCAAGAACGGGATGACGCCCGAGCGCGCCGCCGAACTGGCCAAAAACCTCACCGTCAACTTCAATCGAAAGGGCGAAGTTGGAACGGGGCTGAATACGCTGTATATGTTTTCCAACGCCAGCATTCAGGGCAATGTGCGCCTGCTCAAGGCGCTGGCCAAGACCCGCAGTGGCCGACGCATCGCCGCCGGCATTCTGCTGTCCGGCCTGGCCTATCGCCTGATGCTGCCGGGCCTGCTGGGCAAGGACAAGGAGGGGCGGGACATTTACGACACGATCCCCGACTGGGAGAAGAACAACAATCTGATTATTCCCACGGGGACAGGGACCTACGTCAAGTTGCCCCTGCCCTACGGGTACAGCGCCCTGTTCACCGCGGGGGGGCTCCTTGCCGACGCCACCAGCGGGCGACAGACGCCCGGACAGGCGACAGCCAATCTGATCAGCGCTGCCGCCGACGCCTTCAATCCGCTGGGACAGGGGGGATCACTGGCCGACACCCTCTCGCCAACCCTGCTAAAGCCGATTGTGGAGGCGAACGAAAACACCAACTGGATGGGGCGGGAAATCCGGCCTGAGCAACCACCCTACGGGCCGAAGGTGCCCTACAGCCAGTTGGCGTGGCGCACGACCAGCCCGTTCAGCAAAGCCGCCGCCCAATGGCTTAACCGTGTGACGGGCGGTGACGAGATCACGCCGGGCAAGATCGACATCTCCCCGGCGATGATGGATCATTTCATCGGGTTTGTGACCGGCGGCCTGGGGCGATTCGTCGGTCGTACGTTGAACTTAAAAGCCAAGGCGCAGGAAGGGTCATTGGACGCCAATGCCATCCCCATCGCCCGGCGCTTCGTGGGGCAGGAATCGCCGCATATCAATCAGACGGAGTTTTACGAGACGGCAAGGAAGATCGAGGCGGCGATGAACGCCTACAAGCACTACCGGGACACCGGGCAGGATGCCAAAATGCGGCAGGCGGTTCAGGAGCACAAAAAGGAGCTGCGCCTTAATCCCTTGATGAAGGAGGCCAGGAAGCGACTTTCCAAGCTGCGGAAGGACCGGGATGCAGCCGATGCGTCCGGGGACAAACAGGGAGTCAAGCAGGCCGAGAACAAGATGGAAGCGATTTATCGCCGGTTCAATCAGCTGTATCGCCAAGCGCCATAGAGGGCCACAGATGTTGCCAGCAAAATCATGGGCAACAGCATCCAGTGACCGTATCGATATGCAACCAATCCAGATCCCACATAAAGCACCACTGCCACTAAAATCCACATTCCGGCGATTTGATTTTGAAGCCGCTTGATCTCCTCCCGATGCTCATGCTCCTCCGTGGTGATGAATGGACAGGAACCACACTTGACGTTCGGATTATTTTCTTCGATCTGCTTGCAATTTCCTTGGCATCTCATGCTCCCCTCCCAGCTATCGAATCGTGCATCCGTCCAGCAGGAATGAAACGGATACGTCGGACTCTCCAAGTTTTCCTGCGGAAGTAATCACCTGCCGCTCATTACTGGATAATTTCACGCCCTTGATTGTTCCCTTTAATTCCACGGCGTCTCCACGAACGGCTGAAATATTAGTGAGTTTCACCTTGGAAAGCTTATCCGCCTCTTTCATGGGGAACCGAGCATCAATCCCAAAATAAAAATCAAACCCGTGCCATGATGCGGCACGAGGCATATACCGCCGAATGGTCCCTCTTTCAGGAATTATTTCAACATTGTATTCACATATGGCCCGAGCCATTTCGCTTTCTTTTTCCTTCTGAGTGGACAGGAGGATCGGGTACACCTTAATCATCACGCGATTTCCCACCATATGCTCTCTCATCCAGTCGTTGGCGCGCGCAATATGCAAGTTGGTCCATCGCCCTCCCCTTTCTGGCCACAGATTTCTCGGAAGCCGTTCAATGATCCGCTCTAGGCGGCGATAAGTGATGACCCTTTGTGTCTGCGTGGGGACCTTCGCAGGCTTGTTCGTGGGTTTTGTCGCCGGCGCCGCGCCCACAAGCATGATCGCCACAATGCACAAGGCGAGATTCCTGTAAACAACCATCCCATCCTCCTTCACAGCAGCCAATGAATCGCCACTAAAAACTTGACCTCAACCAAACTCCTCGCTAACCTTTGCACAGTCACTTACGGGATGGAAGGATGACCAAACGGATCAATGGGCGGAGCTACCGCATCGTCTTTAGCCGGGAACGGCAGTTCCTCAATGGCGTCGAGCGGGTCGCCGTGATCGACCATACCACCCGTGAAATCCGTTTTTCCAAGCCCTTCCGTAACCTCCTGGCCGGCACCATCGCCCAGGCGCGCCGAACCGCCCCCGTGGCGATGCCTACAACTCATCGTCATTGTCGCCGGCGCCGGAGCGTTCCGATGACGGTTTCCGGGACGACCTACTATGTGCTTCCTTGGCCCTGGTGGCCGGAGTACGGCCACCAATGACGCCGATTGAAGTGGCTGACTCAAAAAGGCGGGCTACCTTCGCCTTCATGACCGCCTCCAGCGCCTTTTGTTGGTCTGCTGGGTCAGCAGACAGGAACATTTCGACGGCGGCGGCGACCAACTCTCCTTTAAGCCCGTCGAACTGATCGGCGAGCTTGTCTAGTCGGTCCGCGACACGTTCATCCATCCAAATCCCAACTTTTTTTTTCGCCACAACCATATATTACACAAGGGGTTGGAATAATACTGGAAGATCGACGGTAAATTTTTGGAAGAGAAGGCTTGACTTCTGCCAGTTTGTCTTCCATAATACTTCCACAACCGGAACCAAGTATGAGCAACGCGCCCAAAGACATTCGAATCACTGATAGCTATCTCCGGCGGCTGGTCGCCCAAGAGCAACAGTATCGGGGCGATGCCACCGCCACGCAGACGGCAGGGCGGCTTGTCCTCGAGCGCCTCACCGAGTTGGAGTATGAGCGCCGCCGGCAGGGCGCACAACAGCAATCGACCCCCAAAGCGTCGAAAGCCAAGAAATCCAAGTGCGTCTGTAACACTTAATGCGTTTATGGGGGATGTGGCAAGGGAAAGGAGCAGGTCATGGATCAGTGGGAAGATATCGAGAAGGATTTTGACGCCCTCAAGAGCGTGCTCAAGAAGGCGGTCGCGGAACGGGATCGGTTCAGGTCGGATTACAAAGGTGTGACGGGCGAGTATCTCATGAACTCGTTGCGCAACGCTAATGCGATCATTGCTCAGCAGCGAAAGCAGATCGAAGCGATGTCGGGGCTGCTGAGCAAATTGTGCGAGGCGTCGAACGCATTTGAGGAGCGCAAGGCTAAGGGCGTGAAATACGACAACCTCAAATCTACGTCGAACTCCTGAACGCATCTACGATCTTTACCACATAAATCATGAGTCGAGAACAAATCAACATCGTCCGCTACCGCCTGGCGTCCGAGCGGCCCTACCGCCTGACCGACGACGAAAAACTGATGGTCAGGGACACCGACCGTCCGGAGCATCCTGACGACCACGATGAGGACGACCGGGTGCTGCATGCCGAGCGGTTTGATGGGATGAGCTAAAGCGATTGCGGGCGGTAGGTCTGGTGATCTTCCGGGGCCCATAACCCCGGTAACAGGGTT
Source organism: Planctomycetaceae bacterium (assembly GCA_044464175.1). Lineage (GTDB taxonomy): Bacteria > Planctomycetota > Phycisphaerae > Tepidisphaerales > Tepidisphaeraceae > JBIQLO01. The sequence continues at coordinate 32,820 of JBIQLO010000005.1, read as the reverse complement.
CGACTCCCTGGCCCGCTATTTGGGAATCTTACAGGAACGGAGCAATCGCAATGACCGAAACAGACGCATGCAACTACTGGGGTCGAGTGATCGACCGAGTGACAACACCTAAACCCAAGCTCGACTCGCTGCTGATCGAGCCCGAGGCCGAATACCACGCCAAGGCGGGGGAATACCTTTCCTCCCACCTGCTGGCCGACTTCGTTCGCTGCCCCTACGGCTATCACCGCACGGTCGCGGCGGGCATCAAGCGGCAGGACACGCCGGCGTTCCTCGTGGGGCGAGCGGCGCACAAGCTGATTCTGGAAGGCCATGAGGCGTTTGAGGCCAGCTACGCTTTTGGCGGGCCAGTCAACGAAAAAACTGGAAAGCCGTACGGCCAAGGCACGAAGGCATGGAGTGATTGGGAAGCGGAACAGGGCAAGGCCGGATTGACGGACGATCAATATGCCCTGATCGCCGAGATGAGCGCCGGCGTCCAGCGCAACATGAAGGCGGCGATGCTGGTGGATGATGGGATGGCCGAGCGGGTGGTGCGCACCGAGTACCGCGGCTGTCCATCGCAATCGCGGTTCGACTGGATCAACCCGGCCGAAGGGATCGTGGACCTGAAAACCTGCGACGATCTGACATGGTTCGAGGCCGACGCCAAGCGATTTCGGTATCTGTACCAGATGGCCTTCTATCGCGCCATGCTGGCCGCCGCCACGGGCTGGCTCGCCCCCGTCCATATCATCGCCGTGGAGAAGAAAGAGCCGTTCCGCTGCGGCGTCTGGACGCTGGATACGGGTTGTCTGGACATCGCCCAGGCCGAGAACGAGGCGGCCATCGTGCGGCTGCTGGAATGCCGCGACCGGGGTGAATGGCCGACCGGCTATGAGGAGGTTCGGACGCTGACGGCGTAAAGGAGACTGTCATAGGTGAAGGCGACTGGTGGACGGACGGCCCCGAGGAGCCGGTCGAGGGATTTGAGGAATATCTATCAAAAATAGAAAGGAGCAACACAATGGGACTGTTGGACACGATTATCGAGAGCACATCGCCCATGCCCCCAAAGCTGATTGTCAGCGGCGAGGCGGGCATTGGCAAGACCACACTGGCCAGATCGGCAAATGCCATTCTGATCGACTGCGAGAACGGAGCGGGGAACATTCCCGGCCTGAAACGGACGCCCTATCTATCGACCTGGCCTGACATGCGCAAGTGGTTGGTGGAGTTTGCCCAGCTTCCTGCCGGGCAAGGCCCCGCCACACTGGCCATCGACACCATCGACTGGATGCTGACGCGCATCATCGAGCATGTGACGATTGATATGGACTCCAAGGCCAAAGGGTCCATTCTCAACACAATCGGATCGAGTCACGGGGGGTATTTCAAGGCCCGCGACATCGTGCAGAACATCGTTTCCCTGGACCTGCTGCCGATGCTCAACGCCATCAACAACAACGGAACGGCGATTCTGATTCTGGCGCACGCGGCCAACCTCAAAATGAAAACACCGGAGGGCTATGACCTGCAAACGGCCTCTCCGGACATTCCCGAGTGGCTGCTGCCGATGTTCACCGAATGGGCGGACGCCGTTCTGTACGCCCATATGAGCGGAGGCAACCGGGTTTTCCAGACTGAAAAAACGAACGTGGTTCTGGCCAAGAATCGCTACGGGATGCCGGCGGAATTGCCCATGACCTGGACGAGCATCAAGGAATACGCCTATCTGCCGGACGACGAACCTGCTGTCCAGCCCAAGCCAGAAACGGCCGAAGCCCAGGCGGCATGAGCGGTTGAAATGTGAACGTTTGAACTGAAACCTCTTTTTGAAAGGAGCCATAAAATGGCTGACTTAACTGGAATGTATGATCCGACCGACGAGCCGAGCAAGCCTCTGGAAGCCATTCCGGATGGCAAATATGTAGCCATGATCGTTGAATCAGCGATGAAGCCGACCAAGGCGAACGACGGCGAATACCTGGATTTGAAGTTTCAAGTGACCGAAGGCGACTACAAGGGCCGCTGTGTGTTTGCCCGGCTGAATCTAAAGAACAAGAGCCCCCAGGCGGTGATGATCGCCCGCGGCGAACTGGCGGCGATACGCGAGGCGACGGGGGTGAAGAACCCCAAGGACTCCATCGACCTCCACAACCTGCCCATGCTCATCAAGGTCAAGTGCTACAAGCGGGACGACAATGGGGAGTTGTCCAACGAAATAAAGGGGTACGAGCCCAAGTCGGGTACGGCGCCGACGCAGGCTCCGACCACGCAGTCGCGGGCGCCCTGGCGGCGCGAAGAAGCGGCATGATGCTTCTTTCCCTGGCCTGCCGGGTTCCCCATTGGCCCGGCAGGCTTTTGAATCATCCCAGGCGAGGGCTCCACAACCCGCTTGCCTGGTGGCTCCGGTAGCTCAACTGGTAGAGCAGTGGACGTTTGCTCTTCAAGATGCACGTTCGAGTCGTGCCCGGAGCTTTGAACGCAGATCAGCAAGGAACGGAGGCCCCATGCTCGACATCAGATTGCCCATGCCGCCGTCGCTCAATCGTTACTACCGGCGTGCCAGAGGGAAGGTTTACATCAGCAGCCGGGGCCGGCGGTTTCGTGAGGCGGTGGCGATGCTGTGTCGTGCCGAGCAGGTGCAAAAGCAAAGTGGCCGCTTGCGAATGAGCATCCGGGTTTACCCCCAGCCGCATCACGAGTTGGATATCGACAACGGGCTTAAATCGCTGCTGGATGCCTTGGAGAAAGCGGGCGTCTATGAAAACGACAAGCAGATCAAAACCCTGCTCATTCAGCATGAGGACCCGCTGGAAACCGGAGAAAGTTTCGTCCGGGTCAACGTGCAGGAGATCAACCGTGGCTGAGGAAGCGGTGCTCAATCAGAAGGAAGCGGCCCGCCTGCTGCGCATGAGCGCGCCGACGCTGCGGAAGCTGCTGCAAAGCCCCCAGTGTCCGATCCCGCATAAAAAGATCGGGCCGCGCAAGTGGCTGTTCACAAGGCGGAAGCTGCTGGAATACCTGGAACAATAATGGCATCCCTCCTCAAACAACCCGGCGGTCGCAAGGCCATTCAGATCACCAGCGGCGGCAAGCGGCACACAATCCGCCTTGGCAAGATCACGCTCGACCAGGCCCGGCAGGTCAAGGTCTGGATCGAACGGCTGGCACGCGCCGGCGCCAGCGGGATCGAGGATGCAGAGGCGATGAAATGGACCACCAGCATCGACGCCAGCCTGCGCAAGCGGATGGAAGCGGCGGGGATCATCCGGCAGGCGGCGGAGCGGCATACGCTGGGGGAGCTGGTCGAGCAGTTTTACGCATCGCCCCGCAAGTCTGGAACCGTCACCACCTTCAAACAGACGACGGACGACCTTTTAAGCCAGTGGGGAAGCGGCAGGGATGTAAGGGCGATTCGGATTTTGGATGCGGAAAAGTGGCGAAACACCCTGTCGAACCGGGGGTATGCGGCGGCCACCATTTCCAAGCGAATCAAAACCGCCCGTCAGCTTTTTAACGCGGCCAAGCGGTGGGGGTGGATCGAGAAAAACCCCTTCGACGAAATGAAGGCGGGGAGCCAGGAGAACGCCGGACGACTCCATTTCATCGGCGAGGCCACGGCCCATCAAGTGCTGGCCGCTTGCCCCGATGATCGGTGGCGGCTGATTTTCGCGCTCTGTCGGTGGGGGGGCTTGCGATGTCCCTCTGAACTGGCGGCGCTGCGATGGTGTGGTGTGGACTGGGAACGGAACCGGCTGACGGTCTACAGCCCCAAGACAGCCGACCAAAATAAGCCGCTGCGGATCATTCCCATTTTCCCGGAAATTCACGCTCATCTGCTGAAGGCGTTTGAGGCGGCTGAAGCGGGGGAGAGCAAAATACTTCCCGGCTTGGGCACCGCCACCAACCTGCGAACCATGATGGGACGCATCCTGGAGCGAGCCGGGATCAATCCCTGGCCCAAGCTGTTCCAGAATCTTCGCTCCACCCGTGAAACCGAACTGGCCGAACAATTCCCGATTCAGGTGGTTTGCGCGTGGATCGGGAACAGCCCGGAAGTCGCCCGGCGGCACTACCTCCAAGTGAGGGAAGAACACTTTGAAAAAGCGCTGCAAAAAGCGGTGCGCCCGACCGGCAAAACGGGGGAAAATGAAGGAAAACACGAAATGGGAAAAACGCAAAAAACGCCCGTAAAAGTCGAGGTTTCCCGCCATTTCGGGAAACCGGGCGATGACCCCAAGGGGATTCGAACCCCTGTCGCCGCCGTGAAAGGGCGGTGTCCTAGGCCTCTAGACGATGGGGCCGGTCGGTCAACAATATGCAGATGTTTGCCTGCGCGTCAATCGAGCATTATCAAATTCGCCCCCTAGGCGTATTCTGACGTTATGAAGATCGCCTCCGCCTGGTTCGATGATCTGTGCCGGCTGAAAGCGGACATCGACCGCCAGGTGCTCGAGGCCGTCGTCGTGCTGGCCGTTGAGATCGCCCGTGAGGGGCGAGAGGGACGCAAAATCGGCACCCTCTTCATCGTCGGCGACAGCCCCGCCGTCCTTCGCCGCTCCCGCAGCCTCATTCTCGATCCCCTTCAGGGGCATCCCTACGACGCCAAGCGGATCATCAATCACGACACCCGCGAAACCATCAAGGAACTGGCCCAGCTCGATGGCGCGTTCATCGTATCAGGCGACGGGGTTGTCATCTCCGCCTGCCGCTATCTCAATGCCACCTCCGAAGGACTCAAGCTTCCCCTGGGGCTGGGCAGCCGCCACATGGCGGCCGCCTCCATGACCCACCAAACCCAGGCTGTCGCCGTCGTCGTCTCCGAAAGCTCCGTCGTGCGCGTCTTCGACCATGGCGAGCTGGTCTCCGAGATCATTCCCGAGCTCTGGATGCTCCGCCAGTACAGCCTTCATCTCTCCGGCCCCGTGCGCGAGCACAAGGAGCAGGATGTGCGGATCGTCTCCAAGGCCCGTTGAATTCCGTCGGGAGGAAATAAAGCCGCCCCCTTCATTGGACGATGAGTCCCTGGAGAGGTGTCATGATGTCCCATATGGCCGTGGAAGCAGCGGATGAGTTGGAACTGGAAGCCTTGGAAGCGGTGCTGGAGCCGCTGGAGCCGGAGCCGTGTCCCCCACGCTCCGAAAGGGGAGCCAACCGCCGAAAGAGCGAGGTGGACCGGCGCTGCGGCCTGGAGCGACGGCAAAAGCCTGCCGCCGAATCCGGTTATGCCGGCGCCGAACGCCGCAGCGGGCTGGATCGCCGCGGCACCGGCCTGGAACGCCGCCGCGGGCCCGGACGCCGCCGCTCCGACGAACGTCGCGAGGCGGAGGAGGGGGAGATGAACGATGCCCAGTTCGAGTTCATCAGGGCCATCGACACCTATAAGAAGGTCAACAAGCGGCTCTATCCCACATGGACCGAAGTGCTGGAGGTCGTGCGCCAACTCGGTTACCGCAAGGTTCAGCCGCGTGCGATCGATCTCTCCGGCGTCCCCGAAGCGCCGCTGGAGGCATAAAAAGCCGTCGGGCGTGATTTTGTATGCCGGGAAGTCCATTCCGCTCCCGGCATGCAAAATCATGCCCGACGGTTCTATCTGTCGCCTGGCGTCAACTATTTCTCAATCTTCACAAACACGAACCGCGCGCCCTGCCGGCCGACGACATACATGCGCAGGCCTTTGTTCAGGTCGGCCTTTCCCAGCGCAGCCGCCGCCTCCTGGGCGTTGCTGACGTCCTTGTTGTCCACCTTCGTGATCAATTCACCCGGACGCAGCCCCACCTCGGCCGCGGGAGAATTCGGGGCCACCGCCACGATCAGCGCCCCGTTGCTGTTAGCGGGCAACTGAAAACGCTTCAGCAGCGCATCGGTCGGGTTGGTCAGCTTCAGCCCCAGGGCTTCGCTTCCCTGTTGCGCGCTGGGGTTGGCCTGTTCCTCGCCCTGCCCGCCGCCGACCAGCGCCATTACGTTTTCCGGCTGCGCGCCGAGCTTGATTTTCACATTCTGCTCTTTGCCGTCGCGATAAATCTTCAGCGTCACCTCATCCCCCGGCGAGGTCATCGCGATCGCGTAGCGCAGCTCCTGCACCGACTGCACCGGCTTGCCATCGAGTCCCATGATGATGTCGCCGGCCTTCAGCTTGCCGGTGGCAGGGGTGTTGGGGAAGACCTGCTGCACCAGAATCCCGTTGGACTGTTTGTAGCCGAAGCTCTGGGCCAGGTCCTGGTTCTTGGAAACATCCATGATGCTCACGCCCAGCCAGCCGCGCGTCACCTTCCCGTGTTCGCGAATCTGCTTGTAGATCGCCTTGGCCTGATTGGAGGGGATGGCGAATCCAATCCCCTGAAATCCGCCCGAGCGCGTGGCGATGGCGGTGTTGATCCCGATCACCTCGCCGTGAATGTTCACCAGCGGCCCGCCGCTGTTGCCGGGATTGATCGGGGCATCCACCTGGATGAAATCCTCATACCCCTGCGGGCCGAGAATCCCCACGCTCGTGCGATTGAGGGCCGAGACAATCCCGTGGGTCATCGAGCCGACGTACCCAAACGGGCTGCCGAACGCCAGCACCCAGTCCCCCTTCTGCACCTGGTCGCTGTTGCCCCACTTGACCGGAATCAGATGGTCGGCCGTGATCTCCACCACCGCGATGTCGCTCTTGGGATCGGCCCCCACCAGCTTGCCGTCCTTGATGACGCGCCCGTCGGCCAGCGTGATTTCCATCTCCGTCGCCCCGCCGGCCACGTGGTTGTTGGTGACGATGTATCCCTTGTTTCCATCCACATCCACAATCAGCCCGCTGCCGGTGCCGATCTCAATCCGGTCCTGTTCCGGCATCTGGGGCATGTCCGGCTGCCCATCTCCATCCTGGTCCGGGAAGAAGCGCCGGAAGAATCGTTCGTCGAAGGGCATGCGCCTGGCGCCATGGATCGTCTTTTTCACGTTGATGTTTACCACCGACGGCTCCACCACCTTGCCGACGTAGCGGAAGATGTTGGATAGATTCTCGATCTGCGACAGCCCTTCGCGGGTCGTCTCCACCTTCTGCTCGGCCAATGCAAACCTTGCATTTTCCAACAGATTAAAGCCAAAAAAGCCGCCTGCTGTGGCGGCCCCGGCGATGATCAAAACCCCGATTGAGCGGCTTAGTGATTTCATGTGAATCTCCTTGAATTTTCAGTCATCCTTCGGGCAGACGCCGCGATCGCGACGGATGCCGACCAAGTCTCCCCCCGCAAGTAGAATAACATACGCTCCAGTCATGATGACAAGCTACGGAGGAAATCCGCCTTTTCTTCCGGCGGCATTTCATACAGATGCGCTTCAGCGGGATAAGCGCCCGAGGCGACCTGATCCACGTATGCCCCCAGCGCTTCGGTCAGGGGCCTGGCCAACTCACCCACGCGCGGCACAAATCTCGGGGCCCGCGGCGTCAATCCCAGCGCATCGGGCGTGACCACCACATGCCCATGACAGGCCGGTCCCGCCCCGCATCCGATCACCGGCACATGCGTCGCCCTCACCACCGCCGCCGACACCTCCGGGGGAACCGCTTCCAGCAAAATGGATGCCGCTCCCGCTTCCTCCATCCGCGCTGCCAGATCGACGATTTGCCGCGCTGACCGGGCCGTCCGTCCCTGGAACTTGTACCCCCCCAGCAGTCCCACCGCCTGCGGCCGCAATCCCAGATGCGCCATCACCGCCACTCCCGCATCCGCCAGACGCTCCACGAGCGCTGCATGCCCCCGGCCCACCTCCAGCTTCACCCCGTCGCACCCTGATCGCTGGATCATCGCAAAGGCGTTTTTCGCCCCCTGGGCCGGCGACGCTTGGTAGGAACCAAAAGGCATGTCCCCGATCACCAGCGCCTCGGGCGCGCCCCGACGCACCGCGGCCGTGATCTCGATCATGAATTCCAGCGACACCGGCAGCGTGCTGTCATACCCAAGCACCACGTTCCCGGCCGAATCCCCGGCCAGCAGCATTGGCACCCCGGCCAGCGCCATGTGCCGCGCGGTCGTGAAATCGTAACAGGTCAGCATCGCCACCTTCTGCCCCGCCTCCCGGGCCTGGCGAAGATCGGAGAACGTGAATTTACGCTTCAATGGTTCAGCCATGTGTTTCTTCTTTTCCCAAAAATTCCCCTGCCGTGACGATGGCAATCCCCCGCCACGATCCGAGATCGAGCAGATGATGGTCGCCGCTCACGATGCAATCCGCGCCGCCCGTTATGGCACATTCCAGCACCATGTCGTCATCCGGATCGAATTCAATTTGATGCACCACCCCCTCAATTTCGACCATCCTCACCAAGGCGCGTATTTCCTCGACAATCTCCGCCGCATTCTCCGGAGGCATGCTCCGCTTGGTCACCAGTTTTTCCTGCAGTTCATCCAGAATTTCCCGGCAGAGAATCAGCTGGCACGGGCCGCGGCGGATGGATTGGATGCATCGATGCGGTGCGCCGCGCCAACCTACGCCCAAGAACAGGATATTGGTGTCAAAGACGGCTTTCATGATGGGTATTCGGGCGGATGCTTGTCCGTGACGGCTCCTATCCGCCTCTTGCGATGCCACGTTCCATCATGGTGAAGATCACATTGAATTTCACAACCGCTCATGCAGCAGCTCATCAACGAAAGCTTCGCGCTGGGCATCGCTCATGGCGTCCCAGTCCGCGCCGCGCTTCCTGGCCAGCCGGCGCATGTCCTGTTCACCCTGGCTGGCGACCTGTTCCCACCAGGCATCCCGCTCGGCGTTGAGTTTTCCCATCACGCGCCGTTTGCCTTCGGGGGAAAGCTGCTCGACCAGTTGAATTACCTGCTCGTCATTTAAGGCCAAACTTGCCATGTTGCGCCTCCCGGCTTGTTGCTCCTGGATGGATAATTATAGGCAGATTTGGGCACGTTTGTATCCTCCCCATTCTTGACTTCCCTCCCATCTCCCCTAGCATCCCCATCGGCCTCCCAAGGAGAATACAAATGGCAACCAAAAATGTGACGGATTTGGATGTTCAGGGCAAACGCGTGCTGATGCGCGTCGATTTCAACGTCCCGCTCGAGGGCGAAACCATCACCGACGATCGGCGCATCACCCAGGCGCTGCCCACCATCAAAAGCGTGATCGACCGCGGCGGACGGCTGATTCTGATGAGCCACCTGGGCCGGCCCAAGGGGCAGGTCAATCCCAAGTATTCCCTCAAGCCCGTGCAGAAACGCTTGAGCGAATTGCTCGCCCAGTCCGTTCAGTTTGCCGACGACTGCATCGGCCCCCAGGCCGAAGCCGCCGCCGCCGCTCTCCAGAATGGCCAGGTTCTTCTGCTGGAAAACCTCCGTTTCCACGGGGAGGAGGAGAAGAATGATCCCAACTTCGCCCGCCAACTCGCCAAGCTCGGCGACATCTACATCAACGATGCCTTCGGCACCGCCCACCGCGAGCACGCCAGCACCTTCGGCGCGGCCCAGGCGATGGCCGGCAAGCCCCGCGCCGTCGGCTTCCTGATCCAGAAGGAACTGAAATTTCTGGGCGATGCCGTCGCCAACCCCAAACGCCCCTTTGTCGCCATCCTGGGGGGCGCCAAGGTCTCGGACAAGATCAACGTCATCGAACAGCTCCTGCCCAAGGCCGACACGCTGTTGATCGGCGGGGCGATGGCCTACACCTTCTTCCTGGCCCAGGGCAAGCAGGTCGGCAAGAGCCTGGTCGAGCCGGATAAGGTGGACCTGGCCAAGAACCTGTTGGCCAAGGCCGCCGGCAAGATCAAGCTCCCCGTCGACACCGTCATCAGCGACCGGATGACCGACGACGCCCAGACGCAGGTGGTGGAAGGGAACATCCCCGCCGACATGGAAGGGTTCGACATCGGCCCCAAAACCCGCCAGGCCTATGCCGCCGAAATCGCCCGGGCGCAGACGATCATCTGGAACGGGCCCATGGGCGTCTTTGAGAAAAAGCCCTTCGCCGCCGGCACCCAGGCCATCGCCCAGGCCGTCGCCGACGCCACCGCCAAAAACAATGCCATCAGCATCATCGGCGGCGGCGACAGCGCCGCGGCCATCGAGCAACTGGGCCTCAGCGACAAAGTCTCCCACGTCTCCACCGGCGGCGGGGCGTCGCTGGAATTCCTGGAGAAGGGGCACTTCTCGACACTGGACATTTTGGATTGAACAAGGGAGCGGCAGAGTGGGATTTATCCCTCCAGGGATTGATCTCATCCATCATCCTGAGATAAATCCCACCTTGCCGACCGAACCATGCCGCACGACCCCTTCACCACCACCGCCCCCCAGATCGTCCCCTCGATTCTCTCGGCCGATTTCACGAAACTCGGCGCGGAGATCAATCAGGTGCTTTCCGGCGGCGCCGACTTTCTCCACCTTGATGTCATGGATGGCCATTTCGTCCCCAACATCAGCTTCGGCCCCGTCATCTGCCAGGCGGCTCGCAAGGCGACCGACGTCTATCTCGACGCCCACCTGATGATCTCCGACCCACTGCGCTACTCGCCCGCCATCGCCAAGGCGGGCGTCAACGGCATCACCTTCCATGTGGAAACCGTCGAGGACCCGGCCGACACCGCCCGCCAGATTCGCCGCCTCGGCTGCCGCGCCGGCATCACCCTCAATCCCGCCACGCCGGTTGAATCCATTTTCCCAGCCCTTGATGACGTGGACACCGTGCTGATCATGTCCGTCGTTCCCGGCTTCTCCGGCCAGGCATTCATGCCCGAAGTCCTTCCCAAGGCCCAGATCATCCGAAAACGCCTCCGCCCCGACCAGCGTCTGGAAATGGATGGCGGCCTGAATGCCCAAACCATCCGCCAGGCGGCCGACGCCGGCGTTCAATGGTTCGTCGTCGCCAGCGGCATCTTCGCCCAAAACGACCGCCCGGCCGCCATCGCCGACCTGCGACGCCGCATCACCTGACTTCCGATTCATCCCAATGCACCACCACCGGCGCGCCGCCCCATGTCGGCGGCACGTTGGTGGCCGTTAATAGCGGCATGGCCGACGTCACGCCCCCCAGATAGGGCACCGCCTTCCCATACACCACCTTCCCGATTCGGTAATACCGGATCGCATAGGCGCACATGACACACGGTTCATGGGTGGAATAGAGGATGCAGTCGGACAGGTCCCGCGTCCCCAGCCGCCGCACCGCCTCCCGGATCGCCTCGATCTCGGCATGGCAGGTGACATCGTTCTTGCTCCGATCCGCCTCGCCCGCCTGGGCGACCACCGCCTCCCCCCGGACCACCAGCGACCCCACCGGCGCATTGCCGTTTTCGGCCGCCTGCCGTCCCAGCGCCTCACATTGCCGCATGTAATCGGCATCGCGGTTCATGAATCACCCCCGGTCGCGCCCCAGTTCCTTCACCAGTAACCGGCACGCCTCCAACTCATCCTGGTTGATCGTGTGCCCCATTCCCGGATACCGCCGCACGTCCACCGCCGCCCCCATGCGCTCCAGCACCTTCCCGGTCTCCTCGACGCGCGAAAACGGAACATGCGCATCCGGATCGCTGCAGCCCAGGAAAACCCGCACCCCTGCCAATGACCCCGCATAGTTTCGTTTTGTTCCTTCCGGCCCGATCAATCCGCCGCTCAGCACCATCACCGCCCCATAAGGCTGCGGATGACGGGCCACAAATTCGCTCACCAGGCATGCTCCCTGCGAAAACCCCAGCAGTCCGATACGGCGGCTCTCCAGTCCCGACCCGAGCAGTTGTTTCACCACCGACGCCAGCCGGTGCAGCGCTGAATCCAGATATGGCTGATTCATCTCCGTCGGCGCCAGAAACGAATGCGGATACCAGGTTCCCCCCGCCGCCTGGGGCGCCACCGCCGCGACCGACTTCTCCGCCAGTTCATCATACAGCGACAGGATGCTCTGAGCCGTCGCCCCGCGCCCATGCACCATCACCAGCACCCCACGCGCCGCCTCCGGCCCGCGATGCAGCAGCGGCTGATTCGCATGCGGATCGCCATCCATGCTTAACCCTCCGCCGATATCACAACGGCTTCAATCCCGCCTCGATCTCCGCCCGCCTCGGCTCCAGAAACGGCGGCAGCGCCAGATGCTCGCCCAGCGCGTCCATCGGCTCATCGGCGTCAAACCCCGGCCCATCCGTCGCCAGCTCAAACAGAATGCCGTTGGGCTCCCGGAAATAGAGGCTTCGGAAGTAGAACCGGTCCACCGGCCCGCTGGAGGGTATTCCCATCGTCTGCAACCGCTCATTCCACTGGTCATATGCCTCAAACGTCGGCACGCGAAACGCCACGTGATGCACCCCGCCCGCTCCCAGCCGCGCCCGCGGCAACCCCGGCTCCACCGCCACGTGCAGCTCCGCCGCCGGCCCTCCAGCGCCCATCGCAAAGACATGCACCGCCGCGTCGGCCGCCTCCGGAATGCCGCGGTATTCACGCACCGGGCGCAGGTTCATCACCTCCGTCAAAATTTCGGCCGTCGGCTCCAGCGCCGGCACGCTGATCGTGATCGGCCCCAGCCCCCGCACCTGGTGCTCCGCCGGGACCGGGCTCCGATGCCACGCATGGGCCGGCGGACCGCCGGCATCGCCCACAAGGCTCAGCCGCTGCCCTTCCGGGTCCTCAAAGTCAATCCCCTCGCGTCCATCCCGTTCAACGATCGGCCCGTGCTTCAACTTCAATTCCGCCAGCCGGTCCTTCCAATAGGGGAGGCTGGCCGGCGCAACCCGCAGTCCCGTGCGCACAATCGCGTTGGTGCCGCGCCGCTCCGGCCGGCTGGGCCAGTCAAAAAAGGTGATGTCCGTTCCCGGCGATCCCCGCCCGTCGGCATAAAACAGGTGATACGCCGAGACGTCATCCTGATTGACGCTCTTTTTCACCAGGCGCATGCCCAACGGCCCGGTGTAAAACGCCTTGTTCCCCTTCGCATCGGCGCTCACCGCCGTCAGATGATGAAATCCACCCAGGTCCATAGCCCATACCTCCACCCGATTATAGCCCGGCCGCCGATGAACCGTTCTCCCCGGCGATTCTCCCCGCCTTCCGGCCCGCCGCCACTCCCACGGCCAGCCGGGCGCCTCGCAATTGCAGGGAATGGGAGAGTCGATTCGATCGCATTAGGACCTCCTTGGGGAAGGTGAAAGGATTGGAAAACTTCCTATACCCCTCATTCTCCCATTTGCACAATGAGAAATTTTGTCGGCCTGCCTGCTTTCCAGGGGACCGAGGCATCCCTATTGCTCCCCCTATTTGCATCTGACTCAGCTGGAGCAACCTCATGACCGATTCCCAACTCCTTCAGGCTCTCCGGGACCAGGCCCAGCCATTGGACAACGCATCCCGCGACTACGATCCCCTATTGGCGGCAATCGGTTCAGCCCGCCTGGTATTGCTGGGCGAAGCTTCCCACGGTACCCACGAGTTCTACCATGCCCGCGCCCGGATCACCCGACGGCTCATTGAAGAGAAGGAATTCACCGCCGTTGTGGTTGAGGCCGACTGGCCCGACGCCTACCGCGTCAACCGCTATGTGCGAGGCCATCCCGGCGATGCCGACGCCGCCGAAGCCCTCTCCGGCTTCCGGCGCTTTCCCCAGTGGATGTGGCGCAACGCCGATGTGCTCGACTTTGTGGGCTGGCTGCGGGCGCACAACGATGCGCTTCCCGCCGATCGGCCCAGGGCCGGCTTCTACGGCATGGACCTCTACAGCCTCTACCGCTCCATCGCCCAGGTATTGGAATACCTTGACGCCACCGATCACGCCGCCGCCACCCGCGCCCGATTCCGCTATGCCTGCTTCGAGAATTTCGGCGAAGATCCCCAGGCCTACGGCTATGCCGCCGGCTTCGATCTGGGCCGCTCCTGCGAGGATCAGGCCGTCCAGCAGCTGGTCGATCTCCAGCAGCACGCCGAGGAGTTTACCCGCTTCGGCGGCCCACCCGCTGAAGATGCCTACTTCCACGCGCGGCAAAATGCCCGGCTGATCAAAAACGCCGAGCATTACTACCGCTCGATGTTCCACGGCCGGGTTTCCTCCTGGAATCTGCGCGACCAGCACATGGCCGACACCGTGGATGAACTGCTCAAGTACCTCGACCAGCTCCATCCGGGCGCCAAAATGGTCCTCTGGGCCCACAACTCCCACCTGGGGGACGCCCGCGCCACCGAAATGGGCCGCGGCGGGGAACTCAACGTCGGCCAGCTCCTCCGCCAGAGCCATGGTCCCGACGTCTTCAACGTCGGATTCACCACCCACACCGGCACCGTTACCGCCGCCGACAACTGGGATGAGCCGGCCGATCTCAAGGACGTCCGCCCCTCCCTCCCGGCCAGCTACGAACGCCTCTTCCACGATACCGGCATAAATCGCTTCCTGCTGCTCCTGCGCAATGCCGGACCATTGGCCGACGCCCTCAATATCCCGAGGCTGGAGCGGGCAATCGGCGTCATTTACCGTCCTCAATCCGAGCGGCTCAGCCACTATTTCAACGCCCATCTGGCCGACCAGTTCGACGCCGTGATCCACTTCGACCAGACCCGCGCGGTTGAACCGTTGGAGCATGCCCCCACCAGCCGTCTCCGCGAAGTCCCCGAGGCCTACCCCAGCGGCGTGTAATGAGCGCGCGGAAGATGAATGTCTCCTACCCCAGCCCCAGCGATCGCTCGACCGCCTCGCGCCAGCCATCCAGGAGCTGTTGCCGCATCGATTGATCCATGCCGGGCGTCCACATCCGATCCGCCTGCCACGCCGAGCGCAGCGCTGCCGCATCCTTCCAGTAACCCACCGCCAGTCCCGCCGCATACGCCGCTCCCAGCGCCGTCGTTTCGGCGATTTTCGGGCGCACCACCGGCCGGTTCAGCAAATCCGCTTGGAACTGCATCAGCAGGTCATTGGCGACCATTCCCCCATCCACCTGCAGCGCCGTCGATTCTCCGCCGCCGCAGTCGCGTTCCATCGCCTCCAGCAACTCATAACTCTGGAACGCCGTCGCCTCCAGGGCGGCCCGGGCGATGTGCCCCCGGTTGGACTGGTGGGTCAATCCCACCACCACGCCGCGCGCATCACTCCGCCAGCGCGGCGCGAACAGCCCCGAAAAGGCGGGCACGAAATAGACCCCGCCGTTGTCCGGCACGCTCCGGGCCAGCGCCTCGATCTCGCGTGAGGCCCCGATCAGCCCCAGATTGTCCCGCAGCCACTGCACCAGCGCCCCGGCCACCGCCACCGATCCCTCCAGCGCATAAACCGCCGCCTGCACCCCCAGCCGGTACGCCACCGTCGTCAGCAGCCCATGCCGCGAAAAAACCGGCCTCTCGCCTGTGTTCCGCAGCAGGAAACATCCCGTGCCATAGGTGTTTTTGGCCTGCCCCGGCGACAGGCACGCCTGCCCCATCAGCGCGGCCTGCTGGTCTCCCAGACAGCCGGTGACGGGTATGGCCCGCCCGAATGGACCATCCGCCCGCGTCTGCCCAAACGCCTGGGCATCGCTCGAGGAGACGATCCGGGGCAGCCCCTGCACCGGAATCCCCAGCGTCCGGGTAATCTCGCCATCCCACTCGCAGCGCTGCAGGTCCATCAGCAGTGTCCGGCTGGCGTTGGTGACGTCGGTCACGTGCCGCCCGGTCAGGTTCCAGATCAACCACGTGTCAATCGTCCCCAATATCGCCCGTCCGCTCTCCACCTCCCCCCGCAGCCCCGAGACGTTCTCCAGCATCCACATCCATTTCGTGGCCGAGAAGTAGGGGGCGGTCGGCAAGCCCGTCCGCTCCCGAAACCGCTCCTGGCCCAGCGCTCCGCACAACGCTTCGGTGCGCACGTCCTGCCAGACAATCGCATTGCAGCAGGGGCGCCCCGTCGCCCGGTCCCATGCCAAAGCCGTCTCCCGCTGATTGGTGATGCCTATGGCCGCGATCTGACCGGCTTCGATGCCGGCAGCCTTCATCGCCCCGCCAATCACCTCCTGCGTCCGCTGCCAGATCTCGGCCGGATTGTGCTCCACCCACCCGGATTTCGGATAAATCTGCCGGTGCGGCTGCTGTGCCATTCCCGCCACCCCCTCCCTTCCCACGATCATGCACCGGCTGGAACTGGTACCTTGGTCGATTGCGGCGATATATGCGGCCATAATCCCTTCCCGGCGGGCTCTTTGCCGACCCTGAATTAAAAAAAATCCCGTGGTTGATCCTCGAACGGTGAAAAGTTAGCCTATCGGTACCCTTTTATGGTATAAGGCGAGGTTGCATGCAAGTTGTGTTGATTATGTTTCGGGCCGATGGCGAGCGACGGAGCTTCTCGGTGACACGTGATATTACCGTCATCGGCCGCCGGGAGGACTGTGATCTGAGGATCCCGCTGCTGGATGTCTCCCGAAAGCACTGCCGCTTTATCAAGGACAACGATACCCTCCGCATTGAGGACCTGGGCAGCTCCAACGGCACCTACCTCAACGGCCAGCGCGTCCAGGAGGCCGAAGTCCATCCCGGCGACACGGTTCAGCTCGGTCCGGTCGTCTTCATCGTCCAGATCGACGGCGTCCCGGCCGATGACCAGCTCCAACCGGCCGCCGAGGCCGGCGGAGCCGCCGGGCCGTCCAGCGTGGACACCCTCTCCGGACCCGCCGGGCAGGATGCTTCCCAAACCCTGGAAGTCCCCTCCGACTTCCGCTCCCGCCGCGCTCCCACCCCCCAGCCTCTGGACATCACCAACGTCGGGGATGAAGAAGAGGAAGAGGAACCGTGAACGCGGCCAAGGCGGCAAGAGGGGGGAGTGCTGAGTAACAGGATTTCAGCACTCAGCCATAGCCAACCAGCACTCAGCACCCATGCAGGACACCATCCCCATCCTCGATTTCGGCAGCCAGTACGCCCAGCTCATCGCGCGACGGGTCCGCGAGAAGGGGGTCTATAGTGTGCTGGTGCGCCCCGATATTCCGATCGAGGACCTGCGTAAGCTCAATCCTAAGGGCCTGATCCTCAGCGGCGGGCCTTCCAGCGTCTACGCCCCCAACGCCCCCAAATGCGATCCGCGCCTCTTCGAACTGGGCGTGCCCGTTCTGGGCATCTGCTACGGCATGCAACTGGGCGTGCAACTTCTGGGCGGCCAGATTCATCCCGCCGCCGCCCGCGAATACGGGCGGGCCAAGCTCACCGTCGTGGCCGATGACCCGCTGCTGCACGGTCTGCCCCGTGAAACCACCGTCTGGATGAGCCACGGCGACCAGGTCCGCGACCTGCCCGGGGAGTTCATCCCCCTGGCCACCACGCCCACCTGCCCCTACGCCGCCGCCCGACATGCCCATCAGCCCTTTTATGGCGTCCAGTTCCACCCCGAAGTCACCCACACGCCGCGCGGCGATGTCCTGTTCCACAACTTTCTTTACGACATCTGTCACTGCGCCGGCGACTGGACGATGGGCAACTTCATCGAACAGGCCATCGCCTCCGTCCGCCGGCAGGTGGGCGAGGGCAAGGTGATCTGCGGCCTCTCCGGCGGCGTCGACTCCTCCGTCGTGGCCGCATTGCTGCACAAGGCCATCGGCGATCAGCTCACCTGCATCTTCGTGGACAACGGGCTGCTGCGCAAAAAGGAGCGGGAACTGGTCGAATCCACCTTTCGCGACCATTTCCACGTGGACCTGCGCGTGGCCGACGCCTCCCAGCAGTTCCTCGACGCCCTCAAGGGCGTCACCGACCCCCAGCAGAAACGCAAGATCATCGGCCGGGAGTTCATCGAGGCCTTCAAACGCGAGGCCCAGTCCATCCAGGGCGTGCAATTCCTCGCCCAGGGCACCCTCTACCCCGACGTCATCGAGTCCGGCCACGGCCACGCCGGCACCGCCGCCAACATCAAGCTCCACCACAACGTCGGCGGCCTGCCCGAACAACTCGGCTTTGAACTGGTCGAGCCCCTCCGCGACCTCTTCAAAGACGAGGTGCGGAAGGTGGGCGAAATGCTGGGATTGCCCGAAACCCTCGTCTGGCGCCACCCCTTCCCCGGCCCAGGCCTGGCCGTCCGCATCATCGGCGACATCACCCCCGAACGCCTCCGCATCCTCCGCGACGCCGATGAAATCGTCCTGGAGGAACTGGTCGCCCATAACCTCTACCGCAAGACCGCCCAGGTCTTCGCCGTCCTGCTCCCCATCGCCACCGTCGGCGTCATGGGCGACGCCCGCAGCTATGACTCCGTCATCGCCGTCCGCGCCGTCGAAAGCCAGGACTTCATGACCGCCGACTGGGCCCGCCTTCCCTACGACGTCCTGGCCACCATGAGCAACCGCATCATCAACGAAGTCCGCGGCGTCAACCGTGTCGTCTATGACATCAGCAGCAAACCCCCCGCGACGATTGAGTGGGAATGACCATTCGTGGCACGGGCATCTTGCCCGTGCGGAGTCGTAGGGTGGGCCTTGGCCCACCAGGAACGGTCGGCACCCTCGCGCTTGCCTCTATAGCTCCTGACAAAATCCGCCAAAAAGGACATGGAGCGTCCCAAGGATTCCATTTTTCTTTGATTTCCCCTCCGGTTCATTTGTGTCCTCCGGGGCGGGAAAAAAATTCCCAGGGGTTCTCATTTTTTTTCTTGACATGCAACCAAATGGTTGCATAATGGAACCCATGGATTCGGACATGGACAAGGTCTTCAAAGCCCTGGCTGACCCGGGACGCCGGGAACTGCTTGATCGGCTACGCGCCGACAACGGCCAGACGCTGGGCCAGCTTTGCGAGCAGATGGACATGACCCGACAGGCCGTCTCCAAGCACCTGAAGCTGCTGGAGGAGGCCAACCTGGTCGCGGTCCTCTGGCGCGGCCGTCGCAAGCTCCATTACCTCAACCCCATGCCGATCCTCGATATCGCCGACCGCTGGATCCACAAGTACGAGCGGGGACGCGTGCGCGTCCTGGCGGACCTGAAGAAAACCCTTGAGAAAGGAGAATCCCATGAGTGACTCACGTTTTGTCTATGTGACCTATATTCGCACCACGCCGGAAAAACTTTGGCAGGCGCTGACCGATCCCCAGTTCACCCAGAAGTACTTCGCCCAGACCCGCCATGAGTCCGACTGGACGCCCGGCGCCTCCTGGCGCATGGTCAAGCCCGACGGCAGCGTCACCGACGCCGGCGAGGTCCTGGAGATCGAGCCGAAACGCCGCCTGGTCCTCAAGTGGCGCAACGAATACAAGCCGGAGCTGAAGGCCGAAGGCTTCTCCCGCATGACCTACGAGCTGGACCCCAAGGGCGAAATGGTCAAGCTCACCGTCATCCACGAGATCGGCCACCCCGACTCCAAGCTCATCCACGCCGTCTCCGGCGGCTGGCCCATCATCCTCTCCAGCCTCAAGAGCTTTCTGGAGACCGGCCAGGCGCTCGAAGCCACCCAGGGCCACCGCTGCGCCGGGGCCGATTCGTAATAGCCGCCCATTCCGGGGACGTGGCCGCGGCGAACGCACTGCGGCCACGTCCCTTTTCTCGCTTTTCCTAAACCCTCATCCCTGACCCCAACCCCTAAACCCATTTCCCCCATTCCACCCTCCCGCTATGATCACACCCAAGCCATGCCCACCGACACCACCTTCGCCGACCTTACCGCCCGCGCTGTCGCCTTCCGCGATGCCCGCCGCTGGCGCGAATTCCACACACCCCGCCACTTGGCCGCCAACCTTTGCATCGAGGCCGCCGAACTGCTGGAAATCTTCCGCTGGCAAACCGATGAGCAGGCCCACGCCCACCTCCAAACCCCCGCCGGGCGCCAGGCCTTCGCCGACGAACTGAGCGACTGCCTCCTCACGCTGTTGCTTTTGGCGAACGACCAGCAAATCGACCTCCCCGCCGCCTTCGAAGCCAAGCTCCGGAAAACCGCGAAAAAGTATCCGGTGAAATAGACGAGATATGACAAACAAACCCATTGCCACGCCCCGCCTTCACCGGCTATGAATGAGCCATGCTGCATCGCCTCTCCATCCTCCTCTGTCTGGCCTTCCTCTGCCCCCTGGCCCGCGCCGCCGACCCGTCGGCCGACTGGACCCTCACCACCGCCGACCTCACCGCCCATCCCGCCGACTGGGCCGGCCTGAGCGAGCAGGGGGTTCAGGTCCGCCAAAACGGCGCTACCCGCACCGTCCCGTGGGAGGATTTCGTCGCCATCGGCCAATCGCCCGCAAGCCCCACCACCCAGCCGGCCGGGCTCTCCCTGGCATTGACCAACGGCGACCGCCTCACCGGCGAGCCGGCCGGCATGAGCGGAGAAACCCTCGCCTGGACCAGTCCAGACCTCGGAAAACTGACTCTCCCCCTGCGCCGGATCGAAGGAATCTATCGCGGCGCTCCGCCTTCCGACGCCGCACCCGCCCCGGCCGAGGATCAGGCGCAACTGAACAACGGAGACGTGGTCAAGGGAATCGTCGCCGACCTGACCCCCCAGACCCTCACCATGCAGGTGAACGGCCAGGCAGCCCAAATTCCCCTAAGCAGTCTCCATCGCCTCCAACTGGCCGCCACCGGCGAGGCCAAGCCCGCCGCCGCCAGGGCCTTGCGCCTCACGTTCGCCGATGGCTCAATCTTCACCGTTTCCGCCGCCCGCTCGCAGGGTAAGACGCTCCAGCTCACGCTGGACGATGGCGCGGAGCATCGCGTCCAGGCCGCCGCCCTCGTCTCCATCGAGCAGGTCAACGGGCCGGTGGTGTGGCTCTCATCGCTCAAGCCTGCCGAGGCGGTCCAGACCCCCGATTTTGACCTCTCCTGGCCGGCGCGCATGAACCAGTCCGTCACCGGCGGCCCGATCCGGTTTGGCAACAGAACCTACGACCAGGGAATCGGCGTCCATGCCTACGCCCGGTTGCGATTTGATCTCCCTCCCGGCTACCGGCTGTTCCGCACCCAATACGCCATCGACGGCAACGGCGCGCTGGCCGATGTGACGGTGCGGATTTATTTGGATCAGAAGCGGGTGTACGAACGGACGGGCGTGAAGGCGGGATGGCTTTCACCCGTGGTGGAGTTGCCCCTCGGCCAGGCCAAAACCCTCACCCTGGAGGTCGATGACGGCGCCAACGGCGCGGTGCAGGACCGCTTCAACTGGATCGCGCCGGCGCTGCTCAAGACGCAACTGCCCGCCAGCCAACCAGGGGCGCAATAAAATGGGATCGGTGCTCGCCGTTGCACCGATCCCCGCAATCAGGCTGCCCGGCCGAAACGGCCGGAGACCCACAGCCTCACTTAGTTTATCGGCGCACGAGCACGAGGGCTTGAGGGAATTCTCGACTATAATTCCAAAATTGCCCCGGCCGACGACCCGATTGGAAAACCCCCCAAGTCTCGATTAGGATGCGCCGATGTTCTGCTTGGAGAGACGCCTTGACCGACGCCGCACAGCAGTCCGATAACCTGGGGATCGCCCCTGCCCGCCCGGCCGACGCCGCGGCGCCCTTGAACGCGCCCAAGGTTTCTATCGTCATTCCCGTGTACAATGAAGCCCAGACCGTCCAGACCCTCATCGCGCTGGTGGTCAACGCACCATTGCCGCGCGGCGCCACGCGGCAGATCATCTGCGTCAATGACTGCTCCACCGACCGGACGGCCGCCAAGCTCGACGAACTGCCTAGCCTCCATCCGGAGGTCGAGTTCAAGATCATCCACAAACCGGTGAATCAGGGCAAAGGCGCCGCCCTGCGGGATGGCTTCAAGCACGCCGACGGACAAATCATCATTATCCAGGATGCCGATCTGGAGTATGATCCATCGGACTACCCCAAGCTGCTGTTGCCGATCCTGGACGGAAAGGCGGATGTGGTCTACGGCAGCCGGTTCATCGGCGAGCCGCATCGTGTGCTCTATTTCTGGCACACGCTGGGCAACCGGTTCCTGACCATGTTGAGCAACATGTTCACGAACCTGAACCTGACCGACATGGAGGTCTGCTACAAGGTCTTCAAAAAAGAGGTGCTCGACCGGATTGAGATCAAGTGCGACCGCTTCGGCTTCGAGCCGGAGGTGACGGCCAAGATCGCCCGCCTCCGTCCCCGCCTCCGAATTTACGAAGTGGGCGTCGCCTACTACGGACGCAGCTACGAAGAAGGCAAAAAGATCACCTGGAAGGATGGGATCAAGGCGATCCTGACGATCGTTCGATTTGGAATCAAAGACTAGGGGTTGCCACTTGCTGCTTGCCCGTTGCCCGTTTCCTTCTCACTGGCGATCGGCAACCGGCAACCGGCAACGAACACAACATGCGTATTGCAATCTCCGGCGCGGCCGGCTTTTTGGGTTCTCATCTGACCGACCTGCTCCTGGAGCAGGGGCACCAGGTCGTCGGGCTGGATAATTTCCTGACCGGCAACCCGCGCAACATCGCCCACCTGGAGGGGAATCCGCGCTATCAGTTTATCGAGCGAGATGTCATCCAGCCGCTCGAGCTGGAGGGTCCGATCGACCGCATCTACCACATGGCCTCACCCGCCTCGCCCATCGGCTACGTCAAGCACCAGGTCGAAACGCTCAAGGTGAACAGCCAGGGCACCTGGAACCTGCTGGAGCTGGCCCAGGCAAAGGAGGCCCGCTTCCTCATGGCCAGCACCAGCGAATGTTACGGCGATCCCGCCGTCCATCCCCAGCGCGAGGACTACTGGGGGAACGTCAATCCCATCGGCCTGCGCAGCATGTACGACGAGGCCAAGCGCTTCAGCGAGGCCTGCACCATGGCCTACCACCGCGAAAGGGGGGTGGCGACGCGCCTGATCCGCATCTTCAACACCTACGGCCCGCGCATGGACCCCTACGACGGCCGCGTCGTCATCAGCTTCATCCGCCAGGCCCTGCGCAACGAGCCGATCACCGTCTTTGGCGACGGCAGCCAGACGCGCAGCCTCTGCTATGTCTCCGACTTGGTGCGCGGCATCAATCTGACGATGGAGAGCGACTTTGTCGAGCCGATTAACCTCGGCAACCCCGATGAAATGACCATCCTGCAGATGGCCAAAGAGATCAAATCCCTGGTCCCCGGCTGCACCAGCGAGATCGTCCATCGCCCGATGCCGCCGGATGACCCCAAGGTGCGCTGCCCCGACATCACCCGCGCCCGCCAGATTCTCGGCTGGAAGCCCCAGATCTCCCGCCGCGACGGCCTGGCCCGCATGATCGAATTTTATCGCGAACAACTGCAATAATGGAAAATGGAAAAGGGTAAATGGAAAATGGATGTTCGTTCTCCATTTTCCATTTACCCTTTTCCATTTTCCATCCCGCCTACCTCTGCTGCTGCATCATCTGCCCCATCGCCTGCATCCCCGAGGAGATCAGGTTCTGCACCAACTCGGCCGGGATATACCCGTCAAACCGCAGGGCATTGGCGTCCGTGGAGCCGGCGATGCCGATCGGCTGAAGGTCCGGCTGGACCTGCAGGTTCACCTGCATCCCGGCCCGCTGCTTCGCCACTTCCGCCGCCGTCGAGATCACGTTGTCCAGCGGAATGTACATCGCGAAAAACCGCTTGCCCGGAAGGTGCTTCTGCACCGCCTGGACCGCCTTGGCCTGGGTCAGGTGGGATTCATCGGCCTTGGCCGCCCCGATCGCCTTGGCGATCATCGCATCATCCAGCCCCGAGACGCGCAACAGATGGCTGTCGTTGACCACGCCAAAATACTGCTCCACGATCGTGGACCCATAGATGAAGTTGAGGAACTGCTGGGCTTGCGCCTCCTTGGGCGTGTTCGCCTGCCCGCTCAGGTCCGTGCGCACCGCGTCAAACTGCACGCCCGCCACCGCCTTGGCGCCCGGGGCGACGGTGACGCGCTTGGCCGATTCCGCCTGGGTCTGGTGCATTAGCTCGCTCTGGGCCTTGGCCAGCGCGCCCGTCGATTGCATGATCTCCTTGGCATCGCCGCGCTGGACGTTGACTCCCTGCAACAGGCTCCCCTGCGCGGGGTTGGCCGGCGCCAGCAGCCCGAAGGAGGTGCTCTGGGTGTGGGTGAGGTTCGTCTTCAGGGCATCGATGAACTGCTGGACCGTCCTCCCCTGGTCCCCCAGCTTCGTCAGTTCATCCTTCAACGGGCCGGCCACGTCGTCGATCAGCTTCCCGACCAGCTTCGGACTGCAGACCGATCCGCCGTACACCAGGTACTTGCTGATGGGCAGTCCTTTGACCAGCGCCTGATCGTCCTGCTGGATCTGCCCGATGTTCTGAGCCCAGGTGCTCTCCGGCTTGAACTGCGTCAGAATGGTCGAGCCCATCCCGTCGGCCGAGAAGCTCAGGCCCCACGTGACGGCGTCGCAGTTGTTCAAAAAGCTCTCGGCCACATCCATGGCGCGATTGGCCACCGCTGTGGCCACGGGGATGTACTTCTGCGATTCCGGCTTGGCGCTGAGCCGGTCGGTCATTTCGGTGATAATCTTCTCCCGGTTCTGCTGAAGCTCCGGCACCACCTTTTCCCGCACCGCCGCCATGTTGATCAGCACCACCGCGTCCTTGCTGCCCAACTCCTTGGCGGCCGGGCCGTCGGTCTTGAGCCCATTGGCGGGTTTGGCCGCCAGGGTCGCCTTGTCGTTGCTGATCGCGGCGTATTCGCCCCAGTGGGCGATGTAGCTGGGCTGGGGATTGTTTGGGAACTGCACTTCCGTCAATTCCCCCTCGGTCTTGGCCCCTTGGAAATTCCCCACAAACGCCTTGTAGTCGCTCACCGGCGCCAGGATCAGCATCGGCGGCTCCTTCTTGTCATCCGTGATTTGCGTCACGACGAATGCCAGGTCGCCCGACTCATTCAGCCCGTTGGTGATATTCGCCTGCTGCTTCAGGCTGGCCAGCGGGTTGGACAGCGCTGGCGACATTGCCGAAATGCCCCATTTGGTCGCCATCGCCGCGATCTTGTCGCTGGCGCCCTTGAGGTTGTTGACCTTGAAGACAAACGGGGCCTTGGCCGGAACATAGTTCAACACCTGGGCTTGCACCGCCCCGGCGGCCGTCAGCACCATCGCCGCCACGATCACCGAACTTCGACGCATGAATTTCATAAAAGCTCCTTCCTGCCTGGGATACGCCAACGCGCAACTGTGTAATCTGTCCGACAATAGAAAATCGTACCGTCCCGAACCGAGGTTTCAAACGGCAAAAAGAAATGCCTTGTCCCGATCGCTTATGCCGCTACCCACTATGTGTTCCGTAGGCGAAGTCGCCGACCCCGCAAAGTGACCATTCAGCGCCTCTCTCTCCCCATGGAAAGCCTCCCATTTCCGCCTCTCCCCCTGGGGAGAGGCCGACCCGCAAAGCGGGGCGGGTGAGGGGGAGGCCCCGAATGCCAAACTGCCTCGATTTCCCAGGCATGCAGGCCCAATGAAGGCAAAAACCGCCTTGACGCCCCGATCCGCCTCCGGACAGGATAAGTGGCATGCGCTCCCACCATCGATTCAATCCTCGCCTGGTGCGATTTGCCCGGACGATGCGGCACGAACCGACCGACGCCGAGCAGCGGCTGTGGCGCATCCTGCGCGGGCGGCGGCTGGGTGGCTTCAAATTTCGCCGCCAGCACCCGATCGGCGGCTACATCGTCGATTTCTTCTGCCCCAGTGCCGCCCTGGCCGTCGAACTGGACGGCGGCCAGCATGCCGACGCCGCGGCGGTTCAATACGACCAACTCCGCACGAGGCGACTGAAAGAAATGGGCGTGCGAGTGATTCGCCTTGCCGATCACGATCTGCTGCGCGATCCGGACTGGACGGCCCAGCGGATCTATCTGGAACTGGAGCGCATCTTTTCCAATGCTCCGGGAGAAGGGCTTGCAGAACAGGGGCGCACTCTGACTGGCTTGCCTCCCCCTCACCCGCCCCGCTGACGCGGGTCGGCCTCTCCCCCAGGGGAGAGGCGGAACTCAGGGCTTTTTGGGGTGGGAGCGGGATTGAACGGTTACCCCGCAAGGCCCTAACTGAAACCCTACTCACCCAAGCAGCGGCCGCGGACGGAACACCAGATCGAGCAGGGGGGTCAGCAGCGACACCAGCAGGAGCGCCAGGTACGGCCCGAACGACACCGAAAAATAAAGCCCGCAGGCCGCCGTCGCCAGCCCCAGCAGGGCTGCATAGACAAAACGCCCCCGGCGCGTCAGCGGTCCGATGCTCCCGGTGGTCGCCAGGAAAAAAGCCATAAAAAGCACCGGCCCCGCCATCACCTCGTAGTTGGCGAACGTGACGGCGGTAGGCCAGCCGATGCCCCCGGTGTGCCCCGCCAGCCAGTGCCATTGGCGCACGTTGTCGGTGATCGAGACGGGAATGGGCAGGACCAGCAGCCCGATATACGTGAACAGGATGATCAGCACCGGCACGCGGTAGTCGATCAACCCGCGATACAGCAGGAACAGACCGCCGATGATGACGGCGATGGCGCTGCCGGCCCCGATGGGGCCGGGATGCCCGGCGATGATGAGGTCCTCCAGCGGCGGCATCCGGTCGCGCAACACCTCCTCCAGCGTGAGCGTCGGCTGATCCGGCGCTTCGCTGGCGCTGGTCAGGGAGAGCAACTGCTCGGAGGCGGGATGCCGCCAGTAGAGCGCAGCCTGTCCCGGAAGCGTCGGCGCCGTAATCCAGGGCTCGCGATACGGGAAGGGGCGGTCCACCGCCGTCTGGAAGATGTCTCCCGTCACCAGATGGTCACGCTGAAGGATGTAATGCGGAATCAGCTCCACCCGAAACAGGATCACCAGCAGCAGATACGCCATCAGCACCGGATGGACGCGCCCGTTCCCCCCCAGCAGCCAAACCAGCCCCGCCAGCGTCAGCCCGGCCGCGGGAATGATCGGCCAGAGGATTTCTCCGCCGGCCGATGCCAGGTGCGCTGGAAGCATCAACGCCAGCAACAATCCCAGCCAAAGCCCCTGCGACAGCTTGATCTGCCGTCCGCGCCGTCCGATGCTGCGCCACAGCAGCAGCCCCACGAGCGCGAAGCCGACCACGCCCGCCAGCACCGCCGCCGCGTGCCACCCATACAGCACCACTGCCGCCAGCACCGGAAACAATGCCCCCTGCAGGTGCAGGGCGAAGTAGCGTCCCAGGGTGATGCCGCTGCGCTGCGCGGGGAGAAATGGTTCGGCAAGGGTCATGCGGGAATTATGAGCGATGGGCAATAAAGGGCAAAGCGCCGGGGGCGTCACGCGCCATCGCCCGATTGCTTAATGCGGCGGATCCCTTCCAGCAGCGGCAACTGCGAGGGACAGATATAGGTGCACAGCCCGCATTCGATGCACGCCCCCAATCCCTGCCGGACCGCCTGCCCCGGCCTCTGGCGCTGGGCGGCCTCCAAAATCCGGGCCGGGTGGATCGACATGGGGCAGCTCTCCAGGCACCACCCGCACCGGATGCAGCCGCGCGGATGCGCCCCCGGCAGGCGCGGGGCGGCGTGAAACGCCAGCTCGTGTCCGCACACCCGGGCGTGCCCCTCGAGGCGGACATTCCGCAGCGGATGGCCGGCCCACATCCAGACGGCGGCCGGATGAAGCCCCGCCACCTGAAGCACATGCCCGATGGCTCGCCCATGCGCCACCGCCAGATAATGCGAGCGGCCGGTAATGTGATCGCGGATGGCGCACGGCCATTGTTCAATGCGCCCGATGGCCAGCGCCTGCCCCACACCCACGGCCGCCGCCGCATCCAGCAGCAGAACCCCCGCTTCCGGCGGCAGATGCCCAGGAGGCAGTCGCCGCGACATCAGCCGGTGGAGCAGCAGTGTCGGATCGGACTGCGGATAATCGTGGGTCAGGGTGATCGGTCGCCCCCCGGCGCGCTTGGTTGCGTGCCGCGCGCGGGCGGTCCACCGCGCCGGGGCATCACCGTCAAAAACCACCCACATGCGCCGGGCGTCGCACAAGCGTCCCAGCCATTCCAATCCCAGGCTCAGCGTCTGTGGATACTGGGCGGCCATCGCGGCGTTGGGGCGCAGCGAGGGCTCCTCATCCAGGCAGGAGCAGACGACGGTGTCGATCCGGCGCTGGCTGGCCAGGCGGAGTTGGCCCATCAGGTCCGGGCTGGTGGAGCGGTCGGCCGCCACCCGCCGCCGGTCCAGCTTCTCCAGCCATCCCCCCAGCGTGCCCGCCTCAACCCCCTCCATCAGCCGCCGGGCCTCCGCAGGCAGGTCCTCCGGCAGGGGGGCGGCAAGCGCCTCGAACGCCGGCGGGCGGCTTTCCCACGGAACCGACGCTGTTGAGGAAAATAGGGCCATGAAACCGGATCATCCAGGGGCCGGAAAATGGCTCCGCCCCATTGGAGATATCGGCCCGGCAGGGGGCGCTGCTTTGCCCGTTATTACGCCCCGGCCAGCGGCACCTGGAACTCCCGGCAGACTTTCTTCAGCGCATCGGCCGCCTTGGTGAACAGCTCCGGGCCGCTGAAACCGCTGAATTGCCCCGCCTTGCCCAGATGCGGCTCCAGCGAGACAAACCCGCGATAGCCGCTCTGGTACGCGTCTGCCAGAATGGGACCGATATGCCCATCCCCCTCGCCCGCCGGAAGAATCGGCCCGTTGAACTTCATGTCCTTCACGTGAATGTGCACGGTGTACGGCTTGAGCGCCGGCCAGTTGTTTTTCGGGTCCTCCCCGGCATGCACGAAATTGGCGAAATCAAACGCCATGCGTAGCTTCGGCGAGTTGATCGCCTGCATCAGGTCCAGGCACTGCTTTCCCTTTTCCCCGTAAATCCGCGCTTCATTCTCATGCACGAGCGTCACGGGACGGTCCTTTATATACTCCACCTTCGCCCGCATCCGCCGCAGCACCTCCTCCCGGTGCGATAGGATGTCGTTGTTGTCGTCGGGATAGTAGCTGAAGATGCGGATCAGCGGCGACTTGAAGAATTCCGCCAGCTCCACGGCCGTCTTGAACTGCTCGAAGTGCGGCTCCCACGCATCCGTGATCTTGATCTTGCCGATCGGGCTGCCAATGCTGATCACCCCCATCCCGGCCGCGTCCAGCTTCTGCTTGATCTTCTTTCGCATCGCCGGATCGAAGTCCAGGACGTTCTTGCCCTCCACTCCGCGCAGCTCGAAATGGGTGACCTGGTTCTGCCTGCAGACACGGATCTGCTCATCGAGGTCGGGGGAAATCTCATCGGCAAAGCCGGATAGTTTCAGCACGGATGCTCCTTGAAAATGGTGAATTCGGTCCGGGTATGGTCCACGAGTGACAGGGGATGTCAAGATCGTGGTTGTTTGCAAATCGCAGGAAACTTGCAAAGAGGGTGGGGGATATGGTCTACTACTACGGCAGTCCCCAATTCGGAAGGAGGGACTCAAGTCATCATATTTGCAGGAGTCATGGCATGCGCGTTCTTCACATGGTTGCGGCGGTAGTTTTGGGTGTGTCCCTCTTCGGTTGTGCGTCCAAGCCCAAGGCCCAGTCACAGGCCGCCACGCCCCCCCTCGTCACCGCCAAGCAGCAGGCGCAGAAGCTCCAGACCACCTACCAGAAGACCGATGCCTCCGCCCGCGTCGGCGTCGTCCTGGCCGTCAAGCCCGACACCCACCTGGCCGCCGTCGGCGATGTCCCCACCCAGGATTTCAAGAAGGGCGATGTCATCAGCTTCGTCGATGCCCATCAGAAGCTCGTGGCCAACGGCCATGTCCGCGACGTCCAGAAAAACCTGCTGATCGTCGGCTATGATGTGCCGGCCAAGGGCCGGGCCCCCCAAACGGCGGACCTGGCCATTCGCCTGAAGAGCGCCAAGTAAGGCCCGACCGCCGTGCCCGCGTCATCGCTCATTCTCGCCAGCACATCGCCTCGCCGTGGGCAACTGCTGCGAGAGGCGGGGTATGTCTTCACCACCCAGCCGTCGCGGATTGACGAGCAGGCGGTGGCGCGCGGCAAGCTCCCCTTCGACGCGGCCTTGGAGCTGGCGATCGAAAAGGCCGACGCCGTCGCCACCCTCCATCCCGACAGCGTGGTCCTGGGCGCTGATACCCTGGTCGCTTTCGGCGACCAGATCATCGGCAAGCCCGCCGACGCCAAAGAGGCGGCCGAACTGCTCCAGTTGCTCTCGGGAACGACCCACCTGGTCATCACCGGCGTCGCCGTCGTTCACGTCGGCGGCCGCTTCTCCCGCCACCTGCGCGTCGCCTCCGCCGTCCGTATGCGGCCTCTGTCGGCCAAGGAGATCGAGGCGTACATCGCCACCGGCCAGTGGGAGGGCAAGGCCGGTGGCTACGGGATTCAGGACCCCGACCCCTTCATCACGCGCATCAGCGGCAGCCACACCAACATCGTCGGCCTCCCCATGGAGCAGACGGTCGAGCTCTTGGAAGCGGCCGGCATCGCCAAGGGCGGCGAGGCGCCCCGCCCCGGCCCCAGTCCTCAGGAGACGGAGTGAATCACTCCGCCCGGACCTCCCTCAAAATGCGTTGATGATCCTGTAGGCGGCCTCGCTGAGGCCGCTCCTGCGTCCGCGACCCCCCGACCTGCTTTCAAGAACCCCCTCGTAAATCCCTCATCAGCGCCACCTTACGAGCAAATTCGATGCCTTCTGTAGGCGGCCTCGCTGAGGCCGCTCCTGCGTCCGCGCCCGCCCACGCGCTTTCAAGAACCCCCTCGTAAATCCCTCATCAGCGCCACCTTCGAGCAAATCCGATGCCTTCTGTAGGCGGCCTCGCTGAGGCCGCTCCTGCGTCCGCGCCCGCCCACGCGCTTTCAAGAACCCCCTCGTAAATCCCTCATCAGCGCCACTTTCGAGCAAATCCGATGCAGCCCGTGGCGATAATAAAGATTCAGTGCCGGCGGATTGGCCGCATCCACCGCCAGCGTCAATCGGCTCCGCCCCGTCCGCATCGTCATCCAGATCGCCTGCCGCATCAGCAGATCCCCCAGCCCACGCCCGCGCGAGGCCGGGCACAGCCCCAGGTACACCAGCTCGATCGAATCGCTCCGCGGCGTCGGCGAAAGCAGCAGCATCCCCAGGATGCGCCCCGCCTCCTCCAGCAGAAACCAGAGACTGGGGTCAAATTCCCCCGCCGCCTGATGGCCCGCCAGGATGTCGTCGATGCTGCGCATCCCGTTGAGCCCCGGACAGTCCAGACTCTCTTCATACGTCTCCAGCACGGTCTGGGCGAATCGCGGATGCTCCGCCGGGGAGTAGGTTACCCACCCCATCCCCACCGGCAGCGTCGGGACCGCCGGCCGGCGCACCAGCATCTGCAGATACTCCAGCTCCGCCATCAGGGAAAAGCCGCACGATTCATAAAGCTGCCGCGCTGACCGCTCGTGCGGATCGAGCAGCACCTGCGCCATCTGGCTCCCTTTCCCCGCGCAATAAGCGCACACCTGCTGGATCAGCGCGCCCGCCGCCCGCCCCTGGCGCAAACCCCCGCCCCCGTGCGCTGACAGCAGCAGGGCGGTCCGCCCCGGATTCAGCACCGGCAGCAGGCTCCAGACGATCCGCCCCCGCTGCTCCACCACCCACAGCGCCCCCAGATCGATCTTCCGCTCCTCCGCAAACAGCAGAAATTCCTCAACCTGCCCCTCATCCTCGCACCCCAGCACCAGCCGGATCGCCGGGCGAAGGTCCGCCTCGCCCGCCAGCCGGCAGCGAAAGGTCCGCTCCTCCGGCCCGTCGCCCCGGAGAAGGAAATTTGACAGCAGGTTTACCATTGGAAGAGAATATACGACAAAACGTGAGGATGTGTCATGAAACCTGAAGCGATTCAACCGGAACCGGGCCTGGAACCCCGACAACCCCGCGTTGTGCGGGAACGAACGCCCCCCCTCGCTTCACCGCGCCTTGGAGTGATCTCGATGCGAAAACTCGCCTGCTTTCTCTTTGCCATCGTCTGCCTGCCCGTCCTGGCCCGCGCCCAAAGCTATCCCACCCCCAGCATCTACCCCGTAAGCTGGCAGTTTGACTTCACCCACGGCCTGCCCCAGCGCATCGTCGTCCAGGTGCCCGGCAAGGGGCCGCTGCCGTTCTATTATATGACCTACACCGTCACCAACCTCACCGGCCAGGAACGCCTCTACTTCCCCAACTTCGTCATGGTTTCCCGCCAGGGCAAGTCGATCCGCAGCGATGACCATATCCCCGCCGGCGTCTTTGAGGCCATCAAAAAGCGCGAGGGAAATCCCGCCCTGGAGTCGGCCAACCAGATTGCCGGTGCCCTGCGCCAGGGTGAGGATCAGGCCAAGGATGGCGTGGCCATCTGGCCCGAGCCCGACCCCCGGATGGGCGCTTTCTCCATCTACGTCGGCGGCCTGAGCGGCGAGTTCGTCATCCTCAAGGATGCCAAAGGCAAGCCCCTCCAGGATGAAAAGGGCAACCCCATCATCCTCCGCAAGACGCTCCAGTTGAACTACCTCATCCAGGGCGATGAAATCTACCCCGGCGAGGACCAGGTCAACAAGGTCGCCGAACGCTGGGTCATGCGCTGAAAAATCAGAACCGTAGGACAGGCTTCCAGCCTGTCATGACCGTAGAATGAGCTTCCATTCTATCTGGATCCGCAGGCAGGCCCTCCGCCCCCTCTCCCTCTCCCCTTGAGGGGACCGCCCATCCCGCCAAATCCAAAATCCAAAATCCAAAATCCCCCTCTCCATTCCTCCCTCGCATCCCCGCGTGAATTGCCTTACAATCCGCCCATGAGCCAAGAGGTCTGGACGGTTCGCCGCCTGCTGGAATGGACCACCGGTTTTTTCGACCGAAAACAGGTCGATTCCCCCCGCCTCTCCGCCGAATTGCTCCTGGCCCACGTGCTGGATGTGCCCCGCATCAAACTCTACACCGGCTACGAACGCCCGCTCTCTCCCGAGCCCCTGACGCGCTACCGCGACCTGGTCCGCCGGGCCGGCGAGCATGAGCCGGTCGCCTACCTCACCGGCCGGGCCCATTTTTTCAATCTGGAAT
>JBIQLO010000004.1:0-40036 GCA_044464175.1 Planctomycetaceae bacterium | reverse complement strand
CAAAAACAACGATTTCCCGAGGCGAACCCAATGCGCGTATTTCCCAACGAACCCATCCCTCCATCCCTTCGCCCCCGTCTTCCGCTATAATCCCCCCGATGAAATTCGGCCGGATCAAACGTCAGCATGGCCGGGTAGGGGGGTTGGACCGCATCCTCGACCGGATCGCACAGGAGTGTCCCCACGTGACCCGCATCGTCCCTGGACGCATCAAAGTCCGCCACGGCAAGACCACGCTCGGGCTCAAGGTGCAATACCCCACCGGCGCGGGCCTCAAGTGCCTCTACACCGGAACCGGCACCGTTCAGGAGGTCTTTCTGATCTGTTCCGACGCCCCGGCGGCCCACCAGTGGCTGATTCACGAGGGGATGGTGTCATGAGCCGATCAGCCGACAGCATGAATCGCGCTGTTGAAATCCTCCGGCGGGGGGGCGTCGTCGCCTTCCCAACCGAAACCGTCTACGGCCTGGGCGCTGATGCCACCCAGGCGCGGGCGGTGCGCGCCATCTTTCGCATCAAGGGGCGACCCGCCACCAACCCCCTCATTGCCCACGTGGCCGACCTCGAAACCGCCCGGCGCTTCGCCGCCCGCTGGCCGGAATCGGCCCAGCGTCTGGCGACGCGCTTTTGGCCCGGCCCGCTCACGCTGGTGCTGCCCAAGCATCCATCCATCGTCGATGAGGCGACGGCCGGATTGCCGACAGTGGGGCTGCGCGTTCCGGATCATCCGGTGGCGCTGGAGCTGCTGCGGCGTTTCGGTGGCGCGATCGCCGCCCCCAGCGCGAATCTTTCCAATCGCATCAGCCCCACCTCGGCCCAGCATGTTCAACTGCAGTTGGGGCAGGCGGTCGATCTCATCCTTGATGGCGGCCCCTGCCGCGTCGGCATCGAATCGACCGTTCTGGACCTCAGCGGCGACCGTCCCCGCATCCTTCGCCCCGGTGGCGTGTCGCGCCGGCAGATCGAGGCTGAAATTGGTCCGGTCGAGGCAGCTCACCCAGTGACTTCGCCCGGCCAACCCGCCCGCAGCCCCGGCCAGCATCCGGTTCACTACGCCCCGCGCGCCCCGGCCTATCGCATTGAACGCGGAGAGCGCCAGGCGATCCTGTCCCGACTGGGCGAGCGGGACAGACTGGTGGCGATCGAACCGGCGGAGGCATCGGAGGATTCTCCCAAAATCTATTGGCTGCCCAATGATCCGCCCGTCTATGCCGAACGCCTTTACGCCCTGCTGTCGGCCTTGGACATGCTCAACCCCGATGCCATTTACATCGAAATGCCCCCTGACACGCCCGAGTGGCTGGCGGTGCGGGACCGCCTCTTTCGCGCGACGCGCTCCTTCGGAGGATAAATGCCCATGGACATACTGATCATTGGCGGCAATGGATTTCTCGGCTCGGCCATTACGAGCCATTTTCTGGCCCGGGGTGATCACTTGACCGTGGCGGCGCGCGGCACCCGCCCGTTTCCCGATGGGGTACAAGTCCTTCCCTTGGACCGCCGCCGGAAAGGCGCCCTGGCTGAAGCGCTGGCCGGGCGAAAATTCGACCTGGTGGTCGATTGCGCCGCCTACCAGGGGGACGACATCGACGACCTGTTCGCCGCGCTGGGCGGACGTCTGGGGCACTACATCTTCATCAGCACCGATTTTGTCTATGCCACCGACATCCAGTCCTTTCCCATCCGCGAGGATGCCCCCAAGGATGATGTCTCCCCCTATGGCCTGGGAAAGCTCGCCTGCGAAGCGCGCCTGGCGCTGCTCCATCGCCAACGGCAGTTTCCCTGCAGCATTCTGCGCCCGCCCCATATCATCGGCGCGCGCAAGGAACTGGGGACCGGCTCCGTTCAGGGGCGGGACAAACAGCTCCTCCAGTCCATGCGCGCCGGCACGGGGTTGACCCTCATCGCCGAGGGACAGCTCATCATCCAGCCGGTCTGGAACCGGCAAGTCGCCGCCGCCATCGAGGCCATGGCCCTCAAGCCCGCCACCTTCGGCCAAATCTTCAACATGATGGGCCCCCAGGCCGTGACCACGCGGCAATACTACCAGATGGTGGCCGATATTTTGGGCGTGGAGCTGCGGTTTGATTCCATCCCCCTGGCCGACTATCGCCGTAATTATCCCGACAAACAGGCCTTTGCCCGGCATCGCATCTACGACCTGAGCCAATTGAAGCTCCGGGCCGGCCATGAGCCCGCACCCCGGCTCGAGGAAGCGCTTCGGGAGACAGTCCGGTGGATGCGGCAGCAGGAGTAAGGGGCCATGCGGGCTCAGGTATTTTCCCAATCGCTCTGCGTTGACTGGTCCGATATAATAAACGCTATGACGAACCTCCGGATTGGCACCAATACCTTGCGCACCTTCCGCGGGCGGGTGGTGGGTCTGAAAAACCGTCTCCTGCGCGCCTGGCGCATGCCCCAGGATGTCCTGGCCCGCCTGGCGCCGGAAGGCGCCCTGCCAATGGAGAGCGCCGCCGCGACCGCCGGCGCCGGCACAGCCGAAGCTCAGCCGGTCCACGGCTCGCTCGCCAAACTCCTCTCAACCCATATTCTTCGGGATGGCGAAGTCATTCTTCTGGCGCTCAAGCCGTCGATCTGGTTCATCCCCCTGAGCGGGCTGCGCCTGATCGCCACGATCATCCTGGCCGCCATGATCGCCCGTATCCTCGACGACCAGCGCACGATGCTCTACGTCGAGATCGCCATCTTCCTGGTGGCCGGGCGGCTGGTTTGGTCCCTCCTGCAGTGGATGGGGCGACTCTATATCCTCACCGATCTGCGCATCCTGAGCCTCAGCGGCATTTTCAGTGTGGACGTGTTCGACTGTCCCCTGCGCAAGGTCGCCCGCGCCCGCCTGCTCTATATCCCGCGCGAACGGGTCCTGCGACTTGGCTCGCTGGAGATTATTCCTTCCGATGAGGCGATGCCCTCAGGGATCTGGCAAACAATCAGCCGTCCCGGCTTTGTCTACCAGCAGGTCCTGGCCGCCATTCGCCGTGCCAAGCACCCGGGGCTCGGGTTCAACGCGGCGTAAGGGCTCACGTCATGCCCGTGGGGACGCCAAGGGCTTGGAACATGGCCCGCGCCTTGACCAGCGTCTCCTCATATTCCGCCTGCGGATCGGAGTCGGCCACGATCCCGCCCCCGACGGGAATCTGAACCTGCCCTTTCGACAGAAGCATCGTGCGGATGGCGATATTGAATCGCAGCGTGCCATCCGAGGCGAGATACCCAATCGCTCCGCAGTAGGGGCCCCGGCGCACCGGTTCAAGTTCGTCAATGATCTCCATCGCCCGGATCTTGGGCGCGCCGGTGATCGACCCGCCCGGGAATGTGGCCCGGAGCAGTTCGACCAGCCCCACCTCCGGCCGCAGCTCCCCCTGAACCGTGGCCACGCCATGCAGCACCGTCGGATGCACTTCGATCTCCCGTGGACGCGGCACCTTCACCGTGCCGATCCGGCAGACTCGCCCCAGGTCATTGCGCTGCAGATCGACAATCATGTTCAACTCGGCCTGATCCTTGAGGGAGTCGCGCAACTGGGCCTCCATGCCGGGACCGACCGGACGGGTGCCCTTGATCGGGCGGGTAATCACCCGCCTGTCGCCATCGACATGAAGGAACAGCTCCGGGGAGTTGCAGACCAGCGCCCGGCCGTCAAAGTCGAGGCATCCGCCATAGGCCGCCGGTGTTTTGGCGCGCAGGCGATGGTAGAGCGTCCACGGAGATTCATGATGGGCCAGGGTGAACCGCTGAGAGAGATTGACCTGAAACACATCGCCGGCGGAAATGTAATCCAGCACCCGCCGGCAGGCGTCCAGATATCCTTGGCGGCTGAAGGTGGATTGGGGCGAGAGGCCTGCGGGATGTGGCTCGATGCGAGGCGCTGCCCCGGGTTGCGCTGGCCCATCAGGACAGAAGCCAAATGCGAACCATGGCCAGCCCGCGTCATCCTTGGCATACGATGGGAGTGATTCAAAGAGTCGACCCAGGTCGTAACTCAGATATCCCACCCATCGGCCGGCCGTCCCGCCAAGGCGGCGGTTGCGATCCATGAATCGCAACGCCTCCAGCGGGTCGGTCCATTGACGCTTTGCGCCGCCCCGCTCCACAAGGCAGGCCTCAGCGCCAGGCCCATTCCAATACAGCATCGCCACGGGCTGGCAGGGGGGCGTCGCCCAGCCCTCCTCGGCCCCATCCAACTGAAAGTGACATGCCTCGACCTGCATGGAGGGGCATTGTACTGCGAGAGGCAAACGCGGCGAAGGGAGGGGAAATAGAGGCGGGCGGCGCTTCAGGCACCGGATTTGCTATCCGTTCTTTGGGATGGTTATTTTGAAAGGAGTCCATCATGACGACGACACGGTTGCATCCGGAACATACGGAAGGGCGCATCGCCCACACGATCGAGCAGCAGACGGCCAAGCTGCCCTCCGATACATTCCTGTGGCTGGGATTCGGCTCGATTGCCGGTTCCATGATCCTGAAACTCATGGGCCGTCCGCATGATGCCCAGTTTGTCGGGGAATGGGCCCCCGTGTTCCTGATCATGGGCGTGTACAACAAGCTGGTGAAGATTGCCGGCTCGGACAACGTGGAGTCTCCGTTGCGCCATGATTGAGGTGATGAATTATCGGCCCTCGCCGGCCAGCGGCCGCCATGCAGGTCGATGGCCGGCGAACGGCCTTGGGTGATTCAAGCCGGAAGGCGGACTGGTCGATAAAAAGAGGGCTTGGAGGATGTGATGCCCGTCCAAATGATCTGTCCGAACCTGCGCTGCCGCAAAATCCTCTCCGTACCGGATGAAATCCGGGGAAAACTGGTCAAATGCCAGTATTGCCAGCAGCCGTTTCGGGTGCCCGAATTGAGGCGCCCGGCGGCCGCTTCGGCCACGCCTGAAAAAGAGCCGATGGCGCAGTGAGCCACAATTAGGGAAGCCTTGGCTCGCAATCGGGGCCGATTCCAGTCCTTCAATTCAAGGTTGGGTCCCCGGAAGACCGGGACCGGGTGGGCCCACGGTCCCCTTCAATGAGCTATCGCAGTCGCCAGGTGGCCAGACGAATCGACGGGATCGGCTGCCCTTGTTGGTCATACCAGGCTGTCAAAAAGCGGTTGGGGCTAATTTCCACTGTGCTGGGATAGCCGAGGTCTCCCATGGAATCCGTGTTGATTGGCAGCGGTTTGGACCAGGTCTGGCCATGATCCTCGCTGACCGCGATCTGATTCCCGAAAGGTTCGCGGCGGTGGCCGAAGGTGGTGATGAGCCGACCATCGGATGCCCGCAGCAGAAAAGGCGGGAAGCCCCAAAGACCGGTGGAATGAATCGGGGACCATGTTTTGCCCCCGTCCAGCGATTCGGTCTGTAGCACTTCGAACTTGTATTTTTCGTTGTGGTTGCGAATGTGGACCACAATCCGTCCATCGGCCGCCTCGACGCCGTGCAATTCGTGGTATTTGCTTGAATCATGCCCCGGCATGGGAACAATTTCCGACACCAGACGCCAGGATTGTCCATCGTCCTCCGACAGACTGACTCCCATGGCGGCCGCATAGGGGCCGCCCTTCAAACCAAGCTGGCCGGCTCCGGTCCGGCGTTTACCGGGATAGAGCAGCCGGCCATCCGACAGTTGCAGGGGACCATGGGGGCTGCCGGTGACAGTGTCGATCTTGTCGGACCAGGTGTGCCCACCATCAGTGGATCGGATCAACCAGACACCCAGTTCGCGGCCGCGTACGTCATTGGATAGCCATTGATGGCGGCGCTGCCACTCTGCCCGCTCATTCGGATCGGTCATTAGAAAGCTGGGCGGATCATCCAGAAGCTTCTCCCAGGTCAGGGAGGAGAACCAATTGACCAAGAGCGTTCCCTTGGTCGTCTCGAGAATCCCGGAATCCCGATCGTCCAGCGGCCCATCCGCAATGGCGCGAGGCCAGGTCCAGGTACGCCCCTGATCTGCGGATCGAATCAGATGGACCTGCCCAAACGGGCATACATGGTGGCGGCGGCCGCCGGAGTAAACGATGAACAACTCACCGGAGCGGGTTTTGGCAATTGTCGGCCAGCCAAGGTAGTCGGTCTGGGGACGCCCGATGGTCTGAATTGATTCAATTTCGATTGACATGGTGGTTATTCCAAGCCCATCTCATGGCAGTGGCGGAGGCTGATGGCCAGGCTCTCGAACGGATCGCGCTGGCAGGTGTCCTGTTCCACGATGTACCACTCGACGCCCGACTCGCGGCAAGCCTTGAGAATTTCAGGCCAGTTG
Organism: Planctomycetaceae bacterium; assembly: GCA_044464175.1. Lineage (GTDB taxonomy): Bacteria > Planctomycetota > Phycisphaerae > Tepidisphaerales > Tepidisphaeraceae > JBIQLO01. The sequence continues at coordinate 33,770 of JBIQLO010000004.1, read as the reverse complement.
AGATTGCCTTCGCCCACCTCTGCCATGAGAGGCTGGCGCTGGTGGTTGACCACCATGTCCTTGAGATGGATGCAGGGAATGCGCCCCTTGACCTTTCGAATCCAGGCAGCCGGGTCGCCGCCGCCGTGGGTGATCCAGTAGGTGTCGATCTCAAACCAGATGGATTGGTCCAGTCCGTCAATCAGGATCTGCAGGGCCGGCTTGCCGTCGTAGTGGGCCAATTCATGGCTGTGATTGTGGTAGCCGATGGAGAGCCCCGTTCCGGCATAAGACTGGGCGACCTGGTTGTATTCGCGGATGAAGTCGGTCCAGGTCTGCGTGGTGGGTGCATCTTTGACGAAGAAGCCACCGATGGCGGTGTATTTGCAACCCCAGAGCTTGTGATCCTCCAGCGTCTTTTCATTCTGGTTCTTCATCTGGTCCAGGCTGACGTGGGTGGCACAGCAGACGAGGCCCTCATTGTGGAGAATCTTGGCCAGTTCTTTGGGGTCAATCGGCCCCAAGGCGGAGAGCTGCACCGCGCCGTAGCCGATCTTCTTTACTTTCGCCAGCGTCGCGGCAATGTCGGAAGGGGTTTTGGTGAATTCCCGAAGGGTGTACATCTGCGCCGCCAGATTCAGTGCCATGCTTGCGTCTCCTTAAGTTAGATGGAACACCGAGGGTAGAGATCGGAAGCGGAGGGGTCAAGAGAGGTTTCCGGGCATTGAACGGAACCGCGAGCGCCAATGTTCATCCACGGCCGGACCTCGTGAGGCTCTTTCCCCCCTTCGGATGTTGGCCTAGAATCGGAAGGTTGGCTATGAACACGGACACCCTGACCCGATCGTACATTCCGGCCCCGGATTTGATGGATGAGCAGATCGACGTTGAGTCGGAGGAGATGCTTGTCAACATGGGACCGCAGCATCCGTCCACGCATGGCGTGCTGCGGGTGGTGCTGCGCACGGATGGGGAGATGGTGCTGGAGGCGACGCCGCACATCGGATACCTCCACCGGTGCAAGGAGAAGATCGGCGAGAATCTGCCTTATATCCAGTACATAGGCTATACCGATCGGATGGACTATCTCTCGGCCATGAACAACAACCACGCCTGGTCGATGGCAGTTGAGAAGCTGGCCGGGATTGAAGTACCGCCTCGAGCGGAGTACATCCGGGTGATGGCCGCCGAGCTGGGGCGAATCGCCTCGCACCTGGTCTCTTTCGGGACTTACGGGCTGGACATGGGGGCATTTGCCCCGTTTCTCTATGCCTTCCGGGAACGGGAATACGTGCTGGACCTGTTTGAGCAGCTGTGCGGGGCGCGGCTGACGCTCAGCTATATCAACATCGGCGGGGTGACTTGGGACCTGCCGCCACACTTTCTGGAGAAACTGGGGGAGTTCCTGGATTATTTCGAGCCGAAGATCGACGAGTATAACGATCTACTGAGCTTCAACCACATCTTTGTCAAACGGACGGCCAACATCGGGGTTGTCAGCCGGGAACTGGCGATCGGGTACGCTCTGAGCGGGCCGATGATCCGGGGCAGCGGAATTCCGCTGGACCTGCGCCGGGACCGGCCGTACAGCATCTATGACCAGCTTGAGTTTGATGTGTGCGTGGGGCAGGGACTCAAAGGAACGGTTGGGGACTGCTGGGATCGGTATTGGGTGAAGATGCAGGAGATGAAGCAGTGCGTGCGGATTCTGCGGCAGTGCATCAAGCGGATGCCCCAAGGGCCATTCCGGGCGAAGGTGCCGCGCACGTTCAAGATCGCCCCGGGCGAAGTGTATGCCGAGTATGAGAACCCGCGCGGGCATCTGGGTTTTTACATCGAATCCCAAGGCGGCGTCATTCCGTACCGGGTGAAGGTGCGCGGGCCGAGCTTTGTGAACCTTGCGGTGCTGCCGGAGTTGTGCCGGAATGTGCTGCTGGCGGATGTGCCGGCGATCATCGGGTCGATCGACATCGTCATGGGAGAGGTGGATCGATAGAGGCGGAGTTGCCGGTTGTCAGTTGCCGGGGAGGAACTGGCAACCGACGTCTGGCAACCGAGAACTGGTATGACTCAAGTGCAGCAACAACCCCTCCCGCCCGCCGAGGCGTTCGATCCGGACGCCTATCGGATGACCATTGGGGATCATTTGGAGGAGCTGCGGTCGCGCCTGCTGCGGGGGCTGATTGGGTTTGTGGTCGCGGTGGCGATCTGCTTCGCCTTCAGCGAGCGAGTGATCGCGATTTTCTGCAAGCCGCTGATTGACGCGCTGCAGCGAAACAATCTCAATCCGCAACTATATTTCACCCACGTTTCCGACACATTCATCGTTTACATCGAGATGACCCTGATCTGTGGAGCGGTATTGGCCGCGCCATGGATTTTGTATCAGTTGTGGCAGTTCGTGGCGGCGGGTCTCTATCCACGGGAACGAAAGTATATCACCAAGTACATGCCCATGAGTGTGGGCCTGGTACTGGCGGGAGTGCTGGTGCTCTATTTCCTGGTCCTCCCGCTGTCGCTGGAGTTTTTCGTGCGTTTCAGCATGGGATTGCCGCTGAAAATGATCGAATCCCCGCCGGCCAAGGTGGAACCGGCGGGGCCGCTGCCGAAAATTCCCCGGCTTGCCGGTGAGCCGATCAAGCCGGTGGAAGGGGACATGTGGCTCGACACCACACGGAACCAGCTGAAAATCTACCACGACGGGGAGACGCGGGTGATTCCGTTCGGGTCCACCAATCTGACGGCGCCGATGCTGACGCTACCGAACTATATCGACATGGTGATCCAGCTTCTGCTGGCGTTCGGTTTGTCGTTCCAGTTGCCGCTGGTGGTGTTGGCACTGGAGCGGATCGGGATTGTGGACGTGGCGACGCTGCGAAAGATGAGGCGGTACGTTTACTTCGCCACAGCCGTCGTCGCGGCCTTCATTATTCCCGACGTGGTGACGGGGATGCTGGCGCTGATGATCCCGCTGATCGGGCTGTATGAGCTGGGGATTGGGCTGATTGTGTGGGGGAGAAAGCCGGAAGACGTGAAGACCTGATAACATGAAACCTGAGGATGAGTTGTTATCATATCGTCAGGTTTCAGGTGCGCGCGTATTCAGGAATCATTTATGGCCGCCGTCATTAAAACACTTAACCTGACCAAGCGTTACGGGTCGCTGGTTGCCCTGGCAAATCTCAACCTCGAAATACAGGAGGGGGATTGCTTTGGATTCATCGGGCCCAACGGGGCCGGCAAGACGACGACCATCAAGATCCTGGCAACGCTGCTGCAGCCCACCTGGGGTGAGGCGCGGGTTTGCGATTACGTCATCGGATACCAGTCGCGCCAGGTGCGGCCGCTGATCGGGTATGTGCCGGATTATTTCGGTGCATACGAGGACATGGTGGTGCAGGAATATCTGGACTTTTTCGCCGCGGCCTACAACATCAACGGCCCGGCCCGGCGGAAGATCGTGAACGAGGTACTGGAACTGACGGACCTGGGATACAAGCGGAATGCCCTGGTGGACGGCCTGAGCCGGGGCATGAAGCAGCGACTGTCGATCGCGCGGGTGCTGGTGCATGATCCCAAGGTGCTGCTGCTGGACGAGCCGGCCGGCAATCTCGATCCCCGGGCGCGGATCGAGATGCGGGAGTTGCTTAAAGAGCTTCGGCGGATGGGCAAGACGATCCTGATTTCCTCCCACATCCTTCCGGAACTGGCGGACTTGTGCAACACGGTGGGAATCATCGAGCGAGGGGAACTGATTTATAGTGGATCGGTGGCGGATGTGGTCCGCCGGGCGCGGGGAGGCATGGTGCTGCACGTGGGAGTGGCGGAGAACCAGTCACAGGCGGCGGAACTTTTGGGAAAGTGCGATGGGATCGAGCATGTTGAGGCAAGCAACGGCTACATGCAGGTCTCACTGCGGCAGGGGGTGGGCGATTACAGCTTCGTACCCCGGCAGCTGGTGACGGCGGGATACCGGCTGACGCTGCTGCGCGAGGAGGAAGTGAACCTGGAAACGGCGTTTATGCGGCTGACCAAGGGGATGGTGCAGTAGCTCATCCCATCAGGGCCGCAGCGCCGTCCATCAACTCATCCATGCGGGATCCCACGCTCTGCAGGAGATGAGCATCCAATCCCGCGGATCGAAGGAGGGATTCATCACAGGACTGACCCTCGGCCGTCAGATTGAATCCCCGCGCGGCGTCCCGGCAGCAGAGTGTATCAGCGGCATGGACGAGCGTGACGAGCGTACGCTGGTCTTCGGCCAGTTCGGCGGGGTGATGATGGTGGCCGGCGACAAGCTGACAGGAACGCGGAAACTTCCAGTTTTCGGCCAGCGCTGCGCCCAGTTGCTGGTGATCAGCCCCGATGATCCGGCGCTCGATCATACAGAAATCCTCGGAGGGATTCTGGCGGACGGCGTCACAGACGGCCGAGAGTTTTTCCGGATGGGATTGAAGAGAGACGATCAACCCTAGGTCATGAATCATCCCGGCCAGGAAAGCCTCTTCCACGATGGGAAGCTTCAGTTGCCGGGCCAGTTCGCGCGCCATGACCGCGACGGCAATGCAATGGGTCCACATGTCGCGGGGCACGAAGCCGTCGCACAGTTGCTTACCGCGAAAAAGCTGCCCCAGGCTGGCGGCCACGGCCAGGTTCTTCACGGCATTAAGGCCAAGCATGACGATGGCCCGTTCCACCGATCCGATCTGCCCGGGGCGGCCATAGAAGGAGCTGTTGACGACCTTGAGGATGCGGCTGACCAGGGCGGGATCGTGTGAGACGATCTTATGGAGTTGGCTGGCGGTGCTGGCGGGGTCCTCCACCGTGGCGACAATGCGGGCGGTGACCTCCGGGAGCGTGGCGATCGCCGTGATGTTCCGGATCGACTCGGTGACAATGTCCTGCGGTTCGGCAATGGCAGTGGGCATGGTGGTTTGGGTTATCCTTAATAGTGGTATCGCTTGTTTTGGAGGGGGACTTGACTGGTGCCATTTCGCATTCGTCACTTGCCAGTCGTCAAGGTGGTATCGTTCGAAGCAACCGCAAGTGGCGGGTGATAAAAACAGTTGCGGAAGTTGCAATTTATAGGTCGAAGGATCAAAATAGGAGCGGGGAGGGTCCGATAATCGGGTCATGGAGGACCGAAGCACATGCGACTGAAAAAGCTGATCCTGCACGGGTTTAAGAGTTTCGCCGACCGGACGGAATTTGTCTTTGACTCACCCATCACCGGCATTGTCGGGCCCAATGGCTGCGGCAAGAGCAATGTCGTCGATGCGTTCAAGTGGGTACTGGGGGAGCAGTCGGCCAAGAGCCTCCGGGGGGAGGCCATGTTGGATGTCATTTTCAACGGTTCAGGCAACCGGAAGCCTTCGGGGATGGCCGAAGTCACGCTGGTTTTTGACAATCCTCCCCGGGAGGACGGGACACGGACCCTGCCGCTGGAGGCCGATGAGGTGGCGGTGGGGCGGCGCCTCTACCGCGATGCCACCAGTGAATACACAGTCAACAACCAATCGTCGCGATTGAAGGATATTCGGGAACTGTTCCTGGACACCGGCGTGGGGGTGGACGCCTACAGCGTCATCGAGCAGGGGCGTGTGGCGGCCATGCTCGATGCCAACCCGGCCGAGCGACGGCTGATCTTCGAAGAGGCGGCGGGGATCAGCAAGTACAAAATCAAGAAAAAAGAGGCGCAGCGCAAGCTGGAGAAGGTCGATCAGAATCTGCTGCGCGTCAACGACATTGTGGAAGAGGTGGAAAAGCGCTTGCGCAGTGTGAAGGTGCAGGCGGGGCGGGCACGGACCTACCAGGAGCATTCCATCCGCCTGCGCGAGTTACGGCTGCAGTATGCTCTTCAGGAATACCATACGCAGCACGGACAGCAGGCGGAGTTGCAGAAGCAGCAGGAGGATGCCCGGTTTCGGTTGGAGGATGTTTCGGCCGATCTGGAGCGTGAACAGGACGAATTGGCCCGGCAGCGGCAGGAGCAGGAGGCGCTGGCGCAGAAAAGGCAAGCAACGGAATATGAACTGATGCAGTCGCGGGCGGCGCTGCAGTCGGCCCGGCAGAAACAGCAATATGCCGCACAGCAACTGGAGCAGATGGCCGAGCAATTGGCCGGATATGAGCAGGACAAGGGGGAGAATCAGAAAAAATTGGATGCGCAGCGGGCGGCGCTGGCCGAAGAATCGGAGGCGCTGGAGCAACTGAATGGGGAACTGAGTGAGGCGCAGAAACGGATCGAGCAGCGACAGGGGGCATTTCACGATGGGCAGCTTGAGCTCAATCAGCTCAACCGCCGGATTGAACAGCATAAATCGGGTGTTCTGGATGCGATGCGGCAGCTGTCGCAGATCAACAGCCGATTGGGCGGCATTGAAATCGAGCGGCGGAATATCGCTACCCAGCAGACAAAGCTCGATGAACGAGGGCAGGTCATTGGAAGCGATCTGGAAAATCTGGAGCAGGCGCGGGTTGAGCTTCAATCCAATCTCGATCAGACCCTAGCGGAGATCCAGCAGCGCCAGGCCGCGATGGAGCAGAAAAAACAGGCATCCGCGCAGTTGGGTGAGCAGATCGCCCAGGCGGGGCGGCAACTGGGAGCGGCGCGTGAGCATCGCTCCGGCCTGCTGTCGCGCCAGAAGGTGCTGGCGGACATGGAGGCCAAGCGCGAGGGGGTGAGCGAAGGGGTCAAGGCGGTCCTGCGCCAGCCGGACAAATTTCCTTTTATTCGCGGGCTTGTGGCCGATCGGCTGCGCGTGGATGTGGAACATGCCCATGTGATTGAGGCGGCATTGGATGGGCGGGATCAATGGCTGGTGACCGATGATGTCAACAGGCCGGTCGCGGCGGCCGAGGCATTTGAGGAGCTTGAAGGGCGTGTGAACGTGATCGCCGCTTCGGGTCCGCGGGATTCCGATGCCGACGACGTGGCCTATGACTGGAATCGCCATACAGTGCCGTTGCGCCTGGCAATCGATCTGGTGCGGTTTGAGCAGGGCGAGGAGGCGATTGCCCGGCGCCTGCTGGGAAAGACGGTCGTGGTGAATGATCTGGAGGGGGCGATGCGATTGCATCGCGACGGCCCGGCCGGATGGCGTTATGTCACGATGGCGGGTCAGGTGCTTGAGGCCGACGGCACACTGCGTCTGGGCCCCCTGACGGCGGCAATGGGATTGCTTTCCCGCCAGGCGGAACTGGAGGCCCTTCAACTACAAATTGCCGAGACCGACCAGCGGATTGAAACCCTGTCGCAGCAGCTATCGACCGGCAATGAACAGGCCAGACAGATTGAGCAGGAGCATAATGCCCTGCGCAATGAGGTTTATCAGCTCAATACGCGTAAGGTGGAATTGACCAGCGCCCTGTCTCAGAACTCCGACCGGCAGAATGCCCTCAAGCGCGAGCAGCCGCTTCTGGCCAAGGAAATCGCCCAGTTGGGTGAGCAATCCACCCGGTTGGATGGCGAACAGGAGAAGCTGACGCAACGCAGATCGGAGCAGGAGGCCCGTCAGGCGGAGCATCAGCAGCAGACGGAATCTCTGACGCAACGGCAGAACGAATTAAATGAGCAGATTAAGCAATGGGCTGAGGATCTGACCGCCGCCCGCGTGCAGCTGGGACAGATCCAGGAAAAACAATTGGCCGCCCGCCAGCAGGTGCGTCGGCATGAGTCGGCCGTGGCTGAACTTTCGCAGCAGATTGCCCGGATTGAGCAGAGTGCCCGGGGCATGGTCGACCGCCGCCAGAACATCGAGCAGGAATTAGAGCAGGCCAGATACGCCGAGGCGCAGTTGCAGCGCAAGCAGGGGGAACTGGAATCGGCGGTGCAATCGTTGGCCGAGTCCCTGCAAATTGCGCAGCAATCGGTGCGTGAATTGTCTGTCAAGGTGGAGCAGTCGCGTGGCGTGCACGGAGAAATTGAGCAGGAACTGCACGGTGTGCAGATGCGACTGGGCGAGTTGAACGTGCGGCTGGAGACGCTCATCCAGCGAACGGCTGAGGAACTGGAATTGGACCTGCCGGCCCGCTATGCGGAGTTGGCTGGTGAGTCGGGTTATCGGCCCGAAGAAGCCGACTGGGAGGCGGTCGCGGCGGAGATCAAGGCATTGCGAGAGAAAATCCAGCGTCTGGGCAACGTGAATCTCGACGCCATTGACGAGCAGGATGAACTGGAGCAGCGCCAGCAATTCCTCGCCGGCCAAGTGGCCGATTTGACGGCCGGGAAAAAACAGTTGGAGGAGTTAATTGGACAAATCAACCTCGAATCCTCGCTTCGTTTTGAGCAGTGCTTCAATGCCGTGCGCGAGCACTTTCAGGGAATGTTCCGCACGCTCTTCGGCGGTGGCCGGGCCGATATCGTGCTGGAAACCGAAATTGAGGTAAGAGCGAAGGATGGAGAGGTGGATGAAAACGGGCAACCCCTTAAGACCATCCGCAAGCAGGTCGATGCGCTGGATGCCGGGATTGAAATCATCGCCCGCCCCCCCGGCAAGCAGCCGGTGAACATCTCGCAACTCTCCGGCGGCGAGAAGACGATGACCTGCGTGGCGTTGCTGATGAGCATCTTCAAGAGCAAGCCCAGTCCGTTTTGTATCCTGGACGAGGTGGACGCCGCCCTGGACGAGGCCAACAACCAGCGATTCAACCTGATCGTGCAGGAATTCCTCGAGCAGAGCCAGTTCATCGTCATCACCCACTCCAAGCGTACCATGCAGATCGCCGACGTCCTCTATGGCGTGACGATGCAGGAGCAGGGGGTCTCCAAACGCGTCGCCGTCAAATTCGACCAGGTGGATCAGAAGGGGCGGATCAGGGATGCAGAACCGGTTGCGGCTTAGAAGGGGATGTCGGATTTCCGGCAATCCTGCCGGCCAAACCGGAATAAGCGTTGAAGCGTATGTATGCTGTTCAGGGATGGCGAAGGTCGATGAACCGCCATTTCCGCTCACTGGCACGTACGGCGCGAAGGGAGGGGATCAATGGCCGCAGGGAGTCGCCAGCGGGTGTATCCGCGATTATGATAAACCACCATGCTTGACCTATTGACCGATAAGATGTCCGACGTGTTCCGCAGCCTCTCCGGGCGCGGACGCATCAGCGAGGAGAATATCCGCCAGGCAATGCGCGAGGTCCGCACCGCATTGCTCGAGGCGGATGTCAATTTCAAGGTTGTCAATGATTTCGTCGCCGCCGTCACGCAGAAGGCGCTCGGCCAGGAGGTGATCAAGTCCCTCCAGCCGGATCAACTGATGATCAAAATCGTCCATGACGAGCTAATCAATCTGATGGGCCCGGTGGACACGCGGATTTACCTGGTCCAGCCGCCGCCGACGATCATCATGATGTGCGGCCTCCAGGGCTCCGGCAAAACAACGACCTGCGGCAAGCTGGCGCTCCATCTCAAGGGCAAGGGGCACCAGCCGATGCTTGCGGCGGCCGACCTCCAACGTCCGGCCGCCGTGGAACAGTTGCGCGTCATTGGCGAGCAGGTGGGCGTGCCGGTCTACATCGACCCGTCGAAAGTGGCCGAACATGGGCATGTTGCTAAAGGGGCGGCGGTGACGGTTTGCCGGGCGGCCATCCAGCAGGCGAAAAACACGGGAAGGGACATTGTCATCCTTGATACGGCCGGGCGGCTCCATATCGATGACGAATTGATGGGCGAATTGAAGGAGATTAACGCCCAATTCAAGCCACACCAGATTTACCTGGTGTTGGATGCCATGAGCGGGCAGGATGCCGTCAACAGTGCCAAGGCGTTCAACGAACAGTTGGAGTTGGACGGGCTGATTCTCACCAAGTTTGATTCCGACACGCGCGGCGGGGCGCTCTTAAGCGCCAAGATGGTGACGGGTAAACCGGTGAAATTCCTGGGCGTCGGCGAGAAGCTCGACCGGTTGGAGGAGTTCCGCCCCGAGGGGATGGCGCAGCGCATCCTGGGTATGGGCGACATCGTTGGACTGGTCAACACCGCGATGGAGAAATTCGACGCTGAGGAGACCGCCCGCCTCCAGGCGAAGATGCAGAAGGGGACGCTCACGCTGGATGATTTCATGGCGCAGATGCGCCAGATTCGCAATCTGGGTCCCATCGGCAAAGTGATGGGGATGATTCCGGGGATGAGCGAACTGTCCAAGCAGGTCAATATGGGGGAGGGGGAGGTGGAGGGACAGATGGGCCGGATGGAGGCCATCTACCGTTCCATGACCCCCAAAGAGCGACGTGACACGAATTTGCTGGACGGCAACCGCCGCCGCCGCATCGCGCGCGGGGCGGGGGTACAGCTCAATGATGTCGGGCAGTTTATCAAGCAGTTTGAGGGCGCCCGCGACATGATGCACGCGGTGGGGGGGATGGGGATGATGGGCAAGATGAGGCTCATGAAGAGCCTCATGTCCGGCGGCGCCGGCGCCATGGGGATGCCGGGCGGACCGATGCTCCGGACCAAGCGTTCGGGGTTCATGGAAAAAAAGGACCGGAATAAGAAAAAGAAGCGACGATAGCGGCCGGTGAAAGCCTCCCGGCGGCGTGCAACGATGGCAACGACACGAATCGGTCATGGTTACGATCTGCATCGGCTTCAGATGGGCGGTCAGCTGGTCTTGGCTGGCGTGACGGTGGCGGAAGGCATTTCGCCCGTCGCCCACAGCGACGGTGATGTGGTGCTTCATGCCCTGGTGGATGCATTGCTGGGCGCGATGGGGCGGGGAGACATCGGAGAGCATTTCCCGGACACGGATCCCGCCTGGAAGGGGGCCCAAAGCTCGCTCTTTCTGGAAGCAGTTGTTCGGGAATTAAAAGATGGGGGCTTTCATGTCGAAAATGCCGACATTACGATTCTGGCAGAGCGGCCGAAGCTCAAGCCGTTCAAGGCCTCCATGGTGCAGCAGTTGAGGTCGATGCTTGGCACGGAGTCGATCAACATCAAGGCCGGCACGAACGAGGGATGCGATGCCATCGGGCGCGGCGAGGCTATCGCCGCGCATGCGGTGGTTCTGATCGGAAAAGATGCTGGGGGTTGAATGCTGGATTTGATTATCTTTGATTGGCACCCGGCACCCAGCACTGGAATAAAACATGAGTCTTCGCGTATACAACACCCTGACCCGGGAGAAGGAAATTTTTCATCCCCTGACGCCCGGCCAGGTGGGCATATATCTATGCGGCCCGACGGTCTATAAACCGCCCCATATCGGTCACATGGTGGGGCCGGTGATCTTCGACGCCATCAAACGTTACCTGATGTACAAGGGGTTCAAGGTGACGTGGGTGGTGAACATCACCGACATTGAGGACAAGCTGATCGAGGCTGCTGCCAAGACCGGCAAGAGCGTCGAAGCGCTGACCGAACGTTATACCGCGGAATACCTCGAGTGCCTGCAGCGTCTGGGGGTGGACACGATCGACCGGTTTCCCAAGGCATCCGAGCATATTTCCGAGATCGTTCAGCTCTGTCAGACGCTGATCGAGAAGGAGCATGCGTACGCGGCGGAGGGAAACGTCTATTTTGACGTGACCCGTGATCCGGACTACGGAAAGCTGTCCCATCGGAAGGTGCAGGAGCAGGAGGCGGGCTTGCGTGCCGTGGAGGGTGCGGGCAAGCGCAATCCCGCCGACTTTGTTCTCTGGAAGGCCGCCAAGCCCGGGGAACCGGCCTGGGACAGCCCCTGGGGCAAGGGACGCCCCGGGTGGCATATAGAATGCTCCGCGATGAGCATGAAGTATCTTGGCCAGACGTTCGATATGCACGGCGGCGGGATGGACCTGCTGTTCCCGCACCACGAGAACGAACTGGCCCAAAGCCAATGCGCCACCGGGCAAACATTTGCCCGCTTCTGGATGCATAACGGCCTGACCCGCATCAAGACCAAGCTCGCCAGTGGCGAATGGGCGGATGAAAAAATGAGCGGCAGCCTTGGCAACGTGGTGCCGGCCGCCCAGCTGCTCGACGAGCATGGCCCGGAATTGCTGCGATATTTCCTGCTCAGCACGCACTATCGCCGCCCCATTGAATTCACCGACGAAGTCATGGCCAATGCCCGCAAGGGGTTGTCCGTATTTCATCGGCTCTTCGAGCGCATCGAGCGTCTGATGGGGCGGCCGCTGGATGAGCAGCGCGACATGACACAGGCCTCCACGGAACTGATGGAAGGGGAATTTGCCGACTTCGCCCGTGCGATCCTGGCGTACAAAATGAAGTTCCTGGAGATGATGGACGATGACTTCAACACCGCGGGGGCGATCGCGGTGCTGCATGAGGTGGCGGGGGAGGTGAACGGATTCATTGAAAAGACTCAATTGGAGCGTCAGAAAACGCCGCCACCGCTGGAGGCCGCCGCGGCCGGGTCGAATACCATTCGCAGCCTGGGACGAATCCTCGGCCTATTCCGCCAGCCGCCGGAGCGGTCTGCGGCGAAGGAGGCCGGGCTGGCCGATCAGCTGATGAAGGTGCTGATCGACTTGCGCCGCCAGGCGCGCCAGGAGCGAAATTTTGCGTTGGCTGACTCAATCCGGAACAAGCTGAGTGAGATCGGCATTACACTGGAAGACCGGGCTGATGAAACAATCTGGAGAAAATCATAGAAGACGCCGCTAAATGCTCGAACATCAATTGACGCTCTCCAGCAGCCCGCATACCATCCGGCACACCAGACATTTAGACGAGGAACGGAATGACCGATTTGAACTTGAATTCGCTGGACCCAAGGCTACTTTCCCGTGCCGCCCCCTATCTGGACGCCGGCTCATCCCCTTCAGCCCCTCCCGCCATTCTTCCCGGCCGCGGGCCGATCTCCATGCCGGTGGCCATGCCCGGTCCCGGGGGGGGAGGCGGTTACAACCGCTATCGGGAAATGACGCTGGAGGAGATGCTGCTGGAAAACCGCGTGGTCTTCCTGGTGGGCGAGATCAACCATGTCAGCGCTTCGCGCGTCATCATGCAGATGCTCTACCTCCAGAGCGTCAAGCGGGACACGGACATCAACTTCTACATCAACTCACCCGGCGGCGTGGTGGATGACACGCTGGCGATGTTTGACATTATGCGGTTTCTCTCCTGTGACATCGCCACTTATTGCATCGGTCGGGCCGAGAGTGGCGGGGCGATCGTCTTCATGGCGGGCAAAAAAGGAAAGCGATTCATCCTGCCCAACGCCAAAGTAATGATCCACCAGCCCTTTGGCGGCGTCTACGGCCAGGCGGCGGACATCGAAATCCAGGCGGATGAGATCCTCAAGACCAAGAACACGCTGATCCGGATCATGGCCAAGTGCACCGGCCAGACCGAGGAGCGCATCCGCGAGGATTCCGAGCGCGACCGCTTCTTCGACGCCGAGGCCGCCGTCAAGTACGGCATCTGTGACGAAGTGCTTGGCGAGGATTCCCCGGAAGCCGAAAAAGCCGCCGATGCATCGAAGAAATAGTTATAAAGTGCTGAGTGCTGGGTGCCCAATTAAATGCACCCGGCACTCAACACCCAGTGCTCAGTCCTATTATGAACAACCAACTGATCCCCATCGTCATTGAAAAATCCGGCCGCGGCGAGCGGGCGTATGATATCTACTCGCGGCTGCTCAAAGACCGCATCATTGTCCTGGGCGGCCCGGTGACCGACGACTTGGCCAACGCCATCATTGCCCAGTTACTGTTTTTGTCCAATGACGATCCCAAGACGGACATCCAGATGTATATTAATTCGCCCGGCGGCAGCATCTCGGCCGGATTGGGGATCATCGATACGATGAGCTATCTCCGCTGCGATGTGGCAACCACCTGCATCGGGATGGCCGCCAGCATGGGCGCTTGTCTTCTGTCGGCCGGCACCAAAGGGAAGCGGTCGGTCCTGCCGAATTCCCAGGTGATGCTTCACCAGCCGCTGATCGGCGGCGTTTTGCAGGGCCCGGCCACCGATCTGGGGATCGAGGCACAGCACATGCTCCGCTTGCGCGATCGGCTCTACAAGCTGATGAGCGAGTACACCGGCAAGAGCACCGAGCAGATCCACCGCGACTTCGATCGCAACAAGTGGCTCTTTGCCGAAGAGGCCGTTGAGTACGGCTGCGCGGACCGTGTGCTGGATCGCGCTCCCGAGTCCGCCGTACGTCCACACGCGGAAGAGGAAGCAAACGATCAGGAGAAATAATGGGGCCGCCGCGGTGGATGTCGGGAAGGGGAAGGCCTCCGAGGGTTGGCCGCGCATTCCGCTTGTCGCCTTGGGTTCTCCTGGGCTCTCTGGCTCTGGCCGGATGTACCACGCCCAATAAGGCGAACATCCTTCTGCGAAAGGAAAATCAGAACCTGCGCGATCGACTGGCGCTGTTGGAACGCACGCACGATGCGGACCGTGCCAGGATCCGGGGACTGGAGACCTCCGCCACGACGCTTCCCTCGTTGCCGGCGGATCGGCTGGATGAACTGTTCACCGTCCATGGCCTGCGCATTGGCCGGCTGACGGGTGGCGCTGACCTTGATTCCAACAAGCCGGGCGATGAAGGCCTGAAAATCTATATCGTTCCGATGGATCAGGCGGGAGAGGACCTGAAGGCTGCCGGGTCGTTTACCATTGAGGCCTTTGATCTGGAAATGAAGGAACAGCAGAAGATCGGCCAATGGCATTTCGATCTTTCCCAAGCCAAAAAGGACTGGTATGGCTCCCTGCTTTACTGCTATGTCCTGACCTGTCCCTGGCAAGCGCAGCCCCGCCACCCCAGGCTGACCGTCAAAATCACCTTCACCGACGCACTAACCGGCCGAGAGTTTCGGGCCCAGCGCGTCGTGAACATTGAACTGCCGGCGAAATGAGCCATGGCATTGTCTCTTCCCATACTCCGCGTGGACTCGAGTCCGCCGCCTGAGACATTGGTCCGATTTTTCCATCGAGCCCGGTTGCACTGGGCTCGCCATCTGGCCGAAGAGGTGCCGTGTGAGACCGGCACTGCCCTGGTCAATCCCGATCAGCCGGCCTTCAATGCCCTGCTGGATGCCGCAGTTCCTGCCGGGTGGAGCGCTGAGGCTGCCATTCGGGAAGCCGAGGCGGTGTTTGATTCCGCCGGCGGCTGCCGCCGCTGGATACTCAATCCCTCGGCGCCTCCGGAGCAGACTCAACCTCTGATTAAACCGTTGCTGGCCCAAGGCCTGATGCCGCATTCCGAAACGATCTGGTATCTGTCCAATCCGGCCGCCCCTTCGATCTCGGCCGAGATTCCCTTGAAGGTCCTGCCCGCGCGTGCGGCTTACACCCAGGCTGCTCAGTTGGCGCACGTCGTCGCCGTTGAAGAGGGCTATCCGGAGTTGGCCGAGGCCGCCATGCTTCATCTGGATGATGGACGATACGATGCGCTGCTTGCTCTGGAAGGCGTGCGGCCCGTGGCGCGGGTCGGGGTTCTGGCAGTGGGCGAAATCGGGCTGATTGAAGAACTGTATGTTGTCCCCGAACGTCGGGGATTGGGTATCGGGCGAATGCTCCTGAATCGTGCCATGGAGATCGGGGCGCGTTCGCAATTTCGCCACCTTTTCATCGCCGCCAACCCTCGATTTGACGCTGCTGGGATGCTGACTCAGGCGGGCTTTGCCTCGATCGCGCCGTTCATCATCCACAAGGCGTGAATTGCACCGTTACGGCATTTATCCCGGCCCAATCACCAGAATCACCAGATCGATGATGAACAGCAGTACGATGGTCAACTCCAAAATCAGCATCCAGCGGTTGTTCTGATCGGCTCGCAAAAGCTGGTAGAGGTCATCCATTGTTTTGAGCTTTTCATCAATGGTCCGGTGCCAGTCAGCCAGATGGAATCGCCCGGCCACTCCCTGGTAGATGCGCGCCAAATGCCAGTCGCCGAAAAACTTCGTGATGTTCGAGAGTTCATCGCTGAGGCGGGCCAGATCGATGCGAATTTCCCGAAGCTCTCGCTGAACGCCCAGGGTCCGCTTGTGGGCGAAGCGGCGGGCCGCCAGGTCGCGGTAAGATCGGTCCACCGCCTGATCCAGAATGCGATCATACGCCTCAAGTTCCGCCAACTGAACATTGGCCAGCTCCATTATGTAGAGGACTTCATCAAAATGGCGAGGTTGATCGACGACGAGGGCGGCATCCCAATCAACCACGACCAGGTCCTGATCGTAATAACAGAAGTATTTGCTGGTCGATTCCTCTGCCTCCTGGTCACTCAAGAGCTCCGGATGCGGTTCCTGTGTCAAGAGGGCGGCGATTTCCCGGCGGTGGGTTGCCAGCCAGTCCTCTGATCGGATTTGCGGTTCGCCATCTCCGCTCAGCTTCCGGCCCCCGAACCCGCTACGGCTGGCATCAATGCAGAAGATGGTATACGCCTCCTCATCCCCCAACTGCGGCACGGGGCGGATAAAGTAACTGGCCAATTCCAGCCGCACCTCCTCGGCCAGACGGCGAACCTCATCGTCCAGGTGGGATCCATCCAGAAAGCGCAGGTCGTGGAATGCGACCAGATCATCCAATTGCGCCACCTCAAACCCGGCACGGACCATAATGCTGATTGCGCCGACCGGCAGCAGCTTGATGGACCGTTCCAGCCGGATTGTCCCGCGGGGCCCCAGCCGCTCCACCGGTGGAAGGCGCACCATTTGGGGGCGGAAGAAGAAGAGCTGCCGGGGGTTGCGCTTAGAGGCGTCCGGCATGAACTGGGCAACGGGCTGGCCCAGCAGGGTTTCCAGCGGGCGGCGGAGCATCTCATAGGCGACGTCAAAGGCATATAAATAGACCACCTGACCCACCAGACGGCTGGTGCGTGCCAGAGGCCGCCCCGAGCCGACCGGACCTAATGCCTGGCTGGCGATTGACATGATTATTCATTATAGACCGCCGCCCCTCCCAAGAGAAACGGGTGCATTGCAGAACTTTGGCCGCGCGCCATTGATGTATGAGGAGTTTTATCCCAAGATATGTCCATGAACCGCATTGCGACTTTGACTTTCGGAGACAAGAAACTGGAATTGCCCGTTATAGAGGGCACGGAAGGGGAGCTGGGCGTCGATATTTCGGCCCTGCGCTCCAAGATGGGGCTGATCACGCTGGATCCGGGATATGGCAACACCGGCTCCTGCCGCAGCGGGATTACCTTCATCGACGGGGAAAAGGGGATCCTGCGGTATCGGGGCATTCCCATTGAGCAACTGGCGGAGAAATCCAGCTTCGTTGAGACGGCGTGGCTGCTGATTTTCGGCCGGCTTCCCCAGAAGGCGGAACTGGAACGCTTCCGTGAGCGGCTGGCCCGCAATGCCCTTTTGCACGAGAGTTTTCGGCACCACTTTGAGGGTTTCCCGGTCGATGCGCCGCCCATGGCGGTTCTGGCGGCGATGGTCAACACGCTGACGTGCTACCAGACGGAGTTCATGCAGCTTGACGGAGACGATCAGACGTTCGAGGAGGCGGCGGCCCGGCTGATCTCCAAAGTGCGAACCATCGCGGCCTTCTCCCATCGAAAGGCGCTTGGCTTGCCGCACAATTATCCCGATCCCAAGCTCCGATACGTCGCCAATTTTCTGCACATGATGTTCTCCATGCCCCACCAGCGATACGAGGTGGACCCGGATGTGGAAGATGCGATGAACATGATTCTCCTGCTCCATGCCGACCACGAGCAGAACTGCAGCACCTCGACGGTGCGCATGGTCGGTTCGAGCCAGGCCAATCTCTTCGCCTCCGTCGCCGCCGGAATCGGGGCGTTGTGGGGACCGCTCCATGGGGGCGCTAACGTGGCGGTGCTGGAGATGCTGGAGAAGATTCATCACGGGGGTATGACGGCCGAGAAATACCTGGAACTGGCCAAGGACAAGACCAGCGGCATTCGCCTGATGGGCTTTGGACATCGCGTCTACAAGAACTTCGATCCACGGGCCCGGATTCTCAAGAAGGCCGCGGACAAGGTGCTGGGTAAGATCGGCGTCAAGGATCCGCTCCTGGATATCGCGCGGCGGCTGGAGGAACTGGCGTTGAAGGACAGCTATTTCGTGGATCGCAAGCTCTATCCCAATGTCGATTTCTACAGCGGCATCATCATGAAGGCGATCGGCATTCCGGTGAACATGTTCACGGTCATGTTCGCCATCGGGCGCATGCCGGGGTGGATCGCCCAGTGGAAGGAACAGCATGAGGACCCGGACGCCCGGATCGATCGGCCGCGCCAGATCTACATCGGCGCCACCCAGAACGATTACGTGCCGATCGATCAGCGGTAGGGCGGCACAGGCCGCCGGCTTCCTTCGCCTCCGGGGTTTGGCATGAGCCGATCGACGAGCAACTCGCTGCATTCGCCGGCCGCCGTTGCGCGGTTTGTGCTGGTGACGCTGGTCGGACTGGGAATCGACCTGTGGAGCAAGTCGCTGGCGGCGGTCCATCTGGCGGGGGGGCATGGCGTACGGTTCATACCCGGCTGGCTCCATTTTGAATACACCGAAAACCATGGGGCCGTCTTTGGTATCGCCCAAGGGCATCGATGGCTCTTTATCATCGTTTCGGTTGCGGCGATTCTGTTCCTGTCCTGGCTCTTTGCCGTCAGCCGTCGGGGGCAGTGGTTTTACCAGATTCTCCTGGGGATGTTGCTGGCGGGCGTCCTGGGGAACATGTTTGACCGGATTGTATACGGTTATGTCCGGGACATGATTCTGATGCTGCCGGGGTGGCACTGGCCGGGATCCTGGTCGCTGCCGCTGGTGGATTACCCCGGGTCCGGACGGGATGTATTCCCCTGGATTTTCAATGTGGCCGACACGCTGCTGTGCATTGGGGTGGGGCTGATGATTGTCTATAATTTCATGCAGCCGGCCGGGAAGGGACAGGAGGAGGGGATGAGCGACAAAGCGACGAAGGCAAGAAGCGACGAAGGGTAGGCATCCATGTCTTCCGATCCGGATAGGGAGATGATGCGTCGGGCGATCGAACTGGCAATGCGGGGGCGGGGGGGCGTTGAGCCCAATCCGATGGTGGGATGTGTCATCGCCCGGCAGACGCGGATTATCGGGCAGGGATGGCATCAGCGGTATGGGGGACCTCATGCGGAAGTTGAAGCGCTGCGGGCCTGTGACCAATCGCCGCAAGGGGCCACAGTCTATGTGACGTTGGAGCCGTGCTGCCACACGAACAAACAGACGCCGCCCTGCGCGCCGCAATTGATTGCCGCCAAGGTGGGGCGGGTGGTGGTGGGGTGTGTCGATCCAAATCCAGCCGTCAGCGGGGGCGGATTGGAACTGCTGAGGGCGGCCGGGATTCCCGTGGAGGTGTCGGTTCTTGAGCAGGAGTGTCGGCAGTTGATCGCACCATTTACGGCACGGGTGGCGCATCGCCGGCCGTATGTCACGCTGAAATGGGCACAATCGGCGGATGGAAAAGTGGCGGGGGCGGGGGGACGGCGGGTGCAGATCAGCAATGAGGCTTCCATGCGGCAGGTGCATGCGCTGCGGGGCCGGTCGGATGCGATCCTGGTGGGGAGCCAAACGGCGGTGAACGATGATCCAATGCTGACCGCGCGACACGTGGCCGGGGCAAGGCCGCTGATCCGGGTGGTTCTGGACACGCGGTTGCGCCTGAGGGAGGAGAGCCAACTGGCACGGACGGCGGGGGAGGTGGTGACATGGGTTTATTGCTCGGAGGAGGCGGGGGAATCGAAAAAGGCGGGGCGGTTGGGGAAGATGGGAGTGATCACCAAGCCGGTGATGGCGGTGGGGGGGCACGTTCCGCTGCCACAGGTGTTGGGCGACCTGGCATCGGCACAGGTGACCCACTTGGTGGTAGAACCGGGGCCGACCCTGGCCGGGGCGTTTTTAGAGCAGAATCTGGCGGATCGGACATGGGTATTTCATTCACCAAAGCGACTGGAGGAGGCGGCGGCGCCATCGGCGCGAGCGATTGACTGGCCGATAAGTGCGAGCGTGGAATTGGCGGGGGATCGGCTGGTGGAGCACTTGAATCCGCAAAGCCCTGTTTTCTTTCATCTGGACCCCTCGGCGGATGCGGTGATGGCGTCAGCGGCCCAGTGATCGGGAGGTCCAGATCGCGGGCTGATCCTGCGTGGATTGGACCCAGAAGATGCGGAAGCCGCCGGCGGGGGTATGAACGATGCGGGGATACTGGGCATTGACGGTGGGGGGGCTGAGGGGAAGGGGATCGCTCCAGGAATTCCCATCGTCGGTGGATCGGGCGACGAAGATGAGGGAGCGGCCGTCGGGGTGGGCTTCCCAGGCGACCGCGATCTGGCCATTTGGGCCGACTGCCAGGACAGGGTGGTTGGCGATGTCGTCACCGAGGCGATGGGGGGCAAGCCAATGCCGCCCGTCATCGGTCGAGCTAAGCGCGTAAACGCCGGCGGGGGATTGGCCGGTCCAGACGGCGGCGTGGCATCGATTGCAGTTTTTGCAGTTGGAGAAGGCCAACCCGCCGCCGGCATGGGGGCAGGCGTTGACCCTCCATCCGAAGCTGCCGACGACGACGGGCTTGTGCCAATTGCGGCCGCCGTCGGGGGAGGTGATGACCGCCATGTCCCGCGGGGCGAGGGAGCGATAGAGGACGGCAACTTCGCCATCACGTTTGAGGGCGAGGGTGTTCCAGCAGCACTGGCAGGTGGCGGGATCGAGGGTCTGATTGGCGGACCAGGTGCGGCCGGCGTCGGTGGAGCGGGCGTATTGCAGTCCCTTTTGGCCGGTACGGGCATCGAGCCAGACAAGATGGAAGGTGCCTGTGGCGTCGGCGGCGATGTCGATCATGCCGTGGTCGGTGGTGGAATTATCGTCGGCGGGATTGGGGCCGGCATGCCAAGTCTTGCCGCCATCGGCGGAGAGGGCGGTGGCGAGGGGGCCGCGGCCGTACTCGTTGGCGGTGTGGGTGGTCCAGACGGCGATCAGGTGGTCTCCGGAAGCGGCGATCTGGGGGTCCATGCCGAGGCGGTCGTAGGGGGTGGGCATCCCTTCATCCACGCAGGCGGGGGCGGTCCAGTGTTCGCCGCCATCATCGGACCGGAGATACTGAAGCTGGGCGGGCTGATTGGCATAGCGGTGGCCAAGCAGAAGGTGGAGGGAGGGGCCATCGGCGTAAACATCAAGGCTGGTGACGCCCTGCGTGGCGGCGGTGGCACTGTGGCCCATGTGCATGGGGAGCGGGGAGGCGGCCAGGGCGGAGGTAGACAGAGCACAGGCAAGGAGGAGGGAGACGATTGCCGGAAAGATTCCGCTGGTGAGGGCATTGTCGGCACTACACTGGGATAGATTCAATAAAGATCCCATAGCTGGTCCTTGTAGTCGGGGTTGGCGGGGTCGGTGATGCCGTTGCCGGTCCAGACGCCGGGGAGGCCGGGATAGAAGGGGGGAGTCATGGACAGGGGCTCGACGTGGCCATCGACGAAGGCAACATTGACCTTCTTATTGGAGTGGCGCGGGTTGGGGCGGTAGGGGTCCTCCGATTCTCCGGTTTTGCTGGGGGGACGACACATGGTGGAGAGGGTGGAAGCGCCGCTGTCCTGGATTCCGGCATCGCAGACGGCGACGGTATGGCTCCAGTCGCGGATGCGGGTGAGCTTGACCCAGTTGAGGTTGGTGTTGAAGCCGTAGCTGCATTGGTGGTCGGGATTGTTGTTGGCGGGGCAGTTCCAGACCTGACGGCCGGCCAGATCGCTGTTGTTGGCGCCCTGGCGGAGGTAGGGGTATAGCAGCTCCTTGCGGTCGACGCCGGGTTCGTAGCCGATGTAGGCCTGGTGCTCCTGGGCGAACATCTGGGCGGCGGTGGCGAGCTGGCGGAGATTGGAAGCGCAGGAGACGGACTGGGCGGCCTGGCGGGCTTTGTTGAGGGCGGGAAGGAGGACCCCGATCAGCAGAGCGATGATGCCGATGACGACGAGGAGTTCGACCAAGGTGAATGCGGCAGTGCGCTTCATATGGTGTAATGATAGAGCGCGGGGTGGGAGGGACAACGGCGGTATAGTGTCGCAGGGGGGGTGGGTTGGGTTCGTTGGGAAATACGCGCTATTGGGTTCGGGGGTGAAATCGCGGATTCTGGAGCGCCAGCGGGGAATTGGGTTTGGTTCGTTTGGGTTCGTTGGTATTTGGGGAAGGGACAAAGGCCGCGACGGGTGGAGCGAAGGAGAAGGTGACAATATGAGGGGATGAGAAGTTCATGATGAGGAGTATAGCATATGTTCGGGATTTGTCAAGTATCTTTTGAGTAACCGTTTAGTCCCCGCACCTGTAGACGGCCTCATTGAGGCCGTCGCGATCCTCAATGAAGATCGCCTACAGAGCCGTTTGGAGCCTGTTTCACGATTCCGCCAGTGAGGGCACTGGCGGTACTGAACGGTTACTTTTTTGAGGCGGGGGAGGATACGGAAAAATGAGGGGCACTTTATCGGGGGAGGGGGTTACAGGGGCCATTGGGCACTAGCGAATTGGAGGAGGGTGGCGAGTTTCGTGAGGCCGGTGTGGAGGGAGGGGGTGTGGAGGAATTCGTCGCGGGTATGAACGCCGCCGCCGGTGACCAGGCCGGTGCAGAGAGCGGGGAGGCCCAGGTGGGTGGGCCAGTTGGCATTGGTACTGCGGGCATTTTCGGTCAGGGGAAGATTTAGGCGCTGGTGGGTTTGTTCCAGCAGGGCGATGAGGGGATGGCCGGGGGGGAGTTGGCCGGCGGGGCGGCGGCCGATGCATTGGGGGGTGATGGTGAGGGAGGGGGTGGTCTGAGCCTGCTGGCCTAGAGACGCCAGGATGTCGGTTTCCACCTGCTGCAAGGCGGCCGGGTCGATGGAGCGGAGGTCCAGTTGCAACTGGGCGTCGGCGGCGATGGCGTTGACGCCGGTGCCGCCTTGAAGCGTGCCGACGTTGTAGGTGAGGTAGGCGGGCCGCCAAGGAGCGAGTGAGGGCAGCGTGGCAATCCATTGGGCGGCGGCGTGGAGGGCGCTGGGGCGGCCAAAATCGTTCCAACTGTGGCCGCCGGGGACGGCGAAGGTGATGTTGAAGCGGGTGCTGCCGACGCAGCGGCGAGTGTAGGCGTCGAGATTGAGGTCGAGGGCGATGACGGCGGCGACGGTATCGCGTTGGGATTGGAGAAGTTTTTTGATGCCCAGCAGGTCGCCGCGGCCTTCCTCGCCGACGGTGAAGCTGATGAGCAGGGGGATGGCGGGGGGGTGCTGGAGGAGATGGCGGGCATAGACCATGAGGATCGCGCAGGCGGCGGTGTTGTCCATGATGCCGGGACAGAACCAGCGGCCGTCGGGGCGCTTGTCGATGGTGAGATGCTCATCGGGGAAGACGGTATCGGTGTGGGCGTCGAGCATCAGCGCGGGGCCGGGGGGGCCGAGCCGGACGAAGACGTTCTGGACTTCATCCATCTGCACGTTGGGAACCCCCTGCCGGGTGAGCCAGTCGCGGATGAATGCGGCGCGGCGATGTTCCCGGCCGGTCGGCGCGCCGATCCGGACGAGGGATTCGAGCAGGGGGGTGATGAGGGAGGCGTCGGGGGTGGTTGATTTGGTCATAGGGTTCCATCAAAAAGAGTGGTATACATTTTCAATCAGGCGGATCGATATTCCTCAACGCATGTTTATGAAGGCTCTGTGCGCGGCCTTGTTGAGGCCGCGGCGGGGTCAACGACCCCGCCTACAGAAGGGGCGAGGGGAAGATGGATTCGCGGCGGAGGCTGAGACGTTCGAGTAGGGGCTCATCAACCTCGACGCCGATGCCGGGGGCGGTGGGGACGCGGAGGCGGTCCCCGTGGCGGTGGAACTGGGCCGGATCGACGAAGTGGTCGAGGTTTTCCTGGACGAAGTCGATGCCGTGATCGGAGGGGTAGGTGAAGCCGGGAAGTGTGGCCAGGGCCAGCTCGCTGGCGATGGAGATGCCCGCACCGGTGCGCCGGCCGCACCAGAGAGGGATGCCGCGGGCATGACAGAAATCGTGAATGGCTTTGGACTGGGTCAGCCCCCCTACGCGGCCGACTTTAATGTTGACGATGTCGCAGGCTTTGAAGGTGACCGCGCTGCGGACCGTATCGAAATCATGGGCGCCTTCATCGAGGCACAGGGGCGTGTGGCAGCGGCGGGCGAGCTCGACATGATCCACCAGATCGAACGAGGGCAGGGGCTGCTCGATCATGAGGAGGTTGAACTGGTCCAGGGCGTGGAGGTGGTCCAGGTGTTCAGGGTGGTAGGCGGCGTTGGCATCGACCATGAGGGTGATGTCGCCCAGGGATTTTCGGAGGGCGGCCAGGGGTTCGTGGTCCCAGCCGGGCTGAATTTTGATCTTGATGCGGCGCATGCCGGTTTCCAGGGCGGCTTCCACATCGCGGACCAACTCGGCGGGGGTGGGGAAGATGGAGTGGCTGGAGCCGATCTGGACGGTGTCGCCGCGGCCGCCCAGGAGTTGCTGGATGGACTGGCCGGTGGACTTGCCGAGCAGGTCCCAGTAGAGATGCTCGATGGCGGCTTTGGCGAAATCGTGGCCGCGCACATCGGCCCAGGCGGCGCGGACGGCATCGATGGAGTCAAACCCCCTGCCGAGCAGGCGCGGCAAAAGCACCTGGCGGGCGACGGTCCAGACGGTGTCGATGGTTTCCCAGGCATAGAACGGGCGGGCGTCGATATTGGCCTCGCCCCAGACGCGGAGGCCGTCGGCGAATCCGCGCAGGACGACGAACTCGCGGGCGGGAATGGCACCGACGCTGATACGGAAGGGATGGGCCAGGCGACGGCGGACGTGGAGCAGATCAACGCGGTCGAGCTTGAGCGTGGGCATGGGGGTGTATGATGCGCGATGGGGATCGGAAGCTCAACTGGGCCCCCCCGCCGGTGCGGAGGGGCACAACTTAACATAACATGGATTATCGGACGTTGAGGCAGGGGGGTGAAAACCGTGTCAATGGGTTCTGGATCAGGCCGGAACCAGCTTCAAAGCGTTGACGCTGTAAAGTTTCTTCCGGACATCGGGCGGGAGGTCGAGGGTCTGCAGAAAACGGAAGAGGTCGTGCCCGATGTTATCGCGGCCGTAGAGAAGGCGGTCGGCGTTGCGGAGGATGAATTGACGGGCGTGAGCGGGGTCGCGCATCAAGGCATTGAGGCCTGAGCCGGCGGAAAGATCGGCGTGGAGGTTCGGAAAGGTGTCCAGCAGTTTCTGGATTCGTCCGCCGGGGAGAACGGGGCCGCTGGGACGGATGGCGGACTGGGTGGTGGCGTCAGCGCTGATTTCGCGCCAGAAGCCGGGCGCATGTCCGATAAAGATGGTGTCGGGGCAGGCCCGCAGGGCGCGCTCCAGGTTGTCAACCGTACCGGCGTGCCAGAAAGGTTGATAGACGCTGTTGCCGGCCGCATCGGGCAGGTAGGGCACATCCATGTGGAGGACGACGGGGCATTTGAGCCGCCCCGCCGCACGAAACAGTTCGATCGCCCGCGGATCGTCCAGCAACATGCGATAGCTCCATTCCCCGCAGACGCGCACGCCGTGCATGTGATAGGCGGATTCAAATGCGGCGGCGGCGTTTCCCTCAAGGGGGCAGGGACAGTAACCGGCGACGAATCGATCCGGAAAGCGGTCGCGGGCCGCCAGCACATCGCTCAGGGGCATGCCGGCATGCGTGCCGTCGGGGCGAATGTGCAGGGGATTGGTGCCGACATGGTAACCCGGATTGTTTTCGCCCGGCGGAAGATACCAGGTCAGGAGCCAGGCCTGATCGATGCCCAACTCATCCATTTCGCGGACGATCTCGCGGTCGTTTTTATTAAGCCAGAAGACATGCTGATGGGAGTCGATTAGCATGGCGGGATGATATTGGGGTGCGTGAGGTTTGTCAGCGGTCGGGTGGGTTCTACAATCAGGTATCAAACCGGAGAGTGCCTGCATGCAAATTCGCCCCATGCAATTGTCGGACCTGGATCAACTGTCGGATGTGGACGGGACGATTGAGTCGCTGGCCTACCTGCATTTGAGCGAGTCGGGGGAGAGCCCGATCAAGCAGTGGAAGCTGGAGGAGCGGCCGCTGCGACAGAAGCGAATCGATCCGAACCCGGTGGGGGATGAGGTGCGGTTTTCGCTGAAGCAGATTGTCAGCGGGGCTGATGAGGGGCTGGCGCTGGCGGCGGAGCATGAGGAACAGGTGGTTGGCGTGCTGGTGGGACGGCCGGAGCCGGAGTCGAACGTGCTTCGGCTGATCGATTTGCGGGTGGATTATGATTTCCGGCGTCAGGGGCTGGGCAGCGCGATGCTGTTTCAGGCGATTGGGCAGGCGCGGGAGGCGGGGCGGCGGGCGGTGTTGATTGAGACGCGGACGGACAACCAACCGGCCAACGCCCTGCTGAGCCGGCTGCATTTCGAGTTGTCGGGGATCGACACGCACCGGCGAACGAACCATGACCTTGTGGAAGAAGCGGTGGCGCTGTTCTGGTATATTCCGCTGAGCCAGTGAGGGGATCGTTGGCCGCGGGGCATGAATTTATGGAATCAAGCAGTTCGAATCTTCCCCCGGCGGGGGACTTGCCTGACCCACCGCCGGACCTCACCCCCCCACCGCCTGAGGCGCGGGCGCTGGCCGAGCGACTTGAGACACTGCAGTCGGCGGATGCGGCGGCGGCGATTTCCGGATTGCCGGTGGAGCAGGCGGCGGCAGTGGCGGGGCATCTCGATCCGGAGTCGGCGGGGCGCATTCTGGCGGAGTTGGAACCGGCACGGGCGGCGGAATTGATCGCGGGGATGGAAGCGCCCGAGGCGGCGACGGTGCTGGCGGCGGTGGAGCCGGACGACCGGGTGGACATTCTGGAGCATGTTTCGGGGTCGCTGCATGATGAATTGCTGCGGGAGATGGATGCGCCCGAGGCGGCGCAGGTGCGGCAGCTGGAGCAGTATCGGCCGGACACGGCCGGGGGGATCATGACGCCGCTGGTGACCGCCCTGCCGGAGGATCTGACGGCGCAGCAGGCGATCGGCGAGCTTCGGCGGATGAATGAAGAGCTGGAGCAGATGTTTTATGTGTATGTGGTGGATCGGCGGGGACATCTGATCGGCGTGCTGTCGATGCGGGACTTGATTCTGGCGCGGCCGGAAGCGCAGTTGGGGGGAATCATGCGGCCGAACGTGACGGCGGTTCCGGCGACGATGGACCAGGAGGAGGTCGCGCGGATCATGCGCAAGTACAACTACCTGGCGTTGCCGGTGGTGGATGGGCGCAACCGGCTGGTGGGGCTGATCACGGTGGACGACGTGGTGGAGGTGATGGAGGAGGAGGCGACGGAGGATGTGCAGAAGATGTTCGGCGCCGGTGCGGAGGAGCGGCTGAGCAGCCCGTGGCAATACAGCTTTCGCAAGCGGACGTGGTGGCTGGTGGTGAATCTGGGGACGGCATTTCTGGCGGGGTGGGTGGTGAGCCGGTTTGACAGCACCATCAGCCGGCTGGCGGTGCTGGCGGTGTATATGCCGATCGTGGCGGGGATGGGAGGCAACGCCAGCGCGCAGGCGATGTCGGTGTCGATCCGGGGGCTGGCGACGGGGAGGGCCGGCCGGGATGTGCTGGCGGAGGTGCTGCATCGGGAGTTGATCGTGGGGATCCTGACGGGTCTGCTGATCGGGCTGATTACGGCGGCGGTCGCCCTGCTCTGGCAGCACAATCCGATGCTGGGGGTGGTGGTGGCGATGGCGCTGGTGATCAATCACATCCTGGCCTGCACGAGCGGCGCGGGGATTCCGTTTGCGATGAAGCGGATGGGGTTTGATCCCGCGCAGTCGGCGACGATCTTCGCAACCACGGTGACGGATGTGTGCGGCTTTTTCAGCCTGCTGGGGCTGGCGTATCTGTTCATGAAGTGGCTGGTTTGATATCAAGTACAGAGGGCATGTTGAGGCGACAGTGAGGGGCAATGAGCCCCCCACCGTGCAAGGGGGAGGCGTTCGGGAACCGGAGGCATCAATGCGACGATGGATTGGCGGTGCGGCGGCGGTGTGTGCGGCGCTGGGGGCGGTGCTCGTCTGGGTGGGAGGCGCGTCGGCGGCCGATGCGCCGGCCGGCGCGGATGCCGCCCATTACCGCACGCGTCAAATCCTGCTAGGGTATCCGCCGATTCCAGCGAGGGCGGATCTGCCGCCGCAGCCGGGGCGGCCGGCCGATCCGCTGCGGGGGATTCGGATGACGCTGGTGAAATATGCGAAGATTGACGACGCGGAGGCGGAGCGGATCGCGGGCTGGGCGGCCGAGCGGGGATTTACACAGATTCTGACGGAGGGGAACCGGTACCTCTTTTATCGCCCGGGGGAGCCGCAGGAGCATCTGTCGGGCGGAAGCCGTTATGAGACGCTGGATGAATTGATCGCCAACGGCAAGCGGCTGGCGGATGCATGCCACCGGCACGGCATTCAGTACATCGTGCACGTGACATGCACGATGGTGACGAAGGATTTTCTGGACCGGCATCCCGATTGGGCGGCACTGGACCTGCGCACGGGCAAGCGGATTGCCACGGCGTACGGGCCGATGGCCGCGTGCGTGGCGAATCCGGCATTTGAGGCAGAATACCTGAAGCGCCTGGAGCGGTTGATCCAGGGAACAGGGGCGGACGGGGCGATGGTGGATGAGGTGGCGTTCTGGGAGCATACCTCGTGCGGTTGCGCGGCTTGCCGGGCGCGGTTTACGCAAGAGACGGGGCTGAAGCTGCCGGACAAAGTCGGGGCGGGGTTTTTCGGCAACCTGGACAATCCGGTGTATATGCGGTGGCTGCAATGGCGGACGGAGGTCATTCAGAAGATGGATGAACGGATCGCCGCTCTGGTCCATCGATATCACGGGGTGCGGTTTAACTATCGTTCGGCATTGTCGCTGATCCGGTATGTCGACCTGCGCACCGGGTGGTATGCCACCGATGTGCTGCCGTTCACGGATGTTCAGGGGTATGAGTGCGAGCCGCCGGGGTTCAGGCAGAGCGGATACCTGTATTCCTGGCCGATCGTCGTGACGGAAATGAAGATACTGCGGGCCATGAGCCGCCATGTGCCCGGAGCACCGTGGGTGCTGTTTTATCCCAAGACGGTGAGCGACTACACCTGGAACTGGCTGGAAGCGCGCAGCCAGGGGGTGCGGCTGTGGTGGCGGTCAAGCGATGAGGCGGCGGAGCCGGGGTGGCGGCCGCTGATGAACTGGGAGCGCAATCATGAGGCGATGCTGGAGGGTGAGCGTCCGATGGGCAATATCGGGGTGCTCCTGTCGATGGACAGCGCGCTGCGCAATCCCCAGAGCCCGAGCAACACGTGGCTGTATGGGTTCACCTCCACCTGCCAGGCGTTGACCGACAGTCAGCTCCCCTACCGTGTGGTTCTGGACCGGGACCTGACGCCGGAAGGTTTGAGGGAATTGGGGATCAATACGCTGTTCCTGATGAATGCGGGGAGCCTGTCGGACCGGGAAGCGCAGGTGGTGCGGGAGTTCGTGCGGGCCGGCGGGACGCTGATCGCCTCGGCCGATACGTCACTGTATGACGAAGGCGGGCGGCGGCGGAGCGACTTTGCGCTGGGAGAGGTTTTGGGCGTCTCCTATGAAGGAACGGTCCAGAGCAAGGTGAATAGGCTGGAATGGACGGGCCGGACCCCCCTGTCGCCCGGGATGGAGGCGTTAGAGCACAATGAGGCCTTTAATCGGGTGAAAGTGGCGGGCGGGTCGGTCGTGGGCCGGATGGTGGATGAAAAAGGGACGCGGTATCCGGGGGTCATTGTGCACGCCTATGGCCGGGGGCAATCGGTCTACTTTTCGGGGCATCCGGAGCTGAAATACTTTTTCATTTCGTATCACCACCCGATTGAATCGGGCCATCCGTGGACGGATCAACGGGATGATGCCTTTCGGCAGTTGCTGGCCCGGGCGGCGGTGTATGGGGATCGGCCGGCGGTAATGGCGGCGGAAAATTTTCCCAGGGGGGTGGTGGTCGAGGCGCGGCGGTTGGAGGCCGGGAATCTCAAGGGCATCGAAGTTCACCTGACGAATTTTCTGGGGGGCGCGATCCAAAGCGGGGTGGTGCCGATCATGGCCGATGTGACGTTTCCCGATGTGGCAGAGCATCGGCCCGATCCGAAGAAGCCGATGACGGTGGCGGTGCGGATGGAGGATCCGCCGACGGTGGCTTATGTGATTTCGCCCGATTTCCAGGATGCGGTGGAATTGCAGGTGAGTGTCAGCCAGGGGATGGCGCGCGTGACGGTGCCAGATCTTTACCGCTATCAGATCATCTGTTTCATGGAAAAGGGGGCGGACGCGATTGTCAAAATGAACGGCGGGAGAGTGGTCCGGAAGTGGCCGGCGGCACGGACGCTGCGGTATGAGGCGCGGCCGCCATTGGCTGGGGAATACGATCCGAACGCGCTGGTGGTCTTCGCCGATTCCAAGGCGCTGATCGGAGGCAAGGCGTTGATCCCGCTTAACGGAGAGGCGGCGCGGGTGATCTACGGTTCGAAGACGAAATTCGGGCAGTTGACGGTCCGGTTCACGCTGACTTCACCCCCCCACCGGGGCTCGGTGGTGCTGGGGGCGATGGATGACAACGCCTCCAGCAAGGCGCCGATGGAGCTGTTTGTGAACGGGCGGAGCGTCTTCAGCGGACCGAGCCCATTTCCGGACAATGCGTGGGCGACGCATGCCTTCGCCCTGCCGGAAGGGACGCTCAAGGCGGGGGAGAACGTCGTTGAGATTCGCAACACCTCCCCCTCGAACCGGGACCTGACGCCGCCGTGGCTGGGGATCAATTTTGTCAAATTGATCGCAGGTCGTTGAGCTTCTTCAGGAACCGCCGCGCCTGGGCCGGATTGGAAAGCACGATGATGCGTTTGTGCCGCCGATGCGCTTCGAGTTTGCGCAATATGTCCGGCCGCTGATGGGCGCGATAGGTCCAAATCCAGCGGAGAAATGCCCAGTCCAGCTGTTCGGGGCAGCCGGCCGCCATGTCGGGACGAGTGCGGCGGTGGTACTGGATGCGGCGTTTGACCACGCGCCATAGACACAGCCAGCGGGGGAAATCCAGAAAGATCACCGTGTCGGCCGCGGTGAGGCGCTCATCATTTGTGCCGCCGTAGTTTCCATCAATGATCCATGTCGGGCGGTTCACCAATTCACGGACCCTGCCGGCCCACCACGCCCTGGGCGGCTCCCGCCAGCCGGCCTGCCAGTGCTCGCGATCCAGATGAATGACGGGCAGGTCCAGCATGCGGCCCAGATGGCGGGCGAGCGTAGACTTTCCGGCGCCGCCGCAACCGATGATCATGATCCGACGCATCATCTGCAAATCTCAAAACAAAAGCGGAATGCGGAAGATTGTTCCGCATTCCGCTTTTCATGTACCGCGTTGCGGTCCGATTTACCGCACCTGGCGGAGGGGCGTGCCGGCGGCCTTTGCCAGCACTTCGGCCTTGTCGCATTTTTCCCAAGTGAAGCCGCCATTCTCACACGGACGCCCGAAGTGGCCGTGGCTGGCGGTGCGCTGGTAGATCGGGCGCAGCAAGTCCAGGTGCTTGATGATGCCGTTGGGGGTGAGCGGGAAGTGCTCGCGGATCAACTCGGCGATCTTGTCCTCCGGAATCACCGCGGTGTTTTCGGTGCTGACCGTGACGGAGACGGGCTTGGCGACGCCGATGGCGTAGGCGAGCTGCACCTCACAGTTGCGGGCCAGGCCGGCGGCAACGACGTTCTTGGCGATGTAGCGGGCCATGTAGCAGGCGGAGCGGTCGACCTTGGAGGGGTCCTTGCCGGAGAAGGCCCCCCCACCGTGAGCCCCCCTGCCGCCGTAGGAATCGACGATGATCTTGCGGCCGGTGAGGCCGGCATCGCCGTGGGGGCCGCCGATGACGAACTTGCCGGTGGGGTTCACGTGGAAGAGGATGTCGCCCTTCCAGTAGTTTTCGGGAATGACCGGCTTGATGATCTTGTCGATGATCTGCTGGCGGGCCTGCTTGGAGACGGTGTCGGTCTGCTTGTCCAGGACTGACTCATCGTGCTGGGTGGAGACGACGACGGTGTGGACACGGACGGGCTTTTCATCCTGATATTCCACGGTGACCTGGCTCTTGCCGTCGGGGCGCAGCCAGGGAAGTTCGCCGCTCTGACGGGCCTCGGCCAGCCGCTCGACGATGCGGTGAGCCAGGTGGATGGGCAGGGGCATCAGGACATCGGTTTCATCGGTGGCATAACCGAACATCAGGCCCTGGTCGCCGGCGCCCTGCTCATTCTCGCTGTCGCCGGCGTGATCGACGCCGCGGGCGATGTCGGCCGACTGGCTGTGGAGGGCCGAAAGGACGCCGCAACTGCGGTAATCGAAGCCAATTTCGGGGTGGGTGTAGCCGATGTCGCGGATGGTGTCGCGGGCGATCTGGGAGGCGTCGATGACGGCGTTGGTCCGCAATTCGCCGGCCAAAACCACCTGCCCCGTGGTCACCAGCGTCTCGCAGGCGACGCGCGAATTGGGGTCCTGGGCGAGAATGGCATCGAGGATGCCGTCACTGATCTGGTCGGCCACCTTGTCGGGATGGCCCATGGTGACGCTCTCGCTGGTGAAAAGGTGGTTGGAACGACGGAATTGGGAAGACACAAGAACTCCTTTGTTAATCGAAGGCCGAATATACCCTGAAAATCATGCGACGCCATCGCTGGGCGGCATACTATTCATCCTTTCTAGCGGATTGACGGATGAAGTCAAGGGGCGGGATTTTGACCGTGCTGTTGGGGGATGAGCCATCCGTAATCGGCGGGATTGTCATCGCCAAACAGGAGGCGGTGGCGCAAGGGATGCAATGGGACCCAGCTTCGGGTGGTCTGGGCGGGGATGGTGCGTCGGATGTTGAGACGGAGGCGGTCGGCACGGTCGGGACCCAGGCAGGCGAAGGGAATGGTGAACAGCGCGGACCAGGCGTTGGGCCGGCGATCGATATGCACGTGCCACGGGACGGCGGGGCCGGATCGGCGCCCGCGATAGAGGGTCTGCCCGGCCGCATTGACGCGAAAGATATGGGAGGGGCCGATGCGGCGAGACTCAATGTAAATGGAGAGGGACTCGCCGCGTCCGAAGGGATCGACCCGGGCGATGCGGGCGGCGGGATCATCGGGGGATTCACAAAGCACGCGGAGATAGAGATTGCGACCATCTTTCGCGGCTTGCCAGCTTGTGCGCCAGGCATCGGTGGCCGGATTGGCCGAGTCGGCCGGCGGGCAGGGCTCGGCCGGGATGTCGTTCCAGAAGTCGTTGGCCAACGGGTTCGCGTTGTCTGCATTGACCCGGTGAAGCGGGTATTGCGGCGCAGAGGGGGATTGGCCGGTATGCTGGGGGAAAATGGGTTCTCCGCGCTCGATGGCGGTCTGCACCTGGGGAAATTCGGTCGTAAGGAGATTTTCCAGCAGATCGGCCCGCCACAGCAGCTTGTCGGGAAAATACTTGTACCCCTCGGCCTCGGAGTGGAATCCGAGGCGCGAGTCGGCGGCGGCCATTTCGGCCAGGCGGCGGGTGGCGGCGATCTCCTCACGCACCAGCTGTTTCATTTTGCCGAGCAGTTCCAACTGGCCGGAACGGGGGCGATGGGGCAATTGCTCACGCTGGTTGTAGAAATTCAACACGCGGAAGGCGCTGGCCAGTTGCAGGCCCATGGCCGTGGCAACATTACACTGCTCCGTGCGCCGTCCGGTGCGGCCGACGAGTTCCTGGAGGAGAGCCACCCCCCTGTTCCAGGACTGGTCCATTTGACGGCACAGGTCCAGACATTGCTCCAGCGTGAACTCATATCCGATGCACTCCCCCACCCGATCGCCACTGGGGTGCCAGCCCAGCAGCCAGCTT
>JBIQLO010000003.1:0-43588 GCA_044464175.1 Planctomycetaceae bacterium | reverse complement strand
ACCACCTCTTCGCCTTCGCCGGCCTCTGGGAGCGGTGGTCCCCCGCCCCCGACGCTGAACCCGTGGATACCTGCACCATCATCACCACCGCGGCCAACAAGCTGATGGCCCCTATCCACAACCGCATGCCCGCCATCCTCTCCCCAGGCGACTACGACAAATGGCTGGACAGAGAAACCCCGCTGGAAAAAGCGCAAAAACTGTTGCGCCCCCACCCGGTCAACGATCTGGAAGCCACCCCCGTGGACCGGCTGGTCAACAGCCCCAGAAACGATCTCCCCGAATGCATCGCCCCGCTGGCCCGGTAAATGGCACGTGCCCTCCCATGATCGGGATTCTCGCCTTCTGCGTTGAGGCCTGCGGAGCGCCTCGCGCCGGTGCCCTATCAGTTTTGCTGCCGACCCATTGCCTTGTGCCGGCGTTTGGTGTATAGTTTCTCGTCATCATGCGGGTGTAGCTCAGTGGTAGAGCGTCACGTTGCCAACGTGAATGTCGAGGGTTCGACCCCCTTCACCCGCTTTCCGATCGGCCCGGTGTCCTGCGACCCCGGGCCTTCTTTATTTGATGTGCCGGCCCGCCCCCCTGCCGCTTCCGAGCCTTGGCCTTCCCTTGGCCTTTTCGCCCAAAAACCTTACCTTGGGGCCCATGCTTCCGATGCTTCATCCCTCGATTCCCGACGAGGCCCGCCGGATTGAACAGTTGCTCCGGCGTTTGCGCCTCGACCCGGCCGAAGTCGCGCTGGACCGGGGTGACCGCGCCGCCGCGGCCGCCTCCGTGCGGCAGATTCTCGCCGATGTCGCCCAGCAGGGCGATGCGGCCCTGGTGGAGGTCTGCCGAAAATTTGACGATCCCGACTTCTCCGCTGATCAGATTCGCGTCTCCCCACAGGAAATGGCCGATGCCGCGGGGCGCATCACGCCCGACCAGCGCTCCGCCATTCGCCGGAGCATCGAGCAGGTTCGGGAATATCAGGCCCATTTCCTGCCCCAGGACCCGCCCCCGCTGCGCCGGGACGGCGTGGAGCTGGGACTCCGCTTCACCCCCCTGGACAGCGCCGGGCTCTATTTCCCTGGCGGCAAAGCCTCCTATCCCTCCAGCCTCATCATGCTGGCCGTTCCCGCCCAGGTGGCCGGCGTCAAAACCCTCGTGGTCTGCACCCCCCCCAGCCGTTACGGGCGCAGCGATCTGGTGCTGTCCGCCTGTCATGAACTGCAACTGACCCATGTCTTCCGCGCCGGTGGAGCGGCCGCCATCGCCGCCATGGCCTTTGGCACCGCCACCATACCCGCCGTCGATAAGATCGTCGGCCCCGGCAACCAATATGTGCAACTCGCCAAACGGGCCTTGGCTGGCGGCGTCGGCATCGACGGCTATCTCGGACCTTCCGAAATCCTGACGCTGGCCGACGATTCGGCCCGTCCCGATTTCATCGCCGCCGACCTGCTGGCTCAGGCTGAGCACGACCCGGGAAGCTGTTTCCTGCTCTGCACCAGCGATGCCCTTGCCCAACAGGTAATCGAGCAGGTCGAAACACAAACCCGCTCCCTTAAGCGTGCTCCCGCCATTGCCAAAGCCCTCAATAAACACAGTGCCATCATTGTCGACCCGGACATGAACCGCCTGATTGATTTGGCCAACCGCTTCGCCGCCGAGCATGTCAACCTTCAAACGCGCGACGACTGGGCCGTGCTGGACAAATTGACCCATGCCGGGGCCGTTTTCGTGGGTCCCTGGTCCCCGGTGGCGGCCGGCGACTATGTAGCTGGTCCGAGCCATTGCCTGCCGACCAACACCACCGCCCGCTTCAGCAGCGGGGTCAGCATCTACGAATTCCTCAAGCGGTCCAGCGTCGTGCGCTACGACCGCCAAGGCATCCGGGCCGACGCCCCGGCAATCACCACCCTGGCTCTGGCCGAACACCTTGACGCCCACGCCGCCAGCGCCCGCAAGCGCGCTGAATGAGCCGGTTGCATTTTCCTCCCCTACCGGAGAAGCTGGCGGCCTCATAGAATGGATGGGCCGCCCCCGCGGCCAAAACGCGTAAATTCAGCCGGAGTTGCTATGTCGATGTTCGATGCCTTGAAAAATATGGGAAACCTGGGCGAGCTGATGGACCAGGCCAAGCGCATGCAGGAGCAGATGAAGACCCTGCAGGACGAACTGGGCCGCAAGACCGTCACCGCCGATGCCGGGGGCGGCATGGCACAGGCGACCGTCAACGGCCGCCTGGAGCTGGTCAAACTCAAGATTGATCCGACGAAAATCGACCTGAAGGATGTGGAGCTGCTGGAGGACGTCATCATCGCGGCCGTCCACGGCGCCCAAACCAAGGCGGCCGAGATGGTGCGTGACGAAATGGGCAAGATGAGCGGCCAGCTCGGCATCCCACCAGGACTGCTGCCGGGGTCCTGAGGGGCAACCGGAATTCAGGATTCCGGCTGGGGATTGTTGCGCCCAAAAAGTTTTTTGGCCTCACCCACCAGATAAAAACTGCCGGTGATGCAAATCAGGTCTTCCTTGGTCACCGCCCGCCGGGCGATCTCCATCGCCTCGGTCAGATTCGGCGCCACCTGCGCCATCTTCCCGTAAAGCTCCACATACCGCGCCGCCAGTTCCTCCGGATCGGCGCTGCGGATGTTGTCCACGCGCGTGAAGATCACCTTATCCGCCCCGCTGGTGATCCGCTCCAGCATCCCCGCCACGTCCTTGTCCGAGCAGCAGCCGAAGATAACCACCATCGAATCATAAGGAATATGCTGCCCGATCGCCTTCATCATGGCATCGACGCTGGCCGCGTTGTGCGCCCCGTCCACCAGGATGCGCGGGGTCTGGCTGATTATCTCCATCCGCCCGGCGATGCTCGACTTGGCCAGCCCCTCCATGATCTTGGCGTCCTCCATCACCATCCCACGCTGCTTGAGGCGGTCGATGATGGCCAGCGCCAGCCCGCAGTTGATCGCCTGGTGCTCGCCCAGCAGGGGAACTGCCAGATGTTCAAAGCGGCTCGACGGCGTGGTCAGGCAGATGCGGCTGTGCGGCCCGAGCGTCCGGGTGGACTCAAAACGATAGCTGAACTCAATCGTCTTGCCCACGATGTCCAGCGGCGCCCCCACCTTCTGGGCAACCCGCTGAAAAACCGCCTCCACCTCCGGCGTCTGCTGAACAGTGACGGCCGGGATGTCCTTCTTGAAGATGCCGGCCTTTTCCTCGGCGATACGCGGCAGGGTGGGCCCCAACTGGGCCATGTGGTCCTTGCTGATACTGGTGATGGCCGACACCTCGGGGATGATCACATTCGTCGAATCCAACCTTCCCCCCAGCCCCGTCTCCACGACCGCGATATCAATCTTCTGGTCGGCAAAATATTTAAAGGCAATGGCGGTCAGTACGTCGAAATAAGTGGGCGTCGGCTTGATGCGCTGAACCATCGGCTCGATCTGCCGGGCCAGCCGCCCGAAGTCGGCCTCACTGATCATCTGCCCATCAATGACGATGCGCTCCCGCACGTCAATCAGGTGCGGACTGGTATAGAGGCCCACCTTGTAGCCGGCCGCTTGAAGCATGGAGGCGACCATGGCGCAGGTGCTCCCCTTCCCCTTGGTGCCGGCAATGTGGACGGAGCGAAAATGTTCGTGCGGATTTCCTAACTTCTTGAGGAGAAGGCGCATACGATCCAAATCGAAATTCTGGTTGTTGTAGCGGACGATGCGCAGGTGCTCAAAATCCGTCAGTTTGGCCAGGAAACGCAGACCACGGGCGTAATTGCTGATACCGCTGCCATTGGTCGATTTGACGGCAGGTTTCGACCGCCCCTTTACAGCGGATTTGGTGGAACGGGCGCGCGAAGAGCGGGCAAGAAGGGTTGTGGAGCGAACCGGCTTGGCACGACGGGGGGTCTTGGTCATTGCACCCATAGTTGATCAATCTTAGCAGTTTTATACTACCTTTCAACTTTTGGGCTCAAATCTTTAATATTTCCCAAGTTATGGCGCTTCATCTACGACAAAATGGCGGTATTGCTGGAGAAGGGACTTTCCATATGGAGCAATCTCTATTTGAAGTTCCCCCGCCCCCTCCCCGCGCGGCTCGATCAGCCGCACCACCCGGGCTTGGCGTCGCCGTCCCTGAACCAACCCCAAGGTGTATTCGACCGTGAAAATGTAGCGGTAGACCCACTCATCCCCCCCATACATCAGGTCCAGCACCCGCAGGTCGGCCGCCCCCACAATGGGAAAGCAGCCGGCCAGCCGGTCCGCCAGCCGAAACTGATCACCCGGGCAATAGCGCAAATGCCACTGCCCCGCCGCCCGGGAAAACTGCCGACGCCGATGCCGGCGCACCACACGCCAGCCAACCGCCACGCAGACGGTGATCACGATCACCAGACATAAATAAGCGGCGGGTGACATGATTTACTGCTGCGTGGTCGGACGCGGCCCGCGCAACGTCGTCGGCTGCGTTGACGGCGCAGACGACTTGGTGGCCGGACGGGTCGCCGGAAGCTGAACATCCGTGATCCCGTAGTCGGGCTGCACATTCACCAGCGAACTCCCAAGCCACTGCATCAGGTCCCGGTACCGGGGAGCACGGGTATTCCGGTAGATCGGGCGAAAGCCCGCCACATCCGGATGCGAAAACTTCGCCGTCCCACGCGGCAGTCCATATTCGGCCAGCAGCGACTCCTCCGGACGAGTCCGGTTGAGCATCGGCCGGCGCACCGGACCGGCAAAGGCGTTCTGCGGCGGCTGGTCCTTGTTGAGCGTCTTGGCATACTGCGTCAGGATATAAAAATTGGTGTAGGTAACGGCATCCCGAACGGGGGGCGTGTAGAGCTTGAACCCACCCCGGTCGGTGTTCCCATGGCATCCGCTGGTGGCGCAACCGGCCAGGATCACCGGCTGAATGACCCGCTTGTATTCCGCCAGCGCCGGGGGATCGCTTAGGATGGTCACGCCATCGCGCCACTGGCGGTCTCCGTTATGGATGATCGCTACCGCCTGATCGGCCGGGTTCATGTCATCAAACGTCCGGAAAGTGATCCCGGCGCGGTTGACATACAGGCGGCGCACGCTGTTGTCGATCCGCACGCGTACCCCGGTGTCCCCCCCCTTTAATTCCATCTGACGGATCCTGTTGATGTCCTGCGGCGAAACCAGCTCATTTATCATCGGTTGCGAGGTTTGGCTCGAAGGGAGACCCGCCTGGGTGGATGCCGGTTGCGAAGTCGCCTCGGCCGATTGGGTGGCAGGCTTCAGATGCCGTTGACGCTGAATCAGTTGCTTGAAGTCATAGACCTGCCGGTTGTTCGGATCGATCTGGGCCGCCCGATCCAGGGCATCCATTGCCAGGTCCGGACGATCCTGGTCCATCGCCCATCGGGCTAGGGCGATGCGGCCATCCACATCCCGCGGTTTCAGCTCGGCCAGCCGCCGGCGATACAACTGCTCCACATCCCGGCTGTAAATGAGGGAGGCAATGTCGGAGCGATCCACCGTCGTCTGAATCCCCTTGATGGTGATGGTCACCTCCTGCGGCTGCTCCGTAATCTCCCCCTCGAAGCGTTGCCCGCTGTGGGTGATGACCACGCCAGGACGCGCCCAAAGCAGCGACGTGAAGAAGCAGATGCCCAGGGCGGCGTAAAACCAGTGTCGGATCATAAAGCCTCCCAATGATTTACGTTATGTACTGTAAAGCCATGTGCCAATTGCGGCAAGACAGGAATGGACCGCTGCGCCATCTCGGCGGATGATCTTCATTGATTCCGCTGCGCCCGCGACCGCACCCCATGCATGCTGAAAATCGTGATTGGACCGGAGCCAGCAATTGTCCCAATAGACTGCCAAGCGGCAGAAGCGAGGAAACCAGATTTAATTTCTGCTTCTATACGGGAGGACACCGCGTACTCCGGCGCGTGGCCGTCGCCGGCCCAGTCCGTGCCAAGCCGATCGTGCAGGCGGGCCAGATGATGTCCAGCAGGATGAATAGGCTCACGATGCCCAACGGGCCCAGCAATGCGGAGAGCCCCCATTTGCCCAGCCAGATCGCCCCGCCCAGTGCGCCAACGACATAGCAGACCCACATCCCGCTCATCAAGGCCGCTGCCTGAAATGCATCGTTCCGCGGCGACAGGCGGAACGCGATGCGCCAGCGGTGGGGAAACCGTCCCAGCGTGTGGTCATAGAGCCAGAAGAGATACCGCATCACCCACTCGGCGAACTTCAGCAGCGAGCCGGTGACGTGGGTGGTCGTGACCGTCAGGGACCCCACATGCGTCAGTGAGGCATTCTGCACTCCCATCGCCAACGCCGCCAGGATGGTCAGCACCGTGAAGATGCGCAGGTCCGGCCTGCGACCGGGATAATGCCACCCCAGCGTTTTCACCCCGATGACCAGAAAGGCCGCCAGGCAGATCGCCTCCAGGCCCAGGACGACCGCCAGCCGGATGCGCCACCGGGCCCGGGTGATCAGCTCCATCAGAAAGGTGCAGAGGCATAGCCCGCCGACGAAACTGGCGATAGGCAGCCCGGCATGAAAGGCAAGCTGCCACCGCTGATAAGCCAGATTCGTGCCGAACGTAACGGAATTACCGCTCATATTGGCGGTGTAGATATGAAACAGAATGATATACCCCACCCCGTCCACAGACCCGGCCGCGCCGGTCAATGCCAGTGCCATGATCCGCCGGCGATGGCGCGCCCAAAACCGGGGAACCCAGCGCGGCGGACAGGCTTCCTCCTCCCAAAAATACAAGCCCTTTTCTGAGCCGCTTTTGCGGCTCCAAGGGCTTGTATCGTCGGCATCCGGAAAGTCCGGCGGCGTCATGATCGGCCGCCTCTCATGTTACATCGTGGTTGGAGGATTCAATCCCCGATCATTTTCGACCAGCTCGGTGTTGGTCGCCAGGGCGCTCCAGGCCGCCAGGATGATCACGATGATCCCCATGACAATGTTATTGGCCAACGCGCCGGTCACATGCGAGTAGCCAATCACCCAAGGGGAGATCAACACCCAGATGCCCAGGATCACGTTGATCCAACTGAGGAACGCGGCCTCATATGCGCCGAAAAAGCGGATCGCGGCCAGAATTCCAATGACGATGCCCAGAATCACATCATTGGTGGTAGCCCCGGTGACGGCGCCATAGCCAATAATGAATGGGCTGATAATCAGCCAGATGCCGGCTAGAACATCCAAACCGCTGGCGGTTTGAACCTGTGCTCGATGGGCTGCGATGGTCATGATGCGCTCCTTTCAAAAACGTCTGTGTTCCACATCTCTTGAATAGGACCAGCAAACTCTGTGCAAAAACCGCACAAAATTAAAAAAAATTTCAAGTTCATATATTCCAATAACTTAGGAAATGGACAGACGCTGCCATATCGCCTCGTCTTCTTACATCGGGTCAGGATGGCCGCCCGACCCCCGGGAACGGCACACGAAGAAAGCCGCCGGCTTCCATCCAACCTCCCCTCGCTGGGTGCTGGGCGGCGTGCGAGGTTTCTC
Source organism: Planctomycetaceae bacterium (assembly GCA_044464175.1). Classification (GTDB taxonomy): domain Bacteria; phylum Planctomycetota; class Phycisphaerae; order Tepidisphaerales; family Tepidisphaeraceae; genus JBIQLO01. The sequence goes on along the minus strand of JBIQLO010000003.1, from coordinate 36,085 downwards.
TTGGCAACTGGCATCCATCCGGACACCACGTCAAGGTTGGGCATTGCCTGATGTTTTATGCGCCGGTATTGGTACAATTCGGCCATGACCAGACCTCAGTCTCCAGCGTCGGCGCCCCCGCCTCCCGCCTCCGAAGAAGCCAACGGCGGGGGCAATGAGTCGTTCCTGCCGCAGTCAACGGTGCTGATCGTCGATGACAATGCCCAGAATGTGGAACTGCTTTCGGCCTTCCTCGAATCGCTGTCGGTGAAGATCGTCACCGCGGCCGACGGCGTGGAGGCGCTGGAAAAAGTTGCCCAGCACAACCCCGACCTGATCCTGCTGGACATCATGATGCCGCGCATGAGCGGCTTCCAGGTCTGTAAGACCCTCAAGGGAGACGCCAGGACCCGCGACATCCAGGTCCTGATGGTAACCGCGCTGAACGAACTGGGGGACATCGAGGCGGCCAACGAGTGCGGCACGGACGACTTCATCTCCAAGCCGGTCAACAAATTCGAGCTCATGACGCGCGTCAAAAGCCTGCTGCGCGTCCGGCACCTGAAAAATGAGCTGGAGCGCGCGCTGACCTATCTGAATGAGGTTGAGCAGGAAGAGACGGATGAGGGGAAGGTGTAGGGAAGTGAATTCCAAAACGCGAAGCACGAAATTCGAAATGCATTAACTCCAACGTTCGACCCCGCCAAACGGGACGACGACGGGAAGAGCTTTGGTCCTGGAAATTGAAATTTGTTTCGAATTTGCGATTTCGCTTTTCGCATTTACAAGGAAGAAAGGTTTTCCATGCGGGGACGCATCAACTCGGCGGCGTGGCTGTTTCTTGTCTTGAGCATCGGCGCCTGGGGCATGGCCGCCCCGGCCAGCGCCCCTTCGACCCAGGCCTCTTTCGGCTACGGAACCGAAAAAAACCGCCTGGTGGAACGTCCCGGGGAGATCGTCTCCCGACTGGAAAACGGGCTGGTCGTCATCGTCAAGCGCGTCCCCGGCCCGGCCTTGGCCGTGAGGGGGTATGTCGCCACCGGCGGGCTGTTCGAGGGGAAATGGCTCGGCGGCGGCTTGAGCCACCTGCTGGAGCACCTGGTGGCCGGCGGCAGTTCCCAGCGCCGCACCGAGGCCGAAAACCGCACGCTCCTGCAGGAAATCGGCAACAACTCCAACGCCTATACCACGCAGGACCACACCGCCTATTTCGTCAACACCACCCCCGAACATCTGGACCAGGCGGTGGACCTGGTCACCGGCTGGATGCTGGGAGCCAAAATCACGCCCGCGGAGTTCAACCGCGAGCGCCAGGTCGTCCAGCGCGAACTGGAAATGGGCGAGGGGGAACCGGACCGCCTCTTCTGGTATCTGACCAGCGTCAACCGCTACCGCCTCAGCCCGGCCCGCGTGCCGGTGATCGGGTACAAGCCCGTGATCCAGGCCCTCACGCGCGACGATGTGTACACCTACTACAAGCAGGCGTATGAGCCCAACAATATGGTCTTCGCCGTCGCCGGCGATCTGGACCCGGAAGTAATGCTCCGCTCGGTGCAGCGATTTGTGGCCGACGTGCCGCCGGGGCGGGCCTTTTCCCACAACATCACCCCGGAGCCGCCGGTGCAGTCCCCCCGCCGGATGGTCGCCACCTTCCCCAAACTCGGGCAGGCGCGCCTGCAGCTGGCCTTCCCCACGATCAAGCTGAGCAGTCCCGATCTCTACGCCCTGGATCTCCTCTCGTCCGTGCTGTCCGATGGCGACAGCTCCCTGCTGGTGGAAAACCTCCGCGACCGCCTGCGTCTGGTCAGCGCCATCAGCTCCTACAGCCTCACCCCCGTCTACGTCCCCGGCGCCTTCGCCGTCACCATGCGCCTGGAACCGGCAAAAATCCCCGAGGCGACCCAGGCTGTGTTGCACCTGCTCCAACAGGTAAAAGAGGAGGGGATCGACGCCGCCCGCCTCCAGCGCGCCAAGGTGCAGATGAAGATGGACCGCCTCCGAGGCATGCAGACCGCTGAGCAGATTGCCGCCTCCCTGGCCGGCGATTTCCTCTCCACCGGCGACCCTCACTTCACCGACCAGTACCTCGATCGCATCGAAAAACTTACGCCTCAGGACCTTCAGGCCGTCGCCCGGAAGTACCTGGACCCGCAAAAACTCCTGACCACCGTGCTGCTCCCGCGCGAGGATGCTTCCACTCTGCCCAAAGCGGAGGACCTGATCCGCGCCGCCGCCCCCACCACCGCCACGGCCACCCAGCCGGCCACCCAGTCGCATGGCATCCAGCGTATTGAGCTGAGCAACAATCTCGTCCTCCTGCTGAAGCGCTCCACCACCACGCCTCTGGTCAGCGTGCGCATGTACGCCCTGGGCGGGCTCACCACCGAATCGGCCAAAGACAACGGCATCGGAAACCTCGCCATGGAAATGCTGCCGCGCGGCACCACCACCCGCTCGGCCGAGCAGATCGCCCAATTCTTCGACTCCATCGGCGGCCAGCTGGAAACCGCCTGCGGCAACAATACCTGGTATTGGAACGCCGGTTTCCTCAACACCGATTTCGACAAGGCCATGGAAGTCTATGCCGACGTGGTGAATCACCCGGCCTTTTCCGAAAAGGAACTATCGGCCATGAAGCCGCGCATCCTGGCCGCCATCGCCTCCCAGGATGCCAACTGGACCAGCCAGGCCTTCCACTTTTTCCGCCAGAGTTATTTCGGACCCCTCAACTCCCCCTACCAGTTCCAGGCCCTGGGAACCGCTCTAAATGTCCAGGCCTTCACGCCCGATCAGTTGCACCACTGGTACGAAGGGACGATTCTCCGCGCCCCCCGCGTGCTGGCGATCTTCGGCGACATCGACCCGGCAAAGGCCGCCGCGGTGGCGGAAAAATACTTCGGCGGTGGAGACAAACTCGGCTTGTCCGCCACGCGCCCCTCACCTGTCCCCAATCCCGGCCAACCCGCCACAGCCTCAACGCACCCCTCCCCCGAAGCCGCCATTCAGGTGGAGCGCGTCAAGGTGCAGAAAACCGCCCAACCGCTCGCCGGCGTCGTCATCGGCTTCGATTCCCGCAGCATCATCGGCGGCCCCCACGACCCGGCCATCACGGTCGCCGACACCATGTCCAGCGGCTATGGATACCCCACCGGCTACCTGCATGAAGTCCTGCGCGGCCAGGGGCTGGTCTACGTCGTCCAGGCCTTCAATTGGCCCGGCCGCAGTGAAAAACTGCCCGGTACCTTCGCCGTTTACGCCGGGTGCGACCCGCATAACGTGAACAAGGTGGTGGAATTGATTCTGGAGAACATCGCCCGTCTGCAGGGCACGCCGGCCGATGTCAATGAATCCTGGTTCAAGCGCTCCAAGCAGCTGATCACCACCGCCGACGCCATCGACAACCAGACCCCCGACGCGCAGGCCACGACGGCCGCTCTGGATGAGCTCATGGGGCTGGGCTACGACTACCACGATGGGTTTGCCAAACGGATCAACGCTGTCTCACTCCAACAGGTGCGCAACGTATCCCGCTCCCTCCTGGAGCATTGCGTCGTCACCGTCAGCACCCCCCTGCCCGAAGTGGTCCAGATCAAGACCGGCCGGCGCACCTATAACACCTTTACCCCCATCGAACTGGCCCCGCGCGGCGTGGTCCATGATGCCGGCGGCACAAAGTAACGCCCCTTCAGTCCTCCCACGCCCCCAGCACCCGGCGCAGGAGGATGAGCTGCCCCAGGTGATAGGCCGTGTGATCGACGATCAACATCGCCTCCCGGGCGAGGGTCTGACCATCCGCGTGGGGCAACGGCGCAAGTAGGTCGGCCCTCGGGTCGGCGATCAATGCCTCAAACGCCCGCCGGTCGGCCCGGAAGGATTTCAGGCATTGCTCCCACGCTCCGGCGTCCGGAGGCGCATCGTCGGCCGGCCAATACCCCTCCGGCCAGTCGGGGGAGACATGCTTCGGATTGCGGCAAAATTCCAGAATATCCCACTGGGCCAGACGCATATGCTCCACCAGCCGCCAGGGCGTGTGCGGCTGGTTGGGCGCTTTTGCCCCGCGCAAGGCCGCCGGCAAATCGGCCGTCGCCTTCTCAAACTCCACATGCGCCTGCCCCCCCTTGAGAAATTTCAGCAGGTGCTGGCGAAGGGTGGAATTCTCATCCATGGCCGCTCCTTTCTGCAGCCCCTATTTTCCCCGGAAGCGAAAGATCCCCGCAAGGGTCAATCCACCCGTCGCCAGTGACGCCGTAATCAGCAACATGGGGCGACCTGAGCCAAAGGTCCAGAAGAAGGTGAGCGCCATCGCCGCAGCCAGGGCGAAAAACGAGAATAGATACGCAATGCCAATCGCCATTCCCCTGAAAATCGTCAATTCGCCATTGATGGCCATCGCTGCCAGACCAATCGAAACGATGGCGAAATAGGGCGTCGTGGTCATCAGCATCAGAAAAAACCAGCCGCCCAGTCCGGAGGCCAACGCCCGCCCAAAGCTGAAATAGGAGAGACTAAAAGGGAGAAAGATGGGAGAAAGCGAAGCAACGGCCGCGGCCAGGGCGATGAAGGCGGTCCATTGCCGTTGACGCCCATCCGGCCTTTCATAGTTCAGCGAGCGCTCCATCCATTACTTTCGCGAATCATCCCGAAACACTTCAAGCCCCCGCTTGCCCCGCCGCATCCGCCATGCGTTTTTGCCGCCGGTAATAAATCCCCACCAGCCCCGCCACGCCCAGAAGGGCGGCCGCGATCAACTCCCCCCATTGCCCCCCCGAATGCGGCTGGCTCATCAAAAATAGAAAGAGCGAGGTGGCCAGCCCGATGAAGCCCATGAGATACCCCAGAGTCACGGCCACGCCGATGTAGAACGTCAATATCCCGTCCAGCGCCATCGCCGCCGCCCCGATGCCGATCACGGACAGCAACGGCGTCACGGTAATCAACAGGAAAAACACCGCCGCGGGCAGGCTCCGGACCGGAACCGGTTCGGCCCGCCACAGCGTCAAATACGACACCGGGAGCAGGGGCAAAAGCGACAACGTCGCGGCAATCAGCGCGATGGTGGCCGTCCATCCGTTGTCCGGAAGGCGGGGCGTCCCATCCTCAAGCGTCGGTTCCATTTCGGCGGTTACGGGCATTGCGGTTCACTCCTTTGGCAGCGGCGCCCCAGCCCCCGGGCGATTCCCTCGGCCAGTGTCCGGCTGGTCTTGAGGAAGTGCCCCAGTTGGCGCTGGATGATCTCCTGTTTCTTTTTGTTCTCCTCAATGCCGCTCATCGACAAGACAAAATTGTGGATTGTGTCCTTCCGCTGCTGATCGTTCATAACATTCTCAAACAGCGCGCGCGGCTGGGAATAATGGTCATCCTCATTCTCGTGCGGATCATTCCGGTCATACCAGTCGGCCGGGCGTCCATCCAGCGGCAGCGGCGGCTGTCGGTATCCAGGCTCGGCGACAATGGAGTCAAAGCTGTTGGGATGGTAATTGGGCGCTGCCCCGCCATTGCCGTCGAAACGCATCGCCCCGTCGCGCTGATAATTGTGCGGCGGCGTGAGCGGACGATTGACCGGCAACGACTCATAATTGACGCCCAGCCGGTAACGATTCGCATCCGGGTAGGCGAAGATGCGCCCCTGCAGCATCTTGTCCGGTGAAAACCCGATCCCGTCCACAATATTCGCCGGCGCAAAGGCGCTCTGCTCCACATCGGCGAAGTAGTTGGCCGGAATCTCGTTCAGTTCCATGATCCCCACGTCGATGGGCGGGAAATCCCCGTGCGGCCAGACCTTGGTGATGTCAAACGGGTTCCACGCAAAGGCCTTGGCCTGCTCATCCGTCATCACCTGGATTTCCAGCTTCCACTTTGGAAAATCCCCGCGGTCAATCGCCTCCACCAGATCACGCTGCGCCCAGTCGGCATCCTTCGCCTGCATCTCCCGTGCCTGCTCGTCGTTGAAATTTCTGATGCCCTGCTGCGTCTTGAAGTGGAACTTCACCCAGATGCGCTCGTTCCTCCCATTAATCATCGAGTAGGTGTGGCTGCCGTAGCCGTTCATATTCCGGTAGCTGTAAGGGGTGCCCCGATCCGAAAAGAGCGTCATGATCTGGTGCATGCTCTCGGGGTTGAGGCTCCAGAAGTCCCATTTCATCGTGTCCGGCTTGGTATTGGTACGCGGGTCACGCTTTTGCGTGTGGATGAAGTCCGGAAACTTCTTGGCGTCCTTGATGAAAAAGACCGGCGTGTTGTTTCCCACCAGGTCCCAGTTGCCATCGTCCGTGTAGAACTTCAGCGCAAAACCGCGCGGGTCGCGGGCGGTGTCAGCCGACCCCCGCTCGCCGCCGACGGTCGAAAACCGGGCGAACATCCGCGTCTGCTTGCCCACCTGGCTGAAAATCTTCGCCCGCGTGTATTTTGTGATGTCATGCGTCACCGTGAACGTGCCGTAGGCGCCGCTCCCCTTGGCGTGCACCACGCGCTCGGGAATCCGCTCGCGGTTGAAGTGCGCCAGCTTCTCGTGCAGGACATAATCCTGCAGCAGCACCGGCCCCCGCGGACCCGCCGTCATCGAGTCCTCATGCTCGGTATAGGGCCGCCCGGCCGCCGTGGTCAGCTTTTGAGTCGTCTGTTCTTCCTTGGCCATGGGATAGTTTCCTCACGGTGTGGTATTTGCGGTCAACCAAAACCCCTTGTACCCAAGGATAAGCCTGCCGACCCGGCTTCTCAACCCGAAATCTCCCACGCTTCCGTCCGGCCGGCCCTTTTTCACAGTGAGCACGCCACCACCGGCTCCGAGTCCCCATCGGTCTGCAGCCACCGCCGCCCGTCCATCTCAATCAGGTCCATCGCCCGCTTGGGTCCCCACGTCCCCGGCGCATACGGCTCGGGCGCCTGCTTCGATTGCCGCCACCCCTGCTCAATCGGGTCGATGACCGCCCATGCCGCCTCGGCCTCATCCCCGCGGATGAACAGCGTCTGCTCCCCCAGGATCGCATCATGAATCAGCCGCTCATACGCCTCCGGCGGCTCCACGTTGAACGTGGTCTTGTACAGAAAATCCAGCGCCACCGATTTGATGTTCATCTGCCCTCCCGGCACCTTGCCGTTGAGCCGCCAGCTGATCCCCTCTTCCGGCTGAATCCGGATCACCAGGTCATTCGGAAAAACCGGCGATTCGCACTGCTTTTGAAACAGCGTCAGCGGCGGCGAGCGGAAGCGCACCACCACCTCGCTCAGCTTCCGCGGCAGGAACTTCCCCGTCCGCAGGTAAAACGGCATCCCGCTCCAGCGCCAGTTGTCGATGTACAACTTCAGCGCGGCGAACGTCTCGGTCCGCGAGTCGCCCGGCACCCCCTTCTCCTTCAGATACCCGTCCGTCTTCTGCCCCCCCGCCTCCCCCGCCCCATACTGCCCGCGCACCGTCCGATCCGCCACCGCCTCCGGCCGGATCGGGCGCACCGACTTGTACACCTTCACCTTCTCATCCCGAATGCTCACCGCATCCAGCGCCACCGGCGGCTCCATCGCCACCAGCGCCATGAGCTGGAACAGGTGATTCTGCACCATGTCCCGCAGCGCCCCGCTCTCGTTGTAATATCCCCCGCGCGACCCAACCCCCAGCGTCTCGCTCACCGTGATCTGCACGTGGTCGATGTACTTGTAGTTCCAGATCGGCTCGAAAATCGAATTGGCGAAGCGCATCACCATCAGGTTCTGCACCGTCTCTTTCCCCAGGTAATGGTCGATGCGGAAGACCTGGCTTTCATCGAAATATTTGTGCAGCAGCTTGTTCAGCGCCTTGGCGCTTCCCAGGTCATGCCCGAACGGCTTTTCAATGATGATCCGCTGCCACCCCTGCCCGTCGGCTCCCCGATACTGCTCGGCCATCTCGCCCAGTTGCGTGATGATCGGCTCAAAGGTGTTCGGCGGCGTGGAAAGATAAAACAGCCGGTTTCCCGCCGTCCCGTTGGATCGATCCACCTCCCGCAGCTTTTCCGCCAGCTTCCGATGCGCTTCTGCATCCCCGTAGTCGTGGGCGCTGACGTAGTGAATCGCCTGCTCCAGGCGCTGCCAGACGCCCTCATCCACCGGCCGGCTCCGGGCGAACTTGTCCAGCGCCTCGCGGCATTCCCGCCGATACGTCTGATCGTCCATCTCCGTCCGCGCAAAGCCCACCAGCGCGAAATTTGAGTTCAGCAGCTTCTCCTTCGCCAACTCATACAACGCCGGAATCAGCTTCCGCCTGGCCAGATCGCCGCTGGCGCCGAAGATCACCAGTGCACAGGGAACACCCGAGGGCATGACCGCCTCCTTGAGGTAAAAAGCCTATTCGCCAAGAGATACGTGCACGCGGGGAAAAAAGCAATCGACGGAACCGCGATGGAGGATTCTCGCTCCTCCCGTCACGGCCTTCCTTTTGCTCCACCGCCGCTCCTTCGCTTTGCCACGGCAACGCCCGTATAATCCCTCGTATCGCGGCGGCGGCGGCGATCGCGTTCCGGGCACACCCGGGATGAGGAAAGTCCGAACCGCCCAGGGCACGGCGCTTGATAACCTCAAGGCGGAGAAGCGGCCTTTGGCCGTGAATCCGACGGAAAGTGCAACAGAAAGGATACCGCCGATGTAGCACAGGCTTCCAGCCTGTGAGCCGTCAACATCACAGGCTGGAAGCCTGTGCTACATCCGGCAAGGGTGAAAAGGTGCGGTAAGAGCGCACCGCGCGGCTGGTGACAGCCGCGGCGATGGCAAACCCCGCCGGCGGCAAGACCAAATAAGCAAACAGCGCCGGCGGTCCAACCGCCGGCCGCGCCCCGGCCCGGGGCGTTACGATTTGCGGGTAGGTCGCATCGGCCGATAGGCAACTGCGGCCGGGAGGCGCGCGGTGACGCGCGTCACAGAGAAATGGTCGCCCCCCTTCGGGGGAACAGAATTCGGCTTACAAGCCGCCGCGATATAAACCTGAAGCCGGCGGGTCTCCGAAAAACAGAGGCTCGCCGGCTCGTTTGTTTCACCTTATTGACGTCTCAGGCGTACGTATCCAACTCTCCCCCCATCCCTGTCGCCGCCGCCACCAGCGCATCGCCCGCCTGCACCACATTTGTCGAGGCGGCCTGAATCAGCTTCACCGCCGCCGCCCCCTGCATTTGCTGCATGTCCAGCACCTTGCGGGCAACCTTCATCTGGATGCGAGCCATCACATCCGCCTGCTGCAGTCCCGTGATGCCCGATACCAGATCCATACCCTCCTCCTATCGGCCAAATCCCCTCGGCCCCTGAATCTCTCCGAACCGATTGGCGCCAGTGCCCCCACCGGCGGAATCATGGGAAACGTTCCAGCTTGTCGGTCTTGACGGATGCCCCTCCATTCCATGAGGCCCGGAAGCTGCGCTATTCCCAATCGCAGCGCTCCGGCCTTCCTTCCGCTATCGACGATACGGCTGGTACCGAACATTTCCTAGCCATCACTAGAACATTTACCTCATTTACCTCTTGACATTACCCAAACACAACGCTACTATATTTCACTATGACCCTCAGCCCTTCTTCCACACCCCATGCTCCCCCGCCCCGAAGGGAATCTGCCGCCGAACGAACCCATTTTTCCTACGTTCGAACCCATTCCAACCCCCCTTCCAACCCCTTTGGCGCAACGGAAACGCGGTTTTTGTCCGGCTGAACCCAAAATGCCCCATTGCCAAACGAACCCAAAATTCAAACTTTCCTTGACAACCCCCTTACGTTAGGGTATGTTTAAATGGAACAAGCTCCAAACGTCAACGGAGCCGATGAAATTCCCCTTAGAAAGGTGGATGCTACTATGAACCTGACCCCCCGCCAACTTGATGTGATCGTCGCCATTCGTAACTACCGCCATCTCCACGGCTACTCCCCCACCATGCAGGAACTGGCCGACCAGCTCGGTACCAGCAAGGTGACCATCTTCGAGCACATCGGCTCCCTGGAAAAAAAGCGCATCATTCGCCGCGACAAGCACAAGTCCCGCTCGGTGGAGATCATCACCGATGAAAAGCTCCCCGATGAAAACCGCGCCACCAAGCTCCCCCTGCTGGGCAACATCGCCGCCGGCTCCCCCATCGAGGCCATCGAAAACCGCGAGGAACTCGACCTGGAGCGTCTCTTCACCTCCCGCAGCGGCGTCTACGTCCTGCGCGTCCGCGGCGATTCCATGATCGACGACCACCTGTGCGATGGGGACTACGTCGTCATCGAGCGCCGGCAGAACGCCCGCAACGGCGAACAGGTCGTCGCCCTGCTCGATAGCGGCGAGGCCACCCTGAAGCGATTTTATCGCGAAGGATCCCGCATCCGCCTCCAGCCCGCCAACAGCACCATGGAGCCGCGCATCGTCGATGCCGACCGCTGCAAGGTGCAGGGTGTGGTCATCGGTGTTCTGCGAAGTTACTGATCCGCCCGCCGTTGGTCGATAACATCCTGGGCCATGGTGGCCTGTTTCGACCGATGATCTGGCTGCTGACGGGTATCATTCTCTCAACTTGGGCATTGCTCAGCGTTCTGGGCGGCGAGCGCCAGCGCCGCCTGGCCGAAAGCGCTCAGGCCGTGCCGCCTGAGCCCCAGGCCCCATCCGCCTGATTTTTTTCTTTTTTCCGTCAAGCCCCGCCCCGCATCGGCCGACACATTGTTCATAGGGGTTGTGAATCGCGGTTTTCCTGTCCGCCGCCCTGATTGATTATGGCTGTCTCATCTCCCATTCCCGCACCCGCCCCAACGCTCAGCCGTCCGCTGCCGGAGGTCGAGGGGCAGCTCGAAGGACTGGAAAAGGAGCTTCAGACACTCCGTGAGGAAGTCGGGCTCCTACGCCGGCGCGACCAGACCATCCACTATCACATGCAGCGTCTGGACGAGGAAATGCGCCTCGCCGCCCGGTTGCAACGCGACTTCCTGCCCAAGGCCCTGCCCCGCATCGGCCCCCTCTGCTTCCACACCCTCTACCGTCCCGCAGGCTACGTCAGTGGCGACATCTACGATGTCACCCGCCTGGATGAGGAACACATCGGCTTCTTTATCGCCGATGCCGTCGGCCACGGCATGCCCGCTGCCCTGCTGACGATGTTTCTCAAGCGGGCGCTGGTCACCAAGGAAATTCGCCCCGACGGCTACCGCCTCACCTCCCCGGCCGAGGCGCTGCAACATCTGAACCGCTCGCTGCTGGAACAGAACCTCTCCAACGCCACTTTCGCCACCGCCCTTTACGGCATCATCAACACCAGCACCCTCAGCGTCACCTTCGCGCGCGGCGGCCACCCCAATCCAATCCTGCTGGAACGGGAAGGGGAACTGCGCGACATTGAGGCCGACGGCGGCCTGCTGGGCATATTTCCCGATGGAGACTTCTCCGAACGCACCCTCCAACTCGGCCCCGGCGACCGCCTCCTGCTCTACACCGACGGGATCGAAGTCGCCTTCACCGATGAAAAGACGATGGACACCGAACGATGGCGCAGCGAGCTTCATTGCCGGCGACAATTGGATACCGACGCCCTGCTCACCGACCTGGTCCGCCACATCGACAACAACTGCGGCAGCCTCGCGCCCAAGGATGATCTGACGATGGTGGTTCTGGAAGTCGAGGCTTAGCTCGCCAGCGGGCGCGACTTCGCCTGCGTCGGCGGCCGCGGATACCGTGCATCCGACCTCCGCTGCTTGGGCACCTCCACGATGACATGCCCCTCCCCGCCCGGCAGTCCGGCCGAATGAATTACCGCCTCCCCTCCACCCAAAGCGGCCCGAACCTTATTCGCCGCCGGCATCTCCTCCTCCAACCGCTGACCTTTCATCGCCAGCAGCTTCCCCCCCACCTTCAACAGCGGCAGACACCATTCCATTAACCAGACCATCGGCGCCACCGCCCGTACCGTCGCCACGTCAAAACCCTCGCGCTGCGATGACCTTCCCACCTCCTCCACCCGCTGCGGCAACACTACTACATTCTCCAGTCCCAGCGCGCTCGCAGTCTCGCTCAGGAAAGCCGCCTTCTTGCGCGTCGATTCCACCAGTGTCACCCGCGCATCGGGCCGGGCAATCGCCAGAATCATCCCCGGTACTCCCCCCCCGCTGCCCACATCCACCAGCGCATGCGGCCCCTCCGGAAGATACGGCAGCAGCGTCAGCGCATCGCCCACATGCCGGATCGCCCCCTCGCCCGGATCGGCGATGCGCGTCAGGTTCATGCGCTGATTCGCGTCCAGCAGTCGTTTCAGATATTGCTCAAATTGCCCCCGCTGCGCCTCGGAAAGCCCAATGCCCGCCCGTTCCGCCATTTCCCGCCACAAAGGATGCTCCATGCCGGCCGATGATAACCGCCCCGTCCGGTACCGGCGAATCGACGAAGACGGAGCCTAAATCACATGTCGCACCACCCGGCGCGTTAAATCCAGCGCCAGTCCAAACACCAAATGGGCCGCCAGCGCTGAAGCGTGCGTGGAGGCGGGATACGCCGTGGGCGGCTTGGAGAGCCCCAGTATCGGAACCACCATCTCATCCCCCAGAAGCCACAATCCTGCCGCATAGGGCACCCCAGCCCCCATCGTCACTACCGGGGTCTCCTCGGCCAGCGCTCCATAGAGCCCCCCAACCAGCATGGCGTATCCATAATGGACCGCTGGCCCCGCCACCTGCTTCTCCTGCCGGCTCAGCGGGTGCTTGAACAACTCCCGGGAGACGGTTTCAGCCAGTTTGACCGTTGAGGGCTCTCCGCCGCTCTGGCCCGATTGCTGCCGACGGGATCGGCCCGACCGGGGCTGTGGCCCAGACCCTTGCTCTGACTGACCGGCCGCCTTCGCCGCCTTGCTCGCCTGGCTCAACATCGACTGAAACCGGTTCATCACCCACGCCCCGGCCAACCCGCCGACGACACCGGCCACAGTCCCCTTGACCCAATTCCCGCCCTCCCGTTCCCAAGCCATTCGCTCACATGCCATTGCATTACCACCTTTGGATGAACCAAGGAGGATTAGAGCAATCCCCATGCCTCCCCCCTTCCCACCCAATGAAATTCTTTGCACTGCTCCTGAAGTCATGGCCGCCGCTGGTCCGATAACAGGCTCAAGGCGGTTCTTTCAAGGTGCTGAAGTATGCTAAGCCTGATGCTGGTTCGTGTGGCGTTGCTGGGGCAGATGATGTTGGGAACGAATGGCGTGCCGCCCGCCCCCGCGACCCAGCCGGCGCCCACCACCCAGGCGGCCGCGGTACGACCCACAACCGCCCCCGCCTCATTGATTGAGGCCCTGGAAGGAACCGCCTGGGGCAAGCTGGTTTCGGGGGAGAAGAAGATCAGCCCCGAAGACCTCGAACACCTGGAATTCTGGGTGACGCTGGTGCGCGATCCCCTCCTGGCATTGCTGGGATTTGTGCCCCGGCTGTTCGTGGCGCTCATCTTCCTGTTTATCTTCTGGGTGGTCCACCGGACGGTGCGGCGGTTCGTGATCGGCGGCATGAAGCGGGCGCGAGTGGATTCGTCCATCACCGACATGCTCGGCCACCTGATCAAGTGGACGATCCTGGGCTTCGGTGCCGTGATCGCCTGCAACCAGGTGGGCATCCAGATCACCGCCCTGCTCACCGGCGTCTCGCTGATCGGCCTGGCGGTCGGCTTCGCCGCGCAAGAAACGCTTGCCAACTTCATCGCCGGCATCGTCATCTTCTGGGACGCCCCCTTCAAGGTGGGCGACTGGGTCAAGGTCGACGACACCCTGGGCAAGGTGCAGCGCATCACCTTCCGCTCCACCCGCATGCTCAACTACGACGGGGAAATGATCATCTTCCCCAACACGCAGATGCTCAACCAGCGCGTGGCCAACCACTCGGCCCTCCCGGCCAACCGGCTCAATATCCCCATCGGCATCGCCTATAAAGAATCGATCGACGAGGCCCGCGCCGTCCTGCTGGCGCTGACGACCCATGACCCGCAGGTCTGTAAGGACCCGCCCCCATGCGTGGTGGTCAATGAGTGTGCCGACAGCAGCGTGAATCTCATTCTCCGCATCTGGATTCTGGACGAATCCGACGAGGAAACCGTTTTCCACGAATACATGGAGAAGGCCAAAAAGGCCTTGGATGCGGCGAACATCGAAATCCCCTTCCCGCATCGGCAACTGCTGCTGGAACAGGCGATCCCGCTCACCACAACGATTGACCCGCCGCCGGCCCACAAGGCGGCATGAAAACTGCGCGCTAAACCCGGCGCCGAGCCCGGAAGAATGCCCGCAGCAATTCGGCGCACGGCTCGGCCAGCACGCCGCCGCTGATCTGGAGGCGGTGGTTGAGCCGCGGATCATCGCACAGCCGCATCAGGCTGCGCACCGCTCCCGCCTTCGGGTCGTCGCAGCCATACACCAGGCGCGGCAGCCGGGCATTGACCAGCGCTCCGGCGCACATCGGGCAGGGTTCCAGTGTGACATAGAGCGTGCAGTCGGTGACGCGCCAATGCCCCAGCGCGGTCGCCGCCTGGCGCAACGCCAGGATTTCGGCATGGGCGGTCGGATCGTTGTCCACTTCCCGGCGGTTATGCCCCCGGCCGATGATTGTCTGCGTGAGGTCGTGAACAACAACGCACCCGATGGGCACATCGTCGTGTTCCAACGCCAGCCGCGCCTCTGCCAGCGCCTCGGACATAAAGGAAAGATTTGGCGAAAAGTCGGCGGATTCGGTCCCCACTCCTCCACCGGATCGCGGCGGTGTCGCTTGCTGCTCACCCATTACGGCACCGCGACAACCTGTTTGATCTGGGGGACATGCTGCTTGAGATTGCGTTCAATGCCCATGTGCAGCGTCATGTTACTGCTGGGACAGCCATGGCAGGCGCCATGGAAGCGAATTTGCACCACCCCGTCCGGCAGGACATCCACCAGTTCCACATCCCCCCCGTCGGCCTGAACGGCCGGACGGATCAGATTGATGATTTCCTGCACATCCCGGCGCAGGGCGGGAGAATCACTTTTGGATGGAGCGGCTGCCATAGGCTCTGTTTCCTGTTTGCGGGACACGCAGGATTATAGCCGTTGAACGGGGGCAAAGGCAAAGGAAGGGAAACGTCGCAGTTTCTCGGAATATTGTGGCAACGAGCCTCATCCTCTCAAAAATCAGTTATTTTGTCATTCCACGCCGTTCCGGTACGATTCAATGCTTGATGGCCCGAGTGCATCCCAAGGCGACACCCAAGCTGACGCCGCTGCTGGCGCTGCTGGTGCTTTTCGGCGTGCTGCTGTTCGCCGCGGGCTATTTTGCCGCCAAGGGCAAACTGCCGGCCCTGGACCATCCTTTCAACGCGCCGGCCCCCACCGCCGAGGTTTCGACCGGCAACCTGAAATGCTATTTCTCCCCCCATGGCGGTTGCACCGAAGCCGTGGTCGGGGCGATTGACGCCGCCAGGACCTCAATCCACATGCAGGCGTACTCCTTCACCTCCAAGCCCATCGCCCAGGCGCTGGTGGCCGCCCATCGGCGCGGCATCAAGGTGATCGCGGTGCTGGACAAGAGCCAGCGCAGCGCCAAATACACCGAGGCCGACTTCCTGGCCCATGCCGGCATCCCGACCTACATTGACGACCGGCACGCCATCGCGCACAACAAGATCATGCTGATCGACGGCGGCACGCTCATTACCGGCAGTTTCAATTTCACCAACGCCGCTGAGAAGAACAACGCCGAAAACCTGCTCATCGCACGGAACGTGCCGACCATTCTGGAAGCGTATGAGGCCAACTTCCAGAAGCACCTGGGACACTCAGAGGCATATCCCGGGCGGTAGGCGGGCTTCAGCGGCTGGAACGGAAATCGGGAATTTGAGCCCGGCGGTGCAAAATTGAGTTGCCTGGACCGTTTTCCCTGTCATAATCTTTCAGTTTGAGGCATATTGAACTCATCATTCTCAAGGAGCGTCATCATGGCACATGACTGGTCTGCGACGGCGACCGACGAGATCGCGCCGGCCGAGGCATATCAACGGGATGGGTATTTTGTGGCGCGGGGCTTGTTGTCGGCGGATGAGGCGGCCGAAATCCGCACCGTCTTCACCCGCTATGGGGAAACCGGCCCGATCGAGGGACTCTCCGAGACGCGGCGCAACACCTCCGGCGCATATGCGCTCAACGATCCGCTGGCAAAGTTCCCCCGCATGATGCACCCCCACCGCCATCCGGACAAGCCGGTGGGCCCGGTGGCGATGCGCTACATGCTCGATCCGCGCATCGGAGAGATGCTGCGGATCCTGCTGGCCGATGAGCCGATCGCGGCCCAGAGCATGTTCTATTTCAAGCCCCCCGGTGCGCGGGGGCAGGATTTTCACCAGGACAACTTCTACCTGCGCGTCAAACCGGGCTCCTGTATCGCCGCCTGGATCGCCATTGATGATGTGGACCCCGACAACGGCGGCATGATGGTCGTGCCGGGGACGCAGAACATGGAGATTGTCTGTCCCGAACCCACGGTGGACCGCCTGCGCTTTTTCACCGACCACCACGTGCCGATTCCGCAGGGGCTGGAGGCGGCGCCGGTGATCATGAAGGCGGGGGACGTGTTGTTTTTCAATGGGAGCCTCATTCACGGCTCATATCCCAACGACAGCGCTGATCGCTTCCGCCGGTCGCTGATCTGCCACTATGTACCGGCCGCGTGTGCGGAGGTCGCCCGCCATTACCGCCCCCTACTCGACTTCCAGGGGCGGGAGGTCCATCGCGAGGAGGCCCAGGGAGGCGGGCCCTGCGGCGCGCCCGTGGCGACGCTGCACTAGGCCGGTACCGCGTGGAGGTCGGCACGGCCCCGTCGCCGAGGGCAATTTGCCGCCGCCACAATATCCCTCCCTTTTCGGCGTTAGAGGGTATAGGTACATTGTCTTTGCATTTTTGACGGGAAGGGTCATGCACTTGACGGATTTGAGATGGTGGCAGTGGGCGATTATCGGTCTGCTTCTGGGGTCGCTGGCGGGATATGTGCGGTCTTTTTATGCCGACATTCCCGACAGCGGCGTGCGTGAGACACTCAGCCAGACCGAATTTGAGCGGAACCTGTTCCGCAAGAACCACGACCGGGAATATCCCTATTTTGATTCGCTGAAGGTGGTCCCCTGGGAGGACCGGCAGATCATTATCGGGCGCTACACAGCCGTGCAGCGCCATCGCGATCCGAAAAATCCCAAGGCCAAGCCGACGATCACACTGCATGAGCGCACCTTCCGTATGGTGCCGGATCTGCCATACAAGCCGACCAACCGCTTTAAGGGAGATTTCCCCAAAAACATGACGCTCGTCCAGTTCCTGGGCTTGGTTCAGCAGCACCACCCGGAACTGAAGGTGCACTACAGCTACGACTGGTGGGCCGCCCCCAAAGCGCAATTCGGCATGTGGATCGGGGGGAGCCTGGTGCTCTTTGGCCTGGTCTGGCCGACCACCATCAATCTGCTTCTCTTTGGAAGGCCTTGGCGGCCCAAGCAGCCAAAGGAGGACTACGATCTGGACCGCTTTGAAAAGTCGGAGCCGGCTGCAGCCCCGCCCCCGACCGAGGTGGATCAGGAGGCGCTGCATTCCCAGATTGCCGCGATCGAGGCGGAACTGGAAACCACTGCGGTTGCCGCGAATGGGCCGGGCGACACGACGACCGATGGCCCGGCGCCGGTCCGCAAACTGGACGGCGGCCCCTTGGAACTCGGTTCCAATGCCGAACCCGCCAAAGAGGACAAGGAATACAAGGGAGAGTTTTATCCCACTGCCACCCACGCCTCCAAGCGGAAGGAGTCGGATTAGACCGCCGCGCAAACCGCCTGCCCATCAGTGGCAGAGGCGCAGATGCTGCAGGCTGTACCAGTTCTGCGGGTCGGTCCACACCCGCCGCACACGCAGGCCGGCAACGGCAGCCAATTCGCTGAATCCTTCAAGCGTGTATTTGTAGGAATACTCCGTCCGGATGGTCTGGCCGGTGCGGAAACGGATCGGCACATCCCCGATCCAGGCGGTCTGGTCGATGCGGCTGACCAGATGCATCTCCACCCGCCCGTCGCTCGAATTGTAAGGCGCGTAATGGGCGAACTGCGACTCATCGAACTCCGCGCCCAACTCCCGATTGATCCGCCGCAGAAGATTCAGATTAAATTCGGCCGTGACGCCGGCTGAATCGTTGTACGCCTCCCACAAAATGTGTGGATCCTTGCGCAGATCCACCCCGATAAGCAAGTCTCCATCCGCCTCGCACAGCCGCCCCATGCCGCGGAGGAACTCTACGGCCTGCGGGGGAGCGAGATTGCCGATGCTTGAGCCCGAAAAGTAGATCACCCGCCGCCCCCCCACATGGGGCGGCAGTTCCACGGGCTGGGTATAGTCGGCACAGACCGGGTAAACCCGCAATCCACTGAAGGTGTCGGCGATCTCCCGGGCCGAACGCTCCAGATGCCGCTTGGAGATGTCGATCGGGAGATAGGCCGCCGCCGAAACGTGCTCCAGCAGTTGCTGCGTCTTGCGCCCGCTGCCGCTTCCAAATTCCACCAGCGCAAAATCGCGCCCCAGGGTCCGGGCGATTTCCCGCCCATGCCGTTCCAGAATTGCCTCCTCACACCGGGTGAGATAATACTCCGGCAGGTCACAGATTCGGTCAAAGAGCCTGGAACCGGCCTCATCGTAAAGATATTTGCAGGGAACCGTTTTGGGATTCCCCTTCAGGCCGGTCAAAACGTCCACGCGGAAAGGGTTGAACTCCCAGACGGCCGGGGGCTGGGCCCAGGGGGCGCCCACAGTATCCAGCGGCATCGGCGGCTGTGATTCAAACGCATGCGGTTGTAGATTTTGCATCGGCTCTCTCGTACGACACGCCTGTGGCGTTTACTTCGCCAGTCGAATCCCACTGAACTGCCAGCGGGCACCGGCGGGAAAGAAATTTCGATAGCTCCGGCGCAGGTGGCTCCGAGGCGTGGCGCAGGAACCGCCCCGCAACACCCATTGATCGCACATGAACTTGCCGTTGTATTCCCCCAGCGCCCCGACCGCCGGCCGGTAGCCGGGATAGGGGACATAAGGGCTGGCGGTCCATTGCCAGAGTTGACCGAAAAAGTCCGTAGGTGGCTTGGCTGAGGCCGTGCCGGAATCGGCCACCCCGCCCGCAGCGGAGGGATGAAATCGCCGCGATTCGGCAAACTGCCCCTCAAGGGGAAGCGACTGCGCTGCCGTTTCCCACTCCGCTTCGGTGGGCAGGCGATGGCCCGCCCAGCGGGCGAATGCATCGGCCTCAAAGTAGCTGATGTGGCAGACCGGCTCCTCCATTTCCAACGGCTGCATCCCGCTCATAGTCATTTGATGCCATTGGTCACCCACCTTTTCCCAGTAAATTGGAGCCTTCCACTGCTGCTGTTGGACAGTCGTCCAGCCGCTCGAGAGCCAATGTTCCGGACGCTGATAACCCCCGTCCTCCAAAAATTCGAGGTACTGTCGATTGGTGACCAGATGGGAACTGAGGGCAAACGGGCCAAGAAACGCCTGATGGCGCGGCCCCTCGTTGTCATAGGCGAAACCTTCCCCCGCGTGGCCGATCCAGCGCAGACCCGCCTCAAAATGAATCCATCGGGCGGGATCTGCAGGCGGGGGCGTTGCCCCCGCACCGGCCACATGGCTCTCCCCTGCCGCATAGGCCGGACGCAGCGGATTGCACCAGAAGGCATGCTTCAGGTCGGTGACAAGCAGTTCCTGGTGCTGCTGTTCATGGTTCAGACCAAGGGTCACTATCGGCTCGATGCGGCTCCATTGCGCTGGACCCGCGCTGGTGAGAAGTCGCTCCACCGCCTGATCCACCTGGCGGCGGTATTCGTATACCTGCTGCACCGTCGGGCGCGAAATCGTGCCGCGGCGCGGTCGGCAATGCTGCGGGCCGGCCGCGTTGTAATAGGAATTGAAGAGATAGGCATACTGCGGGTCCACGCCCGGCCAGTCCGCCTGATTCGGCTTGATTAGAAACGTCTCAAAAAACCAGCTCGTGTGCGCCAGGTGCCACTTGGCCGGGCTGGCATCCGGCATTGATTGGATGACATAATCCTCGACTTCCAGAGGCCGACACAGCAATTCGGTGAAAGCGCGGACACCACGATAGTCCCGCAGGAGTTGTTGCGGGTCCGGCGTCCCGTTTCCATTGGCCGACGCAGCGGCCGGTTGAGCAGAAACTTCCACCGCGTGCATGAGCGACTCCGACAGAGGCCCCCACTCCCTCCGATGTCCAAGGCACGGAATTGGGTATAACCCTCCCGGCGTCATGCGCCAGCGCGTAATCTTTAATTTTTTTTTCCGCCGCAATTCGAGGGAGCTGTGAATGATGCCGAAAACCGCTCCTACCGAACGGCTGTGACTGGATGGGGACAAATTTTGAGCCTTGCGGGGTCTGGGATGCAGACCCCGCAAGGCTCAATACCGGCCCGTCGCCGGAAATAAAACTGAGGGAGGGGGACGAAGCCTAGTTATCATCCTTGTCTGAGGCGACGCCCAGAAGCTTCTCCGCGGTGGAGATCAAACGGTCCATCTTGACGGGCTTGATGAAATAGTCGCTCACCCCGAGGGATTCGGCATACATCTTGTGACGGGCGCCCTGATTGCCGGTGATCATGATGACAAAAGGTTTGCTATTGCGGGGCTTTTTCGCCTTGATCTTCTCCAGCACCAGAAAGCCGCTGCGCCCGGGAAGCATCATGTCCAGAATCACCAGGTCCGGCTGTTCGCGCTCGGCCATTTCGACAGCGCGGTTCCCATTGTTGGCCGAGGAAAGCTCCGCCCCCGTCGGCTCAAAGGCGGCCTGCATGCTGGTCAGAATGTCGTTGTCGTCATCGACTAAGAGAATTTTTTTTCCCTGGAGGGTTTGACTCATGGTGGGTCTCCTGTTGTTCTATAAGTGTCTGCCTTTTACGAAGGTTGTCAAGGTGTATAATGCCGCGGGCCGATAGGAATAATGGGGTTGAATTTCGGAAAAACGGGATTTGGGTTCCGCGATGTAGATGCAACGGTAACTTCACCAGGCACGGATGCCTCACTCACCCATCCTCATTCTCGACAGCGGCCTCGGCGGTTTGACCGTGGCGCGGGCGATTCGGCGGTTGATGCCGCAGGAGGACCTGATTTACTTCGGGGATACCGCGCGCGTGCCTTATGGGCTTAAATCACAGCAGACCGTCACCAGCTTTGTCCGCCAGATCATCGCCTACGCCCGACCGATGCGCCCCAAGCATGTGGTCATCGCCTGCAACACCGCCACCGCGCTGGCCATGGGAGCCATGAAGCGGGATTTTCCCAAGATGCCCATCAGCGGCGTGATCGAACCAGGCGCCCGGGCGGCGGTCGAAGCCTGCGGGGCGAAGCATTTTCCGGTCATCGGCGTGCTGGCGACCGAAGCGACGATCCGCTCGGGGGCGTATGAACGGGCCATCGTTCGACGGCGCAGCCAGGTGCGGATGCTCCTGCAGCCCGCGCCGCTCTTGGTCCCGATAGTGGAGGATGGACGGGCGGAGGATGATCCGCTGGTGCGGCTGGCGCTCAAGCAGTATCTGCGCCCGCTGGTCAAGCGGGGGATGGATGTGCTGGTGCTGGGATGTACGCACTACCCGGTCTATAAATCCCTGATCCAGCGCATGGTCGGCGACGGCATCGCGGTGATTGACTCCGCTGAGCGATGCGCCCAAGATGTGCGCCGGCGGCTGGCGATGCGCGGACAGCTTCGCGAACCGGCGGAAACACCCGGCCGGATTCGCTGCTTCGTCACCGATGACTCACCCCGATTCGAGGCGGTCGCCTCGCGCTTCCTGGGCGAGCGGCTGGAAGGACCGGTTCGGGTGGCTCCGGAGGAACTGTATGAGCTGGAGCGAACCTCCCTGCCCGCCGATGCGGCGGAATCGCAGGAGGACACGCACGCAGGCCAATTGACCGTGGGAGCGGATAATGCGGAGCTGGCTGATTTTTGCGGGATTGGGGATGATGATGCTGGCGGGGTGCCGGTCACAGCCGATGACCCCGGCGAAGCAGGCGCGTTTGCAGGCCCGGCGATGGCAACAGGCCAAGGACTATGACCGCCGGCGGCTCCAGGGGTGGGACCAGCAGCCGCAGGGACTGTGGGGGGCGATGGTGGACCTCTGGGAAGCGCCCGGTGAACTGATCTCCTACTACAGCGGCGAAACCCCTTCGGTGGCGGTCCGGCGGATGTACGATCCGGCCCATCCGGACCAGCGGCGGCTGGGCATCCTCTATCTGTCCGACCAGGCTTGGGGCCGCCAGGGGATCTATCTGGAAGCCTACCGCCACATCGCCCAGACCGATCCCGATGATCTGGTCCGGGCCACGGCCGTGCGGGCACTCAACCGGGCGAGGGACCACGCGGCAATCAGCGTCTTCCTCCAGGCCCTGGAGGACAAGTCGGACCTGGTGCGAACTGAGGCCGCCAAGGCCCTGGCCAACGTGCCGGATGCTACGGCCGTGGAGGCCCTCTCGCGGCACCTGGCCGACCCGGCCGAAGACAGGGACGTGCGGATCGCCGCGGCCGACGCCCTCCGTGAATTCAAGACGCTGGCCGTTGCCCAAAGCCTGATTCGCCAGCTTTCGGAACGGGAATTCGCCGTCGCCTGGCAGTCCCGCATCAGCCTCTGGTTCATGACGGGACAGGACTTCGCCTATGACCAGGCGGGATGGCTCGGCTATATCACCAATCCGGACCATTCCTTCGAATAGCGCGGCGCATCTCAAATGTCCGATGCATTGTTCAGCCTCAGGCCGCTGACCAGTTCCACCCAGTTTCCAACAGGCCCGTCAAGCAGCCAAAATTTGGCGACCTCCCCCATCGGTTGCTCAAGGAATTTCGGATGCTCCGATATGTCTCAGGGATTCTGCCCGCTCTCATGTGACGCGCAAATTCACCAATTCTGCGACCGCCAGGGTCAGGCGCCGGCGAATTTTCGCCAGCGCGGACCTGCCGGCGAGCACCACCTTCTGCAGCTTCCAGAATCCGGTGTATTTCAACCAGTAAAGCGCAATCAGAGAGTCAATTCACCCTGCTGATACAGGGCGATCGCCTTCATATCCAGGTCAATCCCCAGACCCGGCCCCTGCGGCAGCGGCAGCGCCCCATCCTTGTAAGGCCAATCCCACGTGATGCAGGTATGCTCGCGGATCAGGCCGCTGACAAAATCGCTGTTCAGCACACAGCAGCGGGCGGCCGCCGCGGCGTGAAGGTGCGCCACCTGCCCCACCCCCATCTCGATGGATGACCCATGCCAGCAGGAATAGCCGATCGTTTCGGCCACATGCGCCTTGGCCAGAAATTCATCGATGCCGCCGACTAGGTTGAAATCATCGAAACAGCGATGCTGCAACGCCTGGCGCAGATCGGCGAACGAGCGGGCGTGCCAGATCAGGGGCACTGCGGCCGCCTGCTGCGCCCGCCGCCAGTGGTCGGGATATTCCTTGGGAAAAGGATCCTCAATGCGCACGGGCGTCCCGAGGTTTTCAATCTGCTTCAGGAGCCGCAGGGTGTGCTGAGGATCGAACCACTGGTGCATCGGGTCGATGGTGACGGCGAAATCATCGCCGACCGCATCACGGATCGCCCGCAACTGCTCCATCGTCGGGTCACCGTCACGCGACTTCATCTTCAACCCATGGAACCCCCGTTCCCGCGCTTTGGTGACCGTCCGGGCCAGGTCTGCCGGTGTTTGCCGGGCGCACCAGTACTCAACCGGCACCGCCTCGCGGTACGCGCCGCCAAGCAGGTCCACCGCGCGGCACTCCAGTCGGCGTCCACACCAGTCGAGCAGCGCCATTTCCAAAGCGCCCGCCACCGGGGATTTGGAGGCCCAGTTGGCCGGCGGATGCACCGCCAGCAGCCCCGCCCACGTGTCCGCCTTCCATCCCTCGGGCGGCTCGGCCAGATAACGGCCCCGCACCTCCCGGCCGATCAGTTGCTTGAGCCAGGGCTCGATCTGCCCCAGTGTCACGCCCCGCCCCACTTCACCCAGCCCTTTAAGCCCATCGCTCATCTGAAATTCGATGAGGCAGATGGGCATTCGCGCCCAGGGCTTCTTGCGGAACAGGTCCTCGACCCCTTCACTGTCCACCGCGCCGGGATGGGTGGGAACCACCACTTCCCAGGCGCGAATCGACTGAATGCGTACCGAGGCGGCCATCGAATGCTCCAGGTTGGGGAAGCCGGCAATGCGGCTTCACTTTTTGTACTTCGCCTTCAATCCCACCAGCTCCTCCCGCAGCGAGGTGATCTTCTGGAAGTTTTCCGGATGGCGCGCCGCCCCGGAGGCCAGTTCCACACTCGCACCGCCGTCGGAGAGCAACAGCGTGCCGGTAACGAAGCGGGCGGCGTCGGAGAGGAAAAACAGAATCGGGCCGGCCGCCTCCATGCTCCGCGCCGGGAAGGGCAATGGCTGGGCATACTGCCCGATCGCATCCTCCAGCTCCCGGGCGCGGTGGTGATATTCATTCTGAACCGCCGGATCGTTGGGAATGCTGCTGTAGGAGGCAATGGTTCCCGGCGCCATGGTGTTGACGCGAACGCGATCCGGCGCCAGCTCCACCGCCAGGGTCCGCGTCAACCCCTCCAGTGCGGACTTGGAGGAGGTATAGGCCGCACACCCGGTCCGGGTCAGGTGCGCCATGATCGAGCTGATATTGACGATCGACCCGCCGCCGACCTTGCGGAAATGCGGCAGGCAGAGCTTGGCCGCCCGCCAGGGAGCCAGCGTATTCACCTCCCACGCCTTGACGAAAAGGGCTTCATCCTGGAACTCCGCCTTGCCCCGCGGGCTGAGCATGGCGTTGTTGACCCAGCCGTCCAGCCGCCCGAACCGGGCAACGGTCTTCTCGATGGCTCCGGCCAGAGCGGCCGAGTCGCTCACGTCGGCAACGACCGCCTCGACCGAACACCCTTTTTCACGCAGGTCGCGCTCCACATACGCCAGAAAATCGGCGTTGATGTCGAGGATGAGCACCGACGCCCCCAGCGACGTCAGCGCGCGGACGGTGGCCTCCCCGATGCCGTGCGCGCCGCCCGTGACGCCGTAGACCTTGCCTTTGAATGCTTCGGGGGAAAAAACCTTGGATAAGTAATCAGATTCCATAAATTTATCGGCGCCCGGCGTGCCGCCAGCGCGTCTTCCATACAGCTTGGTTGGTATGCTCCGTGATCCACAACTCGCGGCCATCCGGACCGCCCAGATGCAGATTCGATGGTTTGTCAAATGGCAGTTGTATCTTCTCCACCGGCGCTCCGGCGGCGTCAAACACCTCGATAGCGCTTCCCCCCCAATTGGTGCTCAGGAGGTTGCCCGCCTCGTCGAAATCGATCCCGTCAGGCCCGCCCTTGTGGGTGCCGCTGAGCGTCGCCCAGCAGCGCTTGTTGGTCACCTCGCCGGGACCGGTGAGGTCATAGCCCCAGAGTTTCTTGGTGTGCGTCTCGGCCACGATCAGAAGGCGATCATCCCCCGAGACGGCGATGCCGTTGCAGAATTGGAATCCCCCATCCAGGCGAATCACCCGCCCGTCAACCGTGCGGCAGTAGATTTCCCCCTCCGGCTTGCCCGGTCCACTGCCGGCCGGAGCGGTGAAATAAAGATTGCCCGCATTGTCCAGCGCCAAATCGTTGCAGCCGCGAATCGGCTGGTTGTCGTACGTGCGCACCAGGTCGTCCACGCGCCCCGGCTCCTCGGGATGAACCCGCAGAATGCCCAGCCGCATGTCGGCGATCCAGATCGAGCCATCGCCGGCCAGTTGCAGCCCGGCGGGAACCCCGCCGGTGTTGGCGTGCTCGACCAACCTCCCATCCCCTTCCAGGCGCAGCACCTGCCCGCGGCTGGGGGCGACGCAATAGAAGCGCCCCTGCCGATCAAAAATGGGACCTTCGGAGCCGGGCACGCCATCGGCGATCTTCGTGAACGGGTGGGAATAGTCGCTCATGTCAGCTCAATCCAAACGCAAGGGGCAGGAGTGTATCGAAGTTTCCGCCGCACGCAATCCGCCGCATCACTTGGCCGGACCGCAGATCGGCAGTTGCGGCCAGCCCGAAAACTCATTCAAAAAGCTGACCACTTCCTCCACGACGCCGTTGAGAATCCCCTCCCCCTTCTTCGCCGTGGCGGCCGAGGGCCGACCCATGCTCCCGGCGGCCGTCACACGCCGCCAGCGCTGGAACGTGCTCACCTTGCCGCCAAACTCGGTGTGGCTCCAGCGATTGTTCACCGCCGGGCTCCCCTCCTGGATCTTGTCCATCTTCACCAGGTCCGGACGCAGATACAGCAGCAGCGAGGTTTCATATTCGCAGGCGTGGGTCAGACGCGGCGTCGTCATGCCGTTCTTCTCCGGCGCCAGGGCATCCTTTCCGACGTTCCACCAGGAGGAGAACGCCAGCCAGACCGTATCCGCCTGGTCATCCTGCCCCACCAGCTCATTCAGCGCCGCCGAGCCGGGCACTTCGTTGCCGCCGTGGCCGTTGAGAAACAGAATCCGCTGGAAACCCGCCCGCAAAATGCACCGGGCGATTGTCTGGATCATCTGCATGTAAAGCGTCGGCGGCAGCGTGACCGTCCCGGGAAAATCCTTGTGGTGCTCGCTGCATCCCAGCCACTGCGTCGGCAGAACCAGAATCTTGTCGCTCAACCGCTTCTCCACGCGCTCGGCCACCGCAGTGACCTGAATCGTGTCCACGAACAGCGGCAGGTGTTTGCCATGCTGTTCGAGCGAGCCGATGGGAACCACCACCGGCATCTGCTTGTCCAGGGAGCGAATCGTCGGCCAGGATTGTTCGTGCCAAAACATGTGTTTTCCGTTGTCCGTTATTCGTTGTCCGTCGTCCGAATTTTCCGGACCACGGACAACGGACCACGGACCACGATCTCCTATTTCCCGCAACCGCGAATGGCGATCACGTCGATTTCCACTGAAATTCCCGCCCCCAACACCGATTGCACCGTCGTGCGCGTCGGGTAGGGCTTTTCGAAAAACGTCTGGTAAACCTTGTTGAACCGGTCAAAATGCGAAATGTCCTTCAGATGCACCGTCGCCTTGACCACATCCCCCAGCGTGCAGCCGCCGGCCTCCAGAATACTGCGCACATTCTCCAGCGTCAGCTTCGTCTCCTCCTCAATCGAGCCAAGCCGAAACTGCTTGGTGTCCGGGTCAATCGGCCCCTGTCCGGAAACAAAGACCCAATCGCCCACGCTCAGCCCCGGCGTATAAACGCCCGTGGAGGTGTCTTTGCCGCCAGGGAAAATCCCTTGCTTGGTGCTGGAGGACATGGGGCCAAATCATAAGGAGAAATTTCATGAAGCGAAAGAGCGCGCCCGGCCAAAATTTCCCGCCGTAGTAAACACTTCCGGCCTGTCCCCCGGGAATGCAACACTCCCCCACCCTTCGCCTGGGTCCCCCCTTAACGCTCAGCCGCTTCCACCCCCGCCAGCACAATGTCCTCCGGGTCGTAAATAAAGCCAAAATACCATGCCAGAACCGCCACGACGGTGTGCCAGAAGATGTTCCACCCAAACAGCGGCAAAATCCCCCAGACCCGCTCGATCCCCCACGGGGCGAACCCCACAAAAACCAGCAAAATCGCCAAAGCGCACAGCGCCCGGCAGTAACCCCGCGAGAGCCGGAATGTGAAGACCGCCAACACCCCCAGCCCCCCGATCGCCAAATAAAGCAGATTGTGCAACAGGTTGGTCGGCAGGAATCCAAACTCAAACCCATACCCCAGGTGCAGCGCCATCGATCCCCAGTCCAGCCGGTCGGGCGGGCGGGTCAGCAGGCTTGGGATGAAGCCGCAAATTCCGCCCGCCAGGAAAATCAATCCCATGAAAAATGAAAAGACCTGGGCCGCCAAGGCGCGCCTCCTTTGAAGATGCGTCAACGGAGGCAGTCTGCGCTATTCTTCCCAAATCGGAAAGGGAGAATTTTTTCTCTACCAACTTTCAGCGGCCAACGAAAACCCACTCCCGTCCTCCACCTCCAGAATGCGCCAGATGGAGAGAACCACAATACAGATCGTCACCATCGTCAAGCCCATCAGCATCCATTGAAGACTGCCGGATATTTGCCCACCGGTTGAACTGACGACCGAGGCGGCCGAGGAAGAAACACCGCTGAACATCAACAAACTGCCGCCGGGGGAGAAGACTGCCACCCCCGCAATGACGGCCGCAATCAACGCGGCCGCCCCGATGGAAAGCCACCGCGTCCACCGCCTGTGCCGCGCCAACGGGACCAGGGCGCCAGCCCGCGCTCTGGCCCGCCGGGCCAAGTCCGGGATCAGGCACGGTTCTGGACGCTGCGCCAAGGACCGGCGGAGCCGTTGATCGAATGAATCATCATCCCATTGTGTCATGGCTTCATCTCCTGTTCGTCCAATTTCTCCCGCAATCGCCGACGCGCGCGAAACAGGAGCGTCTTGACCGTCCCCTCCGGGCATTGCATGACCTTGGCAATGCGGACAATTGCCCAGTCACGGCGATAATGCAATTCCACCGCCATCGCCTGCCGCGCCGGAAGGGCGGACACCGCCCGCCACAGCGCTTCGTGCGATTCCCGCCGCCGCGCCGCGGCATCGGGTGAGTGGGTTGCGGCCCGCAGGTGCTGCGGCAAGGGCTCGGTCTTCGACCGTCGCCGGCGCATCTTGAGCATCGTCCGCCAGGCGATGCGGTAGATCCATGTTCCCAACTCCGCCTCACCACGGAAACGAGGCAGCGCGCGGTAGACGGCGGCGAACGTCTCGGCCGCCGCATCCTCCAGGTCCGCGTCCATCAGCCCCAGCGATTGTCCCAAACCCAGTACGAGCCGCTGGTGCGCCAATACCAATTGTTCAAACGCCCCGTCCTCCTGCCGCCGTAGGGCGTCCAGGTCGAGCGTCGCGGCATTAGGCTGCAAGGACGTTGAAATCATTCAATGGATTAGTGTGCGCCAAAGCGTGCCGGGTTTCACCCATTCAAGATTATGGAGCCCATCCGGCCACCGGTGGAACGCCTCTCAAAAATAATTGAAACCTCCGCCACCTCAACCGGCACTAACCGGCAGGAACAAACGAGGTCTTCATGCACGGATTCATATTGGCAACGATCGGCGAAGCATTCATGGGCGGCCTGGGCGTGGCGGCGGCCATTCTACTGGTGGGTGGGTGGGTGCTGCTTCAATGGCAGCGGCAGCGGCTCCGTTTTGACCTGATGCGCACCGCAATAGAACGGGGAACGCCTCTGCCCCAAGGCGCGCCGCTCTGGCTGATCTCCCTGCGTCAGGGACTGCTGACGCTGACGCTGGGCATCGCTCTGCTGATCGTCGGCGCGGCCGCCTGGGCGCTGGTGCGCGGGGTGACGGCGCCCCCAGCCTCTTTGGCCGCAACAGCCGCCCAACCGCTTCCCCCGCCCCCGCCGCCACCTGAAAAAGGGCGATTCGAGCCGCGCCCGCCGCCGCCGCCCAATCCCGTCATGGACCGATGGTATCAGGCCCAGGCGCAGCGGGCGGTCGGGCAGATCGCGATGGGATGCGGCATCATCCTGGTCCTTCTGGGCGCGGTCCGGGCGGGTGTGGCGGCGACCGAGCGGCGATACGCGGCGGATCGGACGATGACCTGAAGCGGCGGAACGGTTGAATTCGAGTGCCACCGTTATCCTCACCGGCGGCATAAGGAGCCCTTCTTCGAACATTTGATCTTGACAGGGGGATGGTTCGTCTTTCTGAAAGGAGCCTGGCATGTTGGGTTTTCATCTTTTGCATTCGAAGAAGCGTCTGTCCCTCGCCGCGGCGGTGGCACTGGGCTGGGGAAGCAGCGCGATGATGGCGCAGTCCAATCCGCCATCCAATGCGCCCCCACCGCCGCCTGGGCGCGCTGACGCGCCTAATGATGCCTCGCCGTCAGCGATGCCGCCGAAACAGGCTACCCGGACTATTCACGGCATCGTTCAGGGATTCAACCTGACTCCCCATGGAACGGTGGCCGGAGTGCTGGTCAAAACTGATGGCGGCCTCGTCCAGCTTAACACTCCACCGGACATGGGGTCAGACCTGAAGCAGGCATTGGCCGCCGGCGATGCCATAGACGCCCAGGGTGTCGCGGCGGGGGGGAAGGCTGATCATCCAGTCTATGAATTGTCGAGCATCCAGGGACCCAAGGGCGCGAAATTGACGATCGCCGCGCCTTGGAACGTCCGGCTGGTCCACGTGGAGGCAACAATTACGCAGTTAAATTTCAGCCGCGAGGGACGAGTGGACGGCGCGCAGCTCGACAACGGCGATTTGGCCCATCTCGGACCGGCCGCCGGCGCCTTGCAACTGGCCCCCGGCCAGAAGCTGACCGTGGACGGCTACGGCTGGCCGATGTCGGGCGGCCATCAGGCGATCGAGGCGATTCAGGTGAATGGCGAGCTGATCCGCCGCCCGCCACCGCCGGGTGGTCCGGGGGCTGAGGGTCCCAAAGGCCGGGGCAGGCCCGCGTCGCCCCCTTCGGACAATCCGGGATCGCCGCCTTCGCCTCCACAGCGGTAGCGGAGACTTCAAATGCCTCGGCCAAGACAGAAAGCGGAGGAATGTACATCCGCTTTCTGTCTACTGCCTTCCCGCACCATCCATTATCGGACCTCCCCTTTGCGAATTTGCCCGCCGTGCGGCTTATATCGTACGTTCAACTGCACAACAGGAGACGGGATATGCCACACGCACCGATCGGCCAGATTCTCAGCCAGATGGTCCCTTTGAGCGACCATGACATCGAAGAAATTCTCCACGAGCAAAGCCGTAGCGGGCGCCGGTTCGGACAGATCGCCCTGGCTTGGGGCCTGTGCCGAGCCGAGGATGTGTGGGAAGCGTGGTGTCGCCAGTTGGGACAGACTGGCCTCCAATGGGTCGATCTGGAGGAGTTGGGCATCGATGCCCGCGCCACCCATCACCTCTCCCCCGAGCTGGCCCTGAAATACCGCGTCATTCCCATGCGCTGCTCCGAGGCGCTGCTCTTGGCGGCCGACGAGCCGGTCGTGCAACGCGCCATGCGCGAACTCCCCACCCAGTGCCACCGCCCCCTCAAGTTCGTCCTCGCCTCCGGCGGCGAGATCCGCTCGGCCATCCGACGCTACTACGGCCGGTAGCGGCCACACGCGCCCCAAATTCCCCTACGCGCTGCCCGCCAACACCGGGCGCAGCAGCCGGATGCGCTCGGCCAACTGCTGCTGCTGGGCGAAAATCTCCCGATTGACACTGCTCAGCGCCCGGTGATCCGCCCGGTAAATGTCGCCCGTCAGCGTCCGGGCAATCGCCGACTCGACATACTGCGGCTGAGACAACTCCTGCCACTGCGAGCGCACCACCACGCTCACGCCGGCTGGCCCATAGCTGAGCAGCCCCCAACGCGGCGGCAGTTCCTTTTTCTGGATCATGCCCGCCGGCGCCAGGATGTAATGCAGATTCGCCATCGGCTGCATCAGGCAGGCATGGAATTTCCCCAGCCCCACCCGCTGCCGCAACGGACGCCGCGACCGCCGGGAGCGGCGGGCGGCCTTCAGGTTGCGCCGCCGCTCCATCAGCCCCAGTTCCATCTGCCCGTCCCGGCTCATATCCCGCAGAAAATCGCCCCGCGACGCCTTGCACTCGATGAAGCAGACCTGCGGCAGCTCGTGCGGCACATAAAGATAGTTGTGGTACGGGCGGAAAATGCCCGTCCCTACCGCATCCACAATCCCCAGCGGGCGCAGATTCACCTCGGCCGCGATACAGCGATACCCCATTCGGGACAACCAGCGGCACCCTTCCTTCTTCAATGTTTTGTGCAGTTCGGTTTCACCGGGCATGGGCACTCCATTGCCAAACTTCAATCCAGTAAAACATGGTAATCTGGGAAAACTCGTTTGTCACTTGTGCCCCCCCGATCCCTCGTCTGCCCTTGCCCCTAACCATTGTCGGCGGTGGGGGTCAATAATGACACAAACCCTCGCCCGCCCCCTATAATTCCACTGGTCGGAATCGGCCCGGAACATTATGATGACTGGTTTGGGAAAGGGGAGGAAAGAAAAGGGGGAGGAAGTAACCGAATGTCCATGCTCGCCACACATGCCGCCGATTCCTCCGAGACGCACTCCAGCGGAGGGCGCCAACGCCGCATCGAAGCCCCCAGCGGGCGCGTGCGCCGGGACGGCAAATTTTTCCGCCTCGGGGATCAGAAATTTTACGTGCGCGGCGTCACCTACGGCCCCTTCGAGCCCGATGCCGACGGGCAACCCTTCCATGGCATCGATCAGACCCGCCGCGATTTCGAGCTGATGAACGAGCTGGGGGCCAACTGCGTCCGCATTTACCACGTCCCCCCCCACTGGTTTCTGGATCTCGCCCAGGAAATGGGGCTCAAGGTCTTCCTGGATGTCGCGTGGCCGAAAAATCTGGACTTCATCGACGACCCGGAGGTCGCCCGCCAGGCGCATGCGGCCGTCCGCCACGCCGCCAAGGCCTGCGGCAATCATCCGGCCCTGTTCGCCCTGAGCGTCGTCAATGAAATCCCCGCCGACCTGGTCCGCCTCATGAACCCGCGCAAGGTCGAGGCATTCATCGACGAACTGGTCGCCACCGCCAAGGCCGAAGCCCCTCAGTGCCTGGTGACCTTCGCCAACTATCCCACCACCGAATATCTCAAGCCCCTCCGCCCCGACTTTGTCTGCTTCAACGTCTATCTGCACGATGACCGCACCTTCCGCAACTATCTCTCCCGCCTTCAGAACATCGCCGGCGAAAAGCCGCTGATGCTGGGGGAATACGGCATCGACACCATCCGCGAATACTCCGAGGAAAAGCAGGCCGATCTGCTGGCCAACCATGTCCGCGCGGTCTTCGACGAGGGGCTGGCCGGCACGTTCATCTTCAGCTTCACCGATGACTGGTTCACCCACGGCTACCAGATCGAGGATTGGGCCTTCGGGCTGGTCCGGCGTGACCGCTCCCCCAAGCTCGCCTTCAATGCCGTGCGCGCCCTCTACGCCCGCGTCCCGCAGGTGGCGGATGTGAAACTGCCCAAAATGAGCGTCATCATCTGCTCCTACAACGGCGCCGCCACCGTCGAATCCTGCCTCAACTCCATGCGTCGGATCAATTATCCCGACTTTGAAGTGATCTTCGTGGACGATGGCAGCACCGACAACACGCAGGAAATTCTCAAGCAGTTCCCCGAGGTGCGCAACATCCGCCAGAAAAACATGGGCCTGAGCCACGCCCGCAACGTCGGCATGAACGCCGCCCGCGGCGACATCATCGCCTACACCGACAGCGACTGCGAGGCCGACGAGGACTGGCTTTACTACCTGGCCCTGAGCCTCGTGCGTTCCAACCACACCGGCATGGGCGGCCCCAATCTCATCCCCGACGAAGGAAGCTGGATCGCCGATTGCGTCGGCCTCAGCCCCGGCGGCCCCACCCATGTCATGATCGACGACCGCACCGCCGAGCACGTCCCGGGCTGCAACATGGCCTACTACACCTGGGCCGCCCGCCAGATCAACGGCTTCGACCCCCAGTTCCGCAAAGCCGGCGACGATGTGGACTTCATCTGGCGGCTCCAGCAGCAGGGATACTCCATCGGCTTCTCCCCCGCCGCCCAGGTCTGGCATTACCGCCGCAACACCGTCGCCGCCTACCTGAAGCAGCAGCGCGGCTACGGCGAGGCCGAGGCGCTCCTGAAATACAAGCACCCCGACCACTTCAACACCCTGGGCGCCAGCCACTGGCACGGCCGCATCTACGGCGGTGAGACCATCGGCGTCCGCTTCGGGCAGGATGTAATCTATCACGGCACCTTCGGCACGGGGCTCTTCCAGACAATCTACCGCCGCCCCGCCTCGCTGGCCGCGATGATGGTCATGAGCATCGAATGGCTTTTGCTCACCGCCTTCGTGGCGGTCCTGGGCTTGGCCTTCTGGCCTCTGCTCTGGACCGCCCTGGGCATGCTCCTGGCGCCGATTGTCCTGGCCCTGGTGGCCGCCGCCCAAGCCCCCATGCCGCGCCACCGCCACCCCTTAAGCCGCCTCCTGATCGCCTATCTCCACTACCGCCAGCCCATCGCCCGCGGCTGGGCGCGCTATTCCGTGCGCCTCAAGGCCAAGGTGATGAAGCATGTCATGGGCGGCTACCGCCGCCACGGCCCCCTCCCCTTCGACCGGCGCGACAACCGGACGCTCAAATACTGGAGCAAGGTCCATGACCGGCTCCACCTCCTGGATCATCTCAAGCGCGAAATCCACGCCGCCGGCTGGCGCTATCGCCTGGACAGCGGCTGGGGCGGGTGGGACCTGGAAATCTACGGCAGCCGCTACGTCAAGGTCCGCATCACCACCGCCACCGAGCACCACCACGGCGTCGGGATGCTTACCCGCGTGAAGGTGGAGGCGACTATGAGCCGCTTCTGCGCGGTTCTCTTCGCCGCCTCCCTCATGATGGCCGCCTGGCTCCTGTTCTATCTCTGGCCCTTCAGCCGCCCCGCCCTCCTGATTCCCCTGGCCTGGTGGACCATGTTCGTCGTCAATCGTTACCACGTCCTCAACCCGGTGCTGGGGCTGATCGACCACGTGGCCCACGAGGCCGAGTACTATCCAGTATGGGATGACCGGCGGGATGCCCCTTCCACCGCCGACACCCCGCCCGCCGTGGAAGGCATCGAAGCCCAGGAGAGCGAACCGTCCATCGCCTGAAATAGCCCCGACTCCCCCACCCATCCATGCGTTTCTACCTCCGAGCCATCTCCTATTTCCGTGACCATACCTGGCAGATCATCCTGTCGGTGGTCCTCATCGCCATCTCCACCGGCGCCGGCCTGCTCCAGGCCTATCCCTTCGCCATCCTGATCGACTGCGTCTTCGGCTCCGTCAATCCCCACGTCAAGGACTGGGTCTATCGCGGCTTCTTCGCCATCGCTCCCCGCTCCATCCTCGGACAGGTCTTCGCACTGGCCTTTATGGTGCTCCTGCTGCGCTTCCTCCAGGAAGCCCTGAGCATGTGCCAGACCCTTTTGAACATCTACATCGGCTACGGCGGTCTGATGCGCATCCGCTGCGAACTGTTCCGCAAGCTCCAGCAGCTCTCCCTCGCCTACCACAAGTCCCAGCCCCAGGGCGACGCCATCTACCGCCTCAGCTACGACACCTACGGCTTCCAGACCATCCTCAACACCCTCGTCCAGACCGTCCTGGTCAGCTCCGTCACCCTCATCATCATGACCTGGATCATGCTGGCCAAAAGCTGGAAGCTCACCCTCGTCTCCCTAACCGTCACCCCCCTGCTTCTCTGGACCACCCGCATCTACGGCCGAATCCTCAAGAAAAAATCGACTGAGGCCAAAGAGGTCGAATCCGAGATGACCACCGCCATCCAGCGCTCCGTCGCCACGATCGGACTGGTCCAGGCCTTCGGCCGAGAGGCCGATGAGTACCAGCGCTTCGAAACCACCGTCCTCAATTCCGTCCGCGCCTACATCCGCCTCCACTGGCAGGAGATGATCTACTGGCTCTTCGTCGGCAACATTTTCGGCCTAGGCGGAGCCCTCATTTTCGGCTATGGCGGCTATCTCGTCTGGCTCGGCCCCGCCAAGGGAGGCATCACCACCGGCGACCTGGCCAT
Source organism: Planctomycetaceae bacterium (assembly GCA_044464175.1). Lineage (GTDB taxonomy): Bacteria > Planctomycetota > Phycisphaerae > Tepidisphaerales > Tepidisphaeraceae > JBIQLO01. Next base: position 500 of record JBIQLO010000003.1, on the reverse strand, counting down.
CTTCCTGGCCTTCATCCTCGGCCAGCTCTACGGCCCCTTGAACAAGCTCTCCACCAGCGGCGCCCAGATCGCCGGCGGCGTCGCCGGCGTCCAGCGCGTCTTTGAAATTCTCGACCGCGACCCCGTCATCAAGGATGCCCCCAACGCCATCCACCTCCCCCGTCGCCCGCGCACCCTGGAACTGGACCACGTCACCTTCGCCTACCGCGAAAACGCCCCCGTGCTTAGTGATGTGAGCTGCCGCATCGAACCCGGCCAGATGGTCGCCTTCGTCGGCTCCTCCGGTGTCGGCAAAACCACCCTCCTCAACCTCCTGCCCCGCTTCTACGATCCCACCGACGGCGCGATCAAGCTCGACGGCCATGACCTGCGCTCCATCAAGGTCAAGGACCTGCGCAAACACATCGCCCTCGTCCTCCAGGAGCACATCGTCCTGCCCACCACCGTCGCCGAAAACATCGCCTACGGCCGCCCCGAAGCCACCGACGCCCAGATCCGCG
>JBIQLO010000002.1:0-47581 GCA_044464175.1 Planctomycetaceae bacterium | reverse complement strand
AGGCCCCCAGCCCCATCGCCCCGCCCAGCAGCATCCACTCCACCGGCCCGACGCGCACCACCCGATGCAGCGCAATGCCCACCACCAGGCATACCGCCGCCACCACCGCCGGACGCCGTGCACCGGTCCGCTTCACTATTTGCGCCTGGCCCGCAGGCCCTGCCCGGGACATGATCCGGCCATCCTAAAGCAGTCCACCCCTTCTGTCTGCCTCCATTCCGGCTTTCCCCCCTTCCCCCCGCGCCCTATAATTCCCCGATGGACACCCTCAAGATCAAGGATTACACGCTTAACAGTCGCCTCGTCGTCGGCACTGGAAAATACGCCACTTACGACCTGATGCGCCAATCGCTGGACGCCTCCGGCTGCCACGCCGTCACCGTCGCCGTCCGCCGCGAACGCCTGATCGACAAGGAAGGCAAATCCCTCCTGGATTTCATTGACTTGGACCGCTACACCATTCTTCCCAACACCGCCGGTTGTTTCACCGCCGAGGATGCCATCCGCGTCTCACTCCTCGGTCGCGACCTGCTGGAGAAGCTGGGCAACAAGGGGGCCGGCTGGGTCAAGCTGGAAGTTCTGGGCGACCGCAAGACGCTCCTGCCCGATCCCGCCGGCACGCTGGAGGCGACCCGCGAGCTGGTCAAGGAGGGCTTCACCGTCCTGTGCTACACCAGCGATGATCCCATCGCCGCCCTGCGCCTGAAGGAGGCCGGCGCCGCGGCCGTCATGCCCGCCGGCAGCCCAATCGGCTCCGGCCAGGGGATCCTTAATCCCCTGAACATTTCACTTTGTCTGGAAGAATTGAAAGCGGGCGACCCGGCCTACCCGGTCATCGTCGATGCCGGCGTCGGCACCGCCAGCGATGTGACCGTCGCCATGGAACTGGGCGCCGATGGCGTCCTGCTCAACAGCGGCGTCGCCCACGCCAAAGACCCGGTGAAAATGGCCGCCGCCATGAAACACGCCATCGAGGCGGGCTATCTCGCCTACCACGCCGGGCGCATCCCCAAAAAGCGATACGCCACCGCCTCCAGCCCCTTCGACGGCGTCATCAGCTATATCCCGGGGGAGTGATTCACTCCCCCAGCGCCGCCTGCAGCCGCATCACATACGGCGTCAGCGCCCGCCGTTTGTCGGCCGCCGCCGTTCGCGGGTCCCCAGGACCCAGCGCCGGATAGAATTCATGATTTGCCGCCATGAACGGCATCGCCCGGCTCACCGCCAGCGCATCGGATGGAATTGAATCGATCAATTGTTCCTTCACCTGCCGAGCCATCGCCGCCTCCCGCTCCAGCCGCCGCCCTTCCCGGTAGAGCGCCAGTGCCTTCGCTTGCGCCTCATTCGCCGGTTTCCATGCAATCGGCTTTTCATCCGGCTTGGGCTTGCGGTCCAGCTGCTTTTGCCGGGCATCCAGGGTCGCAATGTCTTTGTCGCTCAAAACCTCCCGCGCCTGCTTCAGCAGTTTATCCGCTTTGTCCGACGCCTCCTGAATCAGCCGCCCAAAGAGCAGGGCATAGCGATAATCGTCCACCCCCAGTCGCGTTGACTCCCACGAAACCGTCGGCACCGGCCCGTCCGGTGATGGGCAGATTCGAGACAGATCGAACTGCCCGTTGGTTCCATGCACCGTTCCCTCGGCGTCCATGTACCAATTCAGCGCATCGTAGTACGCCCATTGCACCACCCCCTTGACCCCCGCCCGGTAGGCCCAGAAGCCATACATCGCACGCGTGAATGGTGCATTGTCGGCCGGCATGTTGCAGTCATATACCCACAAGGCCGCCGTGTGCTCCCGCGCCGCCTGCGCCATCTCCGGATTCATCCGCCGGTCCAGCTGAATCCACACATCGTAATCATCCCCCAGTTCCTTCACCGCCACATTCGCCGTCACGGTCTGGACGGGCAGATTCCAACTCTTTACCTCTTTGAGCACCCGTTGCGCCTCGGCGATCCGATCCGGATGCCCTTCCGGCTCATCGTTCACATACAACAGGGGCGTCGGCCAATCTTTGTGCCCCAGCCATGCCTGGACCGTCTTCTTCATCGCCTCCCTGGGCATGCCGCCCCAGTTGTATCGCCCTGGCTTGTACGGCAGCCAGAGCACGGGCTGGCCGGATGCGCACAACCCGCTCTTGAGAATCATGGGCATGACGCTGTTCAATCCATGATCGAACCGCTTTTGAACCGCCTCGGCCGTCAGGCTGTATCCCTTTTTGTTGAGGGCCTCGTAGTCAAAAACATCCTTCCCGTAGGCATGGTCGTAATCGAAATCGATCCGCTTTCCATCCACATCCGGGTTGTTGTAGACCGTGACCGTGTTCATCCCATGGGCGCGCATGTCGTCGTAGTACGCCTGGCGAAGTTTGTCCGTCAAAAATCCCCCGGCCGGAAAATACCGCTCGTTGTGATAAACCAGGAATGCGATGTCCGGCTCCGGCAGAGTCAACCCGAGCACCTCAAGCGACAGCGCCGCCTCGGCCACCGGCTTTCCATTTACCATCACCTCCAGCGTCCCACGGTAAACCCCCGCCGCCTGGGTTTCTCCCGCATGAACCGTGATCCACCACCCCAGATTCCGCCCCGCATCCACCGTGCGCGCGCGGCTTGGCGGCAGCAGCGCCTGATCCCCAATCATTCGGACCGTCACCGCATCCGCCTGCAACCGCGCTCCATCCGCCCCGATCAAATCCCCCTTCAGCCGCACATCCACCCCCTCCAGCCTCTGTAATGCCCGCAATCCCAGAATCCCCGCCGCATATTCACCCCGCGCCGCCGTCAGCCGCAATTGCGGCGTATCCTCCGCCGCCACCTGATTCCGCGCATCAAACGGCACCATCACCGGCGGACAATACAGCTCAAATCCCCGCTTCCGGTCCCCCGGCTCAATCGCCGCCTCCCCGTCGCGCGGCTCTATCTCCACTGCGTCGATCCACATCGGCTCACCGGGTGAGCCAAACTGAATGATGCTCAGCTCATATCTGGTGTCGTCGCCGCTGCGGAATTCCAGCGCCACCGGCGTCCAGGCGAACAGCCGCGCCCACCCATTGCTCCAATCCAGCACCGCCTCGGCCACCTTTCCCTGGCGGATCGGCCGAATCCGCACCAGCACCTTCCCCTCGCCATCCTTGGCCATCCAGAGCCGCAGGCGATAGGCGCGGTTCGGCGTCAGATCAAACCGCTGCTCCAGGCGCGTGCTGAGCCACCGATCCGGCTGCATCCGGTCCGTCGACATCCGCAATGCCGACATCCCGGCGATTTTCATCACCTCATCCCGTTCATAATGCCCGTGCCCCACCTTCCACCCGGCCGGTTCGCCGTCCCGCCACTGCTCAAAATTCCCGTTCTTCAGCATGGCCCGATCCTCTTGAATGCCGCCGCGCACCTGTTGCACCACAGCCAGCACCGTCAGCAGCGCGGCAACCGTCCCCAATGCGTTCCATCCTGGTGTGCTTCTCATGTGCGCCATCTCCGTAGGGGGATGCTTCAGTGTCTCCGGTTATTCTGTCCAAAAATGATATGACATTTGCTAGAATAATCAGATATCCTTGACTTATCTGCCATCTTAAATTAGAAATATGACATGTCAACTTTGACGGCTTCACGACACGCCGCCCCCCGAAAGCCGCAGTCCCTTTATCGGCGCATCGTGGAAACCCTGCGCCGGGAAATCCGCGAAGGACTCTATCCGCCGGGCCGGCAGATTCCCACCGAAGCCGAAATTCTCCAACGTTTCAATGTCAGTCGCATCACTGTCCGCCGCGCGCTGCAGGAGTTGGCGACCGAGGGTCTCCTCATTGGCCAGAAGGGGCGCGGCACTTTCGTCAATCCCTCCCCCTACGCCATCGCCCTGAATGTCCTGTTCGTCCATGCCAGCGAATCCCCCATTACTTACCCCTACACCCACCTCCTGATGGAGGGCATCCAGCAATACAGCCGCGCCGGCCATCCTTTTCGGCTTGAATTGCTCCCCCTGCCCGAAATCCATCAGCAATCGCCCGACGACGCCTCCGTCGAAGAGCTCCTGGCTTACGACCCCATGGACGGCGTGATTGCCATGCCACGCATCCGCCCCGAAGTCCTTCAGCGCCTGGCCGACAAGGGTATCCCGCTCGTCATCGTGGGCAACCGCCGCTTTCTCAACGCCCCCCCGGGCGTCATCGTGGATTCCGGCCCCACCTCGGCCCGCGAGATGGGATTGCGCCATCTCAAGGAGATCGGCCGCCGGCGCATCGCCGTCGTCGGGGCCGATGTGATCGGGGGCGGCACCGCCAAGGACCGCATCATCGACACCATGCGAGACCTGAGCCTTCCCTTTGACCCCGCCCGCTACGAACCGGCCGGCTGGGGCATCAATCCGGGCAAACAGGCCGCCCTCCAGTTGCTCTCCCGCTGCCCCGACTTGGACGCCATCTTCACTTCCGACGACATGCAGGCGCTGGGGGTCCTTCAGGCGATGAGCGATCTGGGCCGCCGAGTGCCCGACGACGTCGCCGTCATGGGCCTGGGGAACCTGCTGGGAGACCATTCTCACAGCGGTCTGACCACCATCGACGTGCGCATTTCCGATCTGGGCCTGACCGCCGCCCGCTGCCTTCACCGCCTGGTCGAGAAAAAACCTGTTGAACCCGTCAATCTCGTGCCTCCCCGCCTGCTGCGGAGGGAGACGACATGAACCATTTTACTTTCCATGGAGGCGTTCCATGAAGGACGCGAAGAAGGCGATGAACGGTTTTACGCTGGTTGAGCTGCTCGTGGTTATTGGCATCATCAGCATTTTGATCGCGATGCTGCTGCCCGCCTTGAACAAGGCACGCCGCCAGGCGCAGCAAGTCCAGTGCATGAGCAATCTCCGACAGGCCGGACTGGCCCTCCATATGTATGCCCAGGAATGCAAAGGGTTTCTCCCGCCGGCCGCCGAACCCGGTTTCACCGGCATCGCCCAGACCTGGATCGGCGATCTCCATCGTTATTTCAGTTCCGCCAGCGGTCCCAATGCCGCTGACAATTTCTATTTTGGGTATAATAGAATGCGCTGCCCCAGCGCCCCTTATGAATTGACTTCCTCGATCTCGGCCTCCTGGTACACCTACGGCGTCCTGCTCTATTCCTCCAGCACCAAACTGGGCGCCTTTGCCTACACCCCCGCCAGCGCCGCCGTCATGCCCAAGCTCGTGAGCCTCAAGCCCCAAACCATCCTCATGGCGGACGCCTCGACCTACATCATCTATAACTACAGCGCCGGTTACGACCAGGACAACGACGGCGTCAAGGACTCCTACGATACCACCCGCGCCCACCGTTACAACGACATGGAGGCCCGCCATCACGGCGCCATCAACGCCCTGTTCAAGGACGCCCATGTCGAGTTGCTGACCCCCAAACAAATCTTCTCCGACTGGACCACCTACCGTGGCGGCTGATCGATGCCGAGACTATTTGCGGATCACCAGCGCCCCGGCATTCAGCGCAGGCCCTGTTCCGGCCGCTCGTCAGTTGACCGTGCCATCGGGCCAGACCCGATCATGGGGCCCGGTCTTTCCGGTGGCGATCATTGCCGACAATTCCCCCTGTGACACTTGGCCAGCGCCACTGGGCTTCAGCCATGACGGCGCCCTGGTGGATGGAATGAGTTGAGTTCGGGACGTGCCGCTTTCATTGTGGCCGTCTGTGCGTCCAATCCCAATCCGCTTGCCCATGCGGGGCAGGCTGCTTTATGGCTTGAACAAGATCGCCCGGAAGTTGTTGTTTTTGACCTCCAGGCCGCGCACCGCCCCGCCTTCCAGCCGGATCGGCGCTTCGGGATAGACCGCCGCGGCGTTCGTGAACGATCCCACCTGGCCGGTCACGGGCAGATCGAGCGCCTGATCCTTGCCCGAGACATTCATCACCACCACCACGGCCCGGCTCTTGTCCGGCGAGACGTACAGGCTCGCCACCACCCCCTGGGGCAGATCAAACACCTTCTGCCGCCAGTACGGCTCAAAGCTCCAGGTGCTGTTGAGCCCCGTCTTGTCCAGCGCCGCATAAGCTTGGCTGAGCACCTCCACCGGGAAGTAGGACCACCAGATGCTCGAGTCGTGCACCAGGATCAGCCCCAGGAGGTATTCCGCGTGTCCATATCCCAATTCCTTCCATTCCTCCGGCTTGATCGCCCCGGAACGTGTGAATTCCGGCAGGATCACGCTGGCCGGGCCGAAGTTGTTCTGGGCCGAATACTCCGCCCGGAACTGATCCAGCCGCAGGACATGCTCATAGCCGCGATTGTCCTTGCGGTTGAGCATTCCCGTGTAGTTCTCCCCATCCACCAGCCCGTCGGTGAAGGCGTCAATCGGCAGCAACACCTGCCCGGACATGTGGTAAAAGAGCCTTCCCTCGGGATGCTTCGCCTTCAGCAGCGTGTAGATGCGCTGAAAGGTCTTGCGCGTCGCCAGGATGTTGTACTGGGCGATTGGCGGCCCGTCGGGCCGGGGCGTGCCGGCGCCATGATAGATGTTGTTGTCATAGACGGGGCGCGACACGTCGAAGTAGAGCGCCCGCACCTGCCCCTCGTTGAGCAGCCGATCGTAGCCCCAGGCGAAGAAGTCGCGCAGGGACCGGGCCGACTGGCTCACGGTCGCTGCCTGCCAGGCCGGCTGCTTGGACGGATCGGGGCGGTAGATTTCGTTCACATCCGCCAGCCATTCATCTCCAAACTGTGCGAACCAGGGATTGGCCGTCCCCACCTGCCCCAGGCGTCCGTAAGGCGCGCCCAGGATCGTCAGCCCGTAGTCGCTCTGGAGCACCGCGTTCTTCTGCTTGCTCTGGGAAGGCACCGGCACCGGCCCGGTCTTGTCCCAATTTCCCTTGTACTCGCCCGGCGCCCACCACCACCCCTGCCACCACATGGAAATGGGCTTGAGGCTCGGGTTGATCGCGGCCGCCTGCTTCAGGTAGACCCCGCCCCGCGTGCCGGCGCCGCGCTTGAGCTCCGACGATCCGCTCATCACCCGCCAGTCGCGGTGGTCCTTGGGGGCGGCCTTCACCGGCGAAACAGTCCAGCCGAAGGCGAACTGCAGCGGCTTGCTCAGCGCCACCGGCTGATCGATCAGGTGCACCCGCAATACCACAGCGCCCTTCCCGTCGGGCACCACCTCCATGCCGCGGCTGCCCACCCAGCTCGCCGTCGTCTCCTGGAAGAATTGGATGCCCCCGTCGCCGTTGCCCACCCACAGCGGGCGAGCGGACCCGCTCCACCCTTTTTGCGGTAGCGCTCCGGTCTGGCGCAGCGAATAGTCATAGGGATTAATCAACTTCGCCCATGCCGCCTGAAGTGGAATTTCAACCGTCACCCCCGTGGGATGGACCACCTGCCCCGCCTTGGCCGGGGAGACGGTCAGCTCCATCCAGGTCATGCCGTCAAATTCCACATAGGAATCCGCCCGCAGCGTCAATGGTCCAACCGTCTGCGTACGCACTGAGTCGGCGCGCACGGCACTCGCCTCGGTCCACTGTACCGATTCGGCCTTTCCCTCCGAACTGGCGTGCGCCTTGCCGTCAGCCCCCCTCACCACCAGCCGCATCGGCCCGGCCAGCATCGCCTTGCCCTGGTTAACGATCTGCTCCGGCAGCAGCCGCCCGCCATAGGCGTAGGTCCGACCCCAGATGGAGACCGCATCCCCGGACTTCTCCACCGCCAGGTCCGTCCAGGGCGGGGGCGGCGTATCGCTGATCCCCAGGGTGTTGCCCACCCACTGAGGCAGCGGCTTTTTCTCAAATGGGAACGTCTGCTGCTGCACCGCCCCCTGCTTGTCATTCACCGCCACCTCCAGCGTGTAGCTTCCCTCCGGGATCGATCGGATATCCATTAAGGTTGAACCGCGGACCGCCGTCAGGGGCTCCACCGCCGCCCGCGCCACCACCTTTCCGTGGGCATCCTTCAATTCCCCCTTCAGCGCCAAGGCCGACGGAGCCGAGGCGCTTTGGATCACCCACCCCACCCGGAGTTGACCGCGGCTGGGATAGCTCCACATCGCCAGTTGTCCCACCTGCTGGGGAATGATCGGCGCGGCCTGCCGCAGCAGCACCTGATCCCCCGACTTCACCGTCACTTCAACCATCTGTCCGGCGGCGTGGTCGGCGGCCGCGTCAAAGGCAACTTCGTTTCCCTGGACTTTCTTCTCCTGGATCACTTTCCCACCGGCCGACAGCGTCGCCGTCAAAGTCCCGACGGCACTCTCACTGGTGGCGCTTTCCAGCGTTGCCCGCACCCGCCCCTCGGGCGAAATGGCCAGCATCTTCAGATCAGCCACCGGCGCGGCTTTGCCGACGAATTGCACCGTCCCCATGGCCGGTCCCTTGACCATCACCCCATCCGCCCCGCGCTGGCCGGCCGCCCAGGCATCGGTCCGCTGACGCAGCATTTTCCAGACCCGCCCCAGGTCCATCCGCCACGTCGTCCCCGGTTCGATATGCTCGATCCCGAAGGCCGACAGGGGAATCGCCGCCTCCAGCGTCCACCCCTGCGTATCCACGATGGACTTCACTTTCGCCCGGCTCTCCCACGCCAGGTTTACGCCTCCCTCTCTGGGCAGGCTGTAATCGTAGATCGTCCCGATGCCGTTGACGTAAAAGAAGTAGGTTCCCCCCGCTGGCGGCATCACCTTCAAATAAAAGCTGTCATCGGCCGATACCAGCCCGTCGTGCTGGGTCGCATCGCTTTTCAAAAATCCATGCTCCACCGTCGTATCCGGCGAATTCTTGATCTCTTCGGGCATGTCCGAGTGCATTGCCACATAGAGATATTTCTCATCGTAGGACATCTGCCCCCAAGTCGCCGGCGGCTCGATGCTCCATCGCCTGGAATCAACCAGCCCGGAAAAACCGCCGGTTCCGGCCCACTCGGCCGGATCGATCTTTCCGTCAATTTCAATCGTGCCCCGCGCGGGACCGACGGTAATCGTTGGGTTCAGCGCCCACTGCCCCTCCTGCCAGTACTGCCGAGCCACCGCCCCGGCATCCATCGCGGCATCGTAAATTTTGAATTCGTCGAGAATCTTGTTTTGCTTATCCAGTCCGAACTGCTGGCCGATCACGATCGACTTCACATCCGCTACGGTGTCGAAGGTGGCATCCTGCCCCACGAGATGTCCGTCAAGGTACAAGTTCGCCCCCGCCCCCTTGCGCCAAGTCACGGCCCAGAAATGCCACGCCGTCTCCGGCGCCTGGGGCGCAAAGATCCATCGCGGCTTTCCCTCTCCTTTGCGCGGCAGGTTGAGCAGCCACGGCCGGGGCTTGTCGCTGTATTTGTAAAATCGCGTCGATCCCCCCTTGCTGCCAAAGAGCTGCCAGAATTCCTGATTAATATTTTCGTGGATATTCGGCGTGTGCCAGTTCGCCTCCGCCAGCCCCTTGACCCAGAACGTGATCGTCCACTGGTCGGGTGAAATGTTCCCCTTGCCCGCAAACGTCACCGCCTGGCCCACGCGTCCGGTGAGCAACCCCTTGCCGTGGATGCCCTCGGCGAATTGGAGTTGGTCCTTCTTTCCCTCGAATTTTCCTGTCGATTCTCCTGCGGCCACCTGCGCATCTACCGAGCCGTCGAACGGCACATGCAGCGTTAATTTCGCCTCCGCCCCCACCGCGGTGCCCAAGCCCAGCAACAAACCCGCCAACCCCGCGACAATGGATCGCATCATCATCTTGACTCTCTTTATGACCACCCGTGCCTCATGCCGACGCCCACATCGCAGGCCGCCCTTGAACAACTGCTACTTCGTGTACCCATCGCCGGGCACATACGCCGTCGCCTGCTTGCCCGCGTCGGTTTCCCATAGATTTCGGGGCGCGATCGTCTGCGCCCAGTTCATCCGCTCCACGTGCCCATCCACAAACGCCCAGTTATTCACCCCGCGCTGGTTGTGCCGGCTGTGGTATCCCTGCTTACCCATGTCTGCGGCGATGCCCAGGCTCTGTCTCGTGTAGGCATAGGTGGAACCCACGCCATACCGCTTCACGGTATAGGTCCCGCCGTAGCCGTATTTGTTGTTGTTGCCGTGGGCTTCCATCAACAGAATCGTGGTCGTCGGCAGGCGGATCTGCGACAGGCGCAGCGTGCCGCGATTGTTGCCGTTGCCGAAAATGCTCTTGTCGGCGGGAGAATACAGGTCCGTTACATACCCGTTCACCGCATAGCTGCACCGTCCCCCCTCGTGGTAAAGCGGCCCCGATGCCGTCACCGTTGAATCATCCGACGGGCAGACAAAAACGCTCTGTTCAAGCCACGGGCTATTGCTTCCAATATGATTGATCTGATAGTCGAGATTAAACGGCACATGCAATTGAGGCGTCAACAGCGAGAAAAACGTCCGATACGGGTTGCTGTCAAAATCAATCGCATACGGCACCCGACCCCCGTTCTCATTGGCGTACATCCGCGCCGCCAGCGCGATCTGCCGCATGTTGGAAGCGCACGCCGTCGCCTGCGCCGCCGCCCGCGCTGCGTTGAGCGCCGGCAGCAACATTGCGATCAGAATCGAGATGATCCCGATCACCACAAGCAGCTCCACCAACGTAAACGCTCTGATTCTCTGCCGAGCCATGACCTGCTCCTCGTAAGATCCCGTTCATCGAACCCGGTTATTCGCGGGCCCCGGAAGCCACCCGGGGCGCCGGGCCCGTCGAGCCTTCCACCTTCAGCACCGGTCCGATCACTTGCTCCACGTCCACTCGCTCCCCGTGCAGCCGCCGGATCAACAAATCCGCCGCCCGGAACGCCGCATCGCACGCCGCGGCGAAGGTGTAGCCCGTCGTCACCGCCGAACGATGCCGCCCCGGCCACAAATCGCTCAGCGCCGCCACCGACATCCGATCCGGCACCGCAATGCCGCGCCTGGCGCACTGCTCCATCAGCCGGTCGGCCATGAATTCATCCCGCACCACCACGCCGGTCGGCAGCGGATCGAGATCGAAAATTCGATCCATCTGCTCCCACGCCACATGGCCCGGCGGATTGTCCACCAGAATCAACCGCCGCCGACCCTCACCTCCCCTCTCCATCAGCCGCAGAAATTCCTGCTGGGTTTTGCCGCCATCCCGCTTGGTCCCATAATCGATGCACACCAGGCGCCTGTGGCCCAGCGTCTGCAGGTGCCGCACCAGCATTCCCATTGCTCCGGCCCAGTCATAATGCACTGTCAGAACCCCCTGACGCGGCTGGCCTCCCAGGTCCGCCTCCACCAGCACAATCCCCCGCTGCTCCAGGTAGGCCGCGTGGTCCTCCGGATTCGTGAAGCCGAAATGAATCACCCCCTCCACCCCGCTTTCCAGCAGCGCCGGCCCGGCCTGGTCAATAAAATGCCCATCCCGGTACGGCTTGATCTGCATCAAAACCTCCTCCGGATGACAGCGCCGGCTCACGCCATTCACAAATGCCCCCAGCAGCGGGTGATGGCGGTCAATACCGATCAATCGTTCGGAATAAACCGCAGCGATCTTCAATACCCGCTTTTCCCGTGCCGCCGGGCGGCGCGTGACCACCGCCCGCGCCCCCTGCCGCGTCCGCACCACCCCGCGCCTGGATAATTCCTGAACCGCCTTGCGCACCGTTAGAAAATGAACCCCCAGCCCCGCCGCCACCTCCTTTAGCCCCGGCAGCGCCTCCCCCGGACGGTATTTCTCGGACAGAATGTCCCTCTCAAGAGCGCGCACGACCCGCTCATAAGGTCGCAGGCCGCCGGTTGATCCCTTGGTGGACACACCGCTCATCGCTCAGGCCTCCTGACCGCCCCACCCAACTTGTATATCTACCTTTATAAGCCCCGTCAAGAAAAATCCGGGCATGTGGCTCCCCCCGATTATTCCTTGCATCTTGCCCAATCCATCGCTATAAACACCCGCGATTGCCCTGTCGCACGGAATTTATTCCAAGGCAATTTCACAGTCGGTCGATGACATGGATGTGAAGCGGCCAAACCCGGCCGCTGAGTGTTAAGGATAACCGGCGCGCCCCCGGCGCGCTGTTCAACCGGCGGTAGTACCGTGAGCGCACGCACCCATTCTTCTGCGAAAACCCCCTCCTACCGCAACCTGGTCGTTTTCGGCGCCCTGATCGGCGGATTGACCCTGACGACCGCGCTGCTTTTGGCCTTCTCCCCCGCACCCCTGGCGCCCGGAGCGGCCAACAGCCTTTTCGCCGTCGAAGCGCCTGCTTCCCTCGACGCCATCTTTGCCACCCAGACTCCCATCGGTTCTAACCGATGGACCAGCATCTACATCCACCACAGCGCCACTCCGGCGGGCGATGCCGTCTCCCTGGGCCAATCCAGCGGCGGACTCAAAGATCATTTCCTCATCGGCAATGGGGATGGATGCGCCGATGGGGAAATCCAGCTCAGCCAGCGCTGGAGCCACCAGCGCCCGGCCCTCCCCCCGGCCGGCGCGGACCGCATCGACCCGGGGTGCATCAGCATCTGCCTGGTCGGTGATTTTGATCACACGCTCCCCACCTCCATCCAGATGCGCCGGCTGACTCAACTGGTCAATTCCCTCCAGGCCCGCTTCCACATCCCCCGGCAAAACGTCCTTCTGGTTCAGCAGCCGGGGACCTCCGCCGGTATCGGTCGCTTTTTTCCCGCCACCGCCTTTCGCAATCAGTTGCTCCAATAATCGCCAGGCCTGGGGCAGAAAAATCGGGATTCCGCGCTGATTTCCGCCGAGCACTTGCCTTTGCACGATTCATCTCCTACCTTTAGGATGAAGGGAAAGACCGATCGGGAAAGCCCCGATAGGAATTGGAGGGGAATAAAATGGGGTGCGGCGCGTTCAAAAATGAGAGAATGTTTACCGCAACCCTCAGGACAGGGCATACAATAGATACAGACAGTCAAGGCTGATTGGACGACGGCGCGTTTCATTCATACGTTTTATCCCGCCGTTGCGAATTCATGGTTTCCGTTCGGTCTCCCACCGGCTTGAACCGAAATGCCCTCAGCCCCAAGGTGGACAAGCGTTCATGGCCGATAAACTGCTTCACTATGATGTCCTGAGCAGACTGGGTGAGGGTGCGCGCAGCGTCATTTACGCGGTGCGCGATCCGGAAACCGGCCGGCGCTATGCACTCAAACACGTCATCCGTACGGACCAGAAAGACATTCGCTTCATCGAGCAGATGGAGACGGAATTCGAGATCAGCAAACAGTTTAAGCACCCCAATCTTCGCCGCAGCTACGATCTGAAGGTCAATAAGACTCTGATGCTCAAGGTTTCCGAGGCTTTTTTGCTAATGGAGCTGTTTGAGGGGCGGGCCTTGGATGTGCAGTTGCCCCCCACGCTGCTGGACGCCGTGGAGACCTTTATCCACGCCGCCGAGGGGCTCCGTTCCATGCACGCCATGGGATATGTTCACTGCGATATCAAACCCAACAACATTCTTCGCAACGATGATGGCAAGGTGAAAGTCATCGACTTTGGCCAAAGCTGCAAGATCGGAACCATCAAGGAGCGCATCCAGGGCACCCCCGACTACATCGCCCCCGAGCAGGTCTCCCGCCGGCCCGTCACTATCCAGACCGATGTTTTCAACCTCGGCGCCACCATGTATTGGACCACAACCGGGCGCCACATTCCCACCCTTTACACCGTCAATAAAAAGGGAGGCAACAGCTTCCTCCTGGACGCCCGGATCGATTCCCCGGCCGAGCTCAACCCCAACGTCCCCCCCGCCCTCTCCAATCTGGTTCTGGAGTGCGTCTCCACCAATATTAAGAAACGTCCCAGTGACATGGACCAGGTGCTGACCCGGCTGGAGCTCACCCGGCATATTCTCTACAAAAAAGCGAATCCGGATGCCCCGACGCCGGCCGTAGATATGTCCGACTCCTCCATGATGGGAGGCCCAACTCGCTAGTGGTTGGCTCGCCCCGATGGTTGAGGCCGCCTGATACCGTGGCGAGCCGGGACCGTGGCGCTATGAGGTGGATGCTGTTGAATCCGTAAAGCGGGATTCCCATGAGTCGTTTGGGCCATCCTTCCGTTGCCGGGACGCATAAGTCAGTAGTGGGTCATTCCCCGCCCTCCCCCCGACCCAACGCGGCAATGGTTCGTTCCCTGCCTGCCGCCATTTACACCTGCGACAGAGAGGGACGAATCACCTTTTACAATGATGCCGCCGCCGAGTTGTGGGGGCGCCGCCCGCGTCTGGGCGAGGATTTCTGGTGCGGCTCCTGGCGGATTTATTGTCCCGACGGCACCCCGCTGCCCCATGAACAATGCCTGATGGCCCAGGCCGTCCGCCATGGACAGGGCGCCCGGGCCGAAGAAATCATCATCGAGCGTCCCGATGGCACGCGCAACAGCATTCTGGCCTATCCGGACCCGATCCGCGACTCGGCCGGCCATGTAATCGGCGCGGTCAATATGCTCATCGACATCACCGAGCACAAACAGACCGACGCCCTGCTGGCCGGACAGAAGAACATTCTGGAAATGCTCGCCACCGGTGCGCCGCTGGAGGAGGTGCTCAACGCCCTGATCCATCTCATCGAAATCAATTCCGACGGCCTGGTCGGCTCAATCCTGATTCGTCATCCGACGGAAAACCGCTTTGAGATCGCGCTGGCCCCCAGCCTCTCCCATCAATACATCCAGGCCTTGAGCCAAACCCCCATCGTGCCCCCCCACTCTGGCCCCTGCGGTCAGGCCGCCTACCAAGGTCAGGCGGTTCTGGTCGCCGATGTCGCCCATGACGGGCGCTGGGCCTCTGCGTGGCGCAACCTCATGGCGCAGGAAAAACTGCGCACCTGCTACTCCGCTCCCATTTTCGCCGCCGATGGGCGGCCCATCGGCTCCTTTGGCATGTACTACCGCGCGCAGCGGGATCCCAAGCCGGCCAGCACCCATCTACTGGAGATCGCCACGCATCTGGCCAGCATCGCCATTGAGCGGCGGCGGACGGAAACCTCCCTCCACAAGCGGGAAGCGCATCTCCGGGCGGTCGTGGAGAGCACCCCGGAGTGCGTCAAAATCATCGATGCCGATGGAACACTCCTTTATATCAATCCCGCGGGTCTGGCCATGGTGGAGGCCGACAGCCCCTCGGACGTGCTGGGTAAGCCGGCCTCTGACCTGATCACACCGGAGCACCGCCCCGCTTTTCAGAGGCTCCACGAAAAAGTCTGCCGGGGGGAGAAGCAAACCCTGGAATTTGAGATCGCGGGGCTGAAGGGGATGCGCCGCCACATGGAGACGCACGCGGTGCCGCTGCGCGGTCCCGATGGCAAGATCCAGCACTTGGGATTGACGCACGATGTCACCGCCCGCTGGCGGGCCGAGCAAGCTTCCCGCCAGGCCCAACAGGCCGCCGAGGCCGCCAGCCACGCCAAGGATCGCTTTCTGGCGGTCCTGAGTCATGAGTTACGCACCCCCCTCTCTCCCGCCATGCTCACCGTGGCCGCCATGGAAAAGGATCCGGGGCTCCCCCCTCATCTGCGTGAGGACCTTGCCATGGTCCGGCGCAACATCGAATTGGAAACCAAGCTCATCGATGACCTGCTGGACCTCAGCCGCATCACCACTGGAAAGCTGCAGTTGCGCAAGCAGACCATCTCCCTGCACGAGGTGGTCCGCCACGCGATACGCAACTGCGCCGCCGAAGCGACCGACAAGGCGATCCGGATTGATCTGGACCTCCAGGCCGATCCCGATCTGACCCTGGCCGACCCGGGGCGGCTTCAGCAGGTGGTCTGGAATCTCGTGCGCAACGCCATCAAGTTCACCCCCAGCGGGGGCTTTGTCTCCATCGCCTCGCAAATCACCCCCGATCACCAGCTTCAGCTTCTCGTGCGCGATACCGGCGTCGGCATTGCTCCCGATGCGTTGGAGCGTATTTTTGACGCCTTCGAACAGGCCGACGCTCGTACCTCCCGCCAGTTTGGCGGATTGGGGCTGGGTCTGGCCATCTGCCGGATGATTGTTCAGTTGCACGGCGGCAGCATCACCGCCCAGAGCGATGGCCACGACAAGGGCGCCACTTTCATCGTGCAGTTGCCGATCCGGACCAAGCCCTCCACCGACACCGGCCAACATCCTCCTCACGGCTCCACCCACCCCCCCGAACACCCCCTGCGCATTCTGCTGGTGGAGGATCACGCCGACACCGCCGCCGTCCTGAGCCGATTGCTCCGCCGCTCCGGCCACACCATCACCATCGCCGGCAATGTGTCTGACGCGCTGGCCCTGGCCGGGCAACATCCCTTTGATCTGCTCCTGAGCGATCTGGGCCTGCCGGACGCCACAGGCTATGAACTGATGCAACAGATCGCCCGGCGGCACGGCATCAAGGGAATTGCCATGAGCGGCTACGGCATGGAGGAGGATGTCCGCAAAAGCCGCCAGGCCGGCTTCAGCGAACATCTGGTCAAGCCGATCAGCCTCCCCCAGTTGCAAGGCGCCATCCGCCGCATCGCCGGCGAGCATGGATGACGCCCTTCCCATCTGGCATCCGATCCGCCGCCGCATATACTGGTCTCCTGATTTGTTTGAACCGACTTTCAGGAGCATCCATGGCAGCGCAGCAGCAACCGAAAAAGATCGTCCTGGCCTATTCCGGCGGGCTGGACACCAGCGTCATTCTTCCCTGGCTCAAGGACCGGTATCCCGGCGTCAAACTGGTCGCCTTCGCGGCCGAACTGGGACAGGGGGATGAACTCAAGGGCATCGAGGACAAGGCCTACAAGAGCGGCGCGGATGAAGTGGTCGTGAAGGACCTGCGCCAGGAGTTTGCCGAGCAGTATTGCTGGCCGATGCTGCGGGCGCATGCGGTGTATGAGTATGACTATCTGCTGGGCACAAGCATCGCCCGGCCTATCATCGCCAAGCACCAGGTGGAAGTCGCCCACCAGACCGGGGCCGACGCCGTGGGGCATGGGGCCACCGGCAAGGGGAACGACCAGGTCCGCTTCGAGCTGACGTACATGGCGCTGGACCCGAATTTGAAGATCATCGCCCCGTGGAAAGACCCCACCTTTGAGCTGCGCGACCGGGAGAGCGCCATCGACTATGCCCATCAGAAGGGCGTGCCGGTGGAACAGAGCAAGAAGAAGATTTACAGCCGCGACCGGAACCTCTGGCACATCAGCCACGAGGGGGCGGACCTGGAGAGCCCGGCCAATGAGCCGCAGGACGATCTTTGGGTGATGAGCGTGCCCGTCTCCAAAGCGCCCGATCAGCCGCAGTATGTCACCATCGACTTTGACAAGGGAAACCCCGTCGCCCTGGACGGCAAGCGACTGGCGGGGCACGAACTGGTGGCCGCCCTCAACGCCGCCGGCGGGAAGCACGCCGTCGGGCAGACGCAACTGGCTGAAAACCGGCTGGTGGGGATGAAGAGCCGCGGGGCCTATGAGACGCCCGGCGGGACGATCCTGTATGAAGCGCACAAGGCGCTGGAGCAGATCACGCTGGAGCGCGACACCTATCACCAGAAGCAGCAGCTCGCGTTGCGCTACGCCGAGATCGTCTACAACGGCCAGTGGTTCCACCCGCTGCGCGAGGCCCTTCAGGCGTTTGTCGATCACACCCAGCAGACGGTCAGTGGGCAGGTGAAGGTGAAGCTGTTCAAAGGCCGTGCGACGGCCTCCAGCGTGACCAGCCCGCATTCCCTGTACGACCCACAACTGGCCAGCTTCTCCATGGAAGGGTACGACGTGACGGCGGCGCGGGGCTTCATTGACCTGTTCGGGTTGCCGATGAAGGTCGCCGCGCAGAAGCGGCGGGGGTAATTTCGTAGGGTGGGCCTTGGCCCACCACAATCTTTGGTGGACAATGATCCCCTGACGAAGATGACGCGTATTGAATACAACCACTGTTTTGAGGATTTCAAAGAGTTCAATCTGGCCCATCTGTCGCCCCCAGTCGGCCGGCGTTTTTACTCGGTGCTTCCCTGGTTTACTTTTATTTTGTTGGAAGTGGCGGTTGTCGTCTATATTATTGTCACCGCATCACCTGATCGCTCCCTTGCTTTGACACGCGCCCGCGTGCCCATGTCCGACATCGTAATGGATCTGCTGCCTTGGATGGTGTTGGGCAGCGGCTTGGTGCTTTGCGTCCTACTGGATAGACGACAATGGCGGCATTGGGCTTCCAGACGCGCCGTCTATGTTGTTCCCAGTCGCCTGGGGATCCACTTAAAATCCCTTGTGCTCTTCACCACCATTATCCTTTTTTTCAGTTTGATATGGTTCCTGCGTTCAACGAATTCACAATCAGGCACGAGTCTTTTATGGAGCGATATTGCTGTAAATTTGGGCCCCTACCTACTGCTTGGAATATTTTTGTGGCTCTTCACCGCCTATTCGCAAGGCAGGCGAATTCGTAATGCGTGGGAGGGCAATCCTTCACTTCAACTGCATACGACGTTCGAGGCGGATGAATCCGGGATCAAGTTTAATGATACCCAAACTCAAGCCGCCCAGCAGTGGTCGACCGTACGGCGTATTGTTGAAACGCCCAACCTGTTCTGTCTTTATCTGTCGAAAACGAGCGCTCGCATGATTCCCAAACGGGCATTTTCCTCGCCTGAAGCCGTGGATGAGTTTCGCAATCTCTTGGAGCGGCATCTTATTGTTCCAACAGGTGGATTCCCGATCGTCACGGCGGCGAACACAGCGTCTTCCGCGCGGGGGGTGTAATGAATTGCACCCCCCTCAATCCTCCGGCCGTTCGCCCGCCGGGGCCATTTTGACTAGTTTGGGGTCGAAGCGGGCCAGGGTTTCCACCAGGTCGGATTGGTGGGCCATGACCTGGCGGATGTCTTTGTAGGCGCCGGGGGCTTCGTCGATGCCGGCCGAGAGGAGCTGGACGCCGGCTTTTGCGAACTGGTCTTTGAAGTGGGACCAGCGGAACTGGTTTTTGGCGGCGGTGCGGGACATGCGGCGGCCGGCGCCGTGGCTGGCGGAGTGGAGGGACTGGGGGTCGCCGCGGCCTCGGACGATGAAGCCGGGGTCGGCCATGGAGCCGGGGATGACGCCCAGGACGCCGGCGGCGGCGGGGGTGGCGCCTTTGCGGTGGACAATCACCTCGCGGCCGTTGTGGATTTCCTTCCAGGCGAAGTTGTGATGGTTTTCGACGCCGGCCAGGACTTTCGCGCCTAAGGCTTTAGCGACGCGCTGGTGGATCAGTTCGTGGTTGGCGTGGGCGTAGCGGCCCATGAGGTTCATGGCGGCGAAGTATTCCCGGCCGGGGTCGGAATCGAGGTCGAGCCAGGCGAGACGGCGCAGCTCGGGGGGGAGTTCGGGGTGGAGATTCATCGCCAGTTTGGAGTAGTGATCGGCCACCATCGCGCCGGTACCGCGCGAGCCGGAATGGGAGAGGAGGGCGAGGTATTGGCCGGGGGGCAGATCGAAGGCGGGATCGCGGGGCGCGACGGGGTCGATGGTGAGGATGCCGAATTCGACGAAGTGATTGCCGCTGCCGCTGGTGCCGAGCTGGGCCTGGGCCTTGTCGTAGTATTTGCGCGTGATGGGAGAGATGTCCCAATCCGCGGCCAAGACTTCGTGTTCCAGCGGCTTGCGGTGGACGCCGCCGGTGCCGAAGACGGTCTGGCGCTCCAGGGCGTTTTTGAGCTGCTTTTCCAAGCCCTTCATCTGCTCCGGGGGAATGTCGAGGACGGAGAGTTTCATGCGGCAGGCGATATCGACGCCGACGGCGTAGGGGATGACGGCGTTGTCGGTGGCGAGGACGCCGCCGATGGGCAGGCCGTAGCCCTGGTGGGCGTCGGGCATGAGCGCGCCGGCCACGGCGACGGGGAGGCGGGCGGCGTTTTTTAGCTGGTCAACCGCGCCGGGTTCGAGGTCCTGGCCCCAGATGCGGTAGGGAGCGGGGTCGGGACGCTCCTGGTAGGTGGCCTGGCGGCGAGTCTGTTCGAGCAGCGCCTCGGCCAAAGGGGACCATTGCGGATGGGTTTTGTATGGGACGGGATCGGTCAGGACCGCGCGGAGGTCGGATTCGAGGGTTTGGAGGTCGAGGTTGAGTTGGGGGATGAGGCGCAGGGCGACGCCGATGGGCGGGCCGGGCTGGAAGCCGAGGTTAAGCAGGGCGCGGGGGGTCATGGGTTTATGTTAGCCAGAGGTCGACACGGATGGGAGTTTTTTTTTCCTAATTGGGTTTGGTTCGTTTCGAAAAATGTCGTAGTGGTGTCGGGGTGAAAAACCGCGTTTTGAGAGCGCCAGCGGGGGATTGGGTTTGGTTCGTTTGGGTTTGGACGACATTTTGTCGTGGTGGTCCTGGGCGGAGAACAGCAGCGATGAAGGAAGGAGCGAAGCATGAGATTCCTTGATATTCATTCATTAAGGGACCCTAGGCGAGGTTAGGTATATAGTCAAGTTCTCGAGAATTTTTTTCCCCATCGGGGGCATCTCTGTCGGTCTCTTGGGGTTCGACGGGACGGGAGGATATTTCAGCAAGCCGCAATTTTTGGTTATATTCGATTTATGCGGATGAAATCATCCGCAGACCATTTCCCCTGGCCGGGAGTTTGATCATGGCGGACCGTACGAAGCTCAACGAGGCGACGATGCTGCGGGTGATGCGGCATCTGGCGGATGTGGCGGCGCTGCGGGGGGATCCGCCGGCGCAGCGGCAACTGCTGATTGACGGGCTGAATGAGATCGTCGGCACGCACTCGGCGTTCTTCTATGTCGGTGAGGAGTGGCGGAAGGGACGCCGGCCGCATTTCCTGCATTCCACGCTCAACGCCCAGCCCGACTCGTCGTTTCTACGCTACACCGCCGAATTCGGCATTTACTTTTCGCTCGACGACGATCCCTTCTGCTACCGCTCGATCCGCGACCCGGCCGCCCTGCCGGCCTTCACGCTCGGCGGCGTTCTTCCGGACCGCGAGGCGCGGGCGCGCCACGCCAGCTTTATGGATCTGATGACCACGTCACGGATGCAAGACGGCGTCATCAGCTACTGTCGAACGGGCGATCAGGGGGACAGGATTGTCGGGATCGGCATGCACTGCTTCGGGCGCTCGCGCAAGCTCACGGCGGTGCAGGTGGGGACGGTGCGATTCGCGGTGGCCGAAATTCGCCGCCTGGTGGAGCGCGGCCATCTGACACTACCGCCGGCCGTTCCGCGCGAGCTGTCGCCGCGGCTGCGGCAGGTGCTGGATCAGCTGCTGGCGGGATCCGCGCCCAAGCAGATCGCCCGCAAGCTGGGGCTGAGCGTCTGGACGGTGCGCGAGTACGTGCAACTGCTCTACCGGCATTTCGATGTCGCCGGGCGCGATGAGCTGTTGGCCAAGTTCATCCGTCCGTTGGAGGAGGGGGCGGCGTTACCAGGACCAGGCGCGGGCCCGCCGATGCCGAACTATTAAATGCGCCAATCGCTCCGGCAGTGGGTGCATTGCCGGCACTTCGTGGATGCTTTTTCGGCAGGAGGGGATTGTGGTAAGGTCGGCGGGGAAAGGCGGTGTGGCATGGAATGGTATGCAGCGCATGTCGTGATGTATGTGGAATTCAAGGATGGGCGGCAGGATTGTTATCCGCTGTGGGAGAACATCATTTTAATTGAGGCGGAGACGGCGGAAGCGGCGCAGGAATTGGCCGAGGAGCGGGCGAGGGAGGATGAGGGGGACTCCGAGGGGAGCTTTTTCCATGACGATCGGCCGGCGCGATGGGTGTTCGGGGGTGTGCGCAAGCTGGTGCTGTGCGTTGATGCGGACCAGCGGCCGGGGCATGGGACGGAAGTGACATATTCGGAGATGGAACTGCCGGACAAGGAGACGTTTGACCGGTTTGTCGAGGGGGAGACGGTGGATGTGAAGGAGTATACGTAGAGATGTGCGGGCTGCGATGCGGACCATTTCGCGCGGATGGGCGCCCTTCTCCCAACGGTCCGCGGGGCGGACCCTACGCCGGTTGGGCGGAACAAAGTCGGAGGGGGAAGGGGCGTTCAGGCGCGCATGGCGCGGCAGATTTCGACGGTGGCCTGGCTTTTGTTGAGGGTGTAAAAGTGCAGCCCATCCACGCCGTGGCGCAGGAGGTCGCGGCATTGGTCGGTGGCGTATTCCACGCCGGCGCGGTAGACGGCGTCGGGGTCGGCCTCCAGCCCTTCCAGTTTCAGCAGGAGCGGCTGGGGAATTTTGGCGCCGCACATGGAGACAAACCGCTTGATCTGCCCGACGTTGCCGATGGGCATGATGCCGGCGACGATGGGGACGTTGATCCCGGCCGCCCGCGCCGCGTCGCGGAATCGGTAAAAGTCGGCGTTGTCGAAAAAGAGCTGGGTGATGACGAAGCGCCCGCCGGCGTCCACCTTGCGCTTGAGGTGCTCCAGGTCGCGGATGCGGTTGAGGCACTGGGGGTGCCCCTCGGGGTAGCCGGCCACGCCGATGCAGAAATCGTGGCGCGGGGCGACGTAGCTCACCAGCTCGTTGGCGTAGGCGAAGCCCCCTTCGGTGGCGGTGAAGGCGGCCTGGCCGGCCGGCGGATCGCCGCGCAGAGCCAGGACGTTGCGGATGCCGGCGGCCCAGAGGTCTTTCAATACCTGCCCGATCTCCTGGGCGGTGTGGCCGACGCAGGTGAGGTGGGCCATGGCGTTGATGCCGGACTCGCGCTGGATTTTCTCCACCAGGTCCACGGTCTTCTGGCGCGTGCTGCCGCCGGCGCCGTAGGTGACGGAGACGTAGCTGGGCTCCAGGGGCTTGAGCTGGCGGATCGTCTCGTAGAGGGACTCAAATCCTTTTTCGGTCTTGGGGGGAAAGAATTCGAAGGAGACCGTCGGCCGGCCCGCCTGCAGCAATTGATCGATCCGCGCCCCGACTTGTCCGGTTGATTGGGTCATAAGCATCCATCCGTTCATCCGGATTTTCGGCTAAATATCCGTGGCTGTCAATGCCGCCTCTGCCTGTCCTTATCGGCGCGCCCCGGCGCCCGGGGCTCAAAAACGGGGATTTGGGCAGGCAAGGATCCCCTTTTCCGCCCCCTGCCCGCCCCTCTGGCGGAGAACCGGGAGGGATATTACAGTCAATCGCATCTTTCAACCTATATGAACGAAGCCGTCAAATTCGCGCTCTATTTCGTGATTGGTGGTCTGATTGTGATGCTCACGACCTACTTTGGCACCAAGGGGAATGGGCTGGCCGCCGCGTTCATCACGCAGTTTCCCTCGATGACGCTGCTGGCGTTCTACCTGATCTACCGCAACGGCGGGAACGAGGCGGTGGCCAGTTATGCGCGCGGGTTTGTCTATACGGTTCCGGCGTGGGTGTTGTACATCGTGATCGTCTATTTCTTCTGCGACCGCGTGGGGGCGTTCTGGAGCTTGGCGATGGGGGTGGGGGTGTATATGACCACCTCGTTTCTGTTTTCGCTGCTGAGGGCATAAAGACAAGGAGGCGGAGATGAGCGCCAGCGGAATGGAGGGTTCGCGCGGGCGGGTGGCCCACCCCGATGGGCCGGTCGCCTTCTGGTTTCTCAACGATCATCCGCATCGCCCGACGATTCTGCGGCAATTTGATGAACTGGCGACCCAGCGGTTCAGCGCTGTCGTCATCCATCCGCGGGATGGGATGGAGGTGCTCTACCTGTCGCGCCAGTGGTTTGAGCTGATGGTTTTTCTGATGGAGGCCGCCCGGGAGCGGGGGCTGGGGGTATGGTTTTATGATGAAAATCCCTTTCCCAGCGGCACGGCCGGAGGGCTGTTGCTGGACCGGCATCCGGAACTGGCGGGGCAAACGCTGGCGTTCGAGCGGCGGGTGATCCGTCCGCAGGGGGGAATGGTGCGGGCGGCATTTCCCGAGGCGCGGGGGTTGGTGGGCATCTACGCCGCCCCGGCCGATGAGGCGGGAGCGCGGGCGGGCGATTTTGTGGATGTGAACGGGCACGCGGGGATCGTGGGACGGCGCTGGTCGATCATCGGCCTGTGTACGCACACCTATGGGCCGACGTTCTATCCCGAGGAGCGCTCCGATCCGCACTGGCGGGCGCGGCTGCAGGGGGACCAGTGGGAATTGCACTGGCAGGCGCCGGCGGATCGGCCGTACTGGGTGCTGGCGGTCTGGCAGAAGCCCCAGCCGGATTCCCGGCACGGGCTGTATGTCGATCTGCTGAATCCACGCACGGTCGAGGCGTTCATCGAGATGACCTATCAGCGCACCTTCGATGAACTGGGGGCGGAGCGGTTTGCGCAGTTTCAGGCCGCTTTTACGGATGAGGCCAAGCTGTGCGGGCCGTATCCCTGGTCGGCGGGGTTGCCGGAGGATTACCAGCGCGCTTATGGACGGAACCTGCTGGAGGACCTTCCCTGGCTGCTGAGCCATGCGGGATTGAGGGGAGAGGCGGCCCGCCTGCGCTACCGGCGGCTGCTGGGCCGGCTCTGGACGGAGCGATTCAGCGAGCCGATCGCGCGGTGGTGCGAGACGCACGGGGTGGTTTTTACGGGCCACTATTCGCCGGAGGAGGATCCGCTGCTGCAGGTGACGCTCACGCCCGGCTGGATGGAGGCGAGCGGCGCGATGCATTGGCCGGGATGCGACCAGATTTCCTCGCGCTTCGGCACGCTGAGCGACGGGCATCGCCTGCTGGGGCCGAAGCTGGCCAGCTCGGCGGCGCATCAGCGCGGGCGGGCGCATGTCTTTACCGAGGCGCTGGGCGTCAGCGGGGAGGGAATCACGCTGGGGCGCATGCGGCGGATTCTGGATTGCCTGGCGGTCTGCGGGTGCGACCGGTTCGCCATGCACGGGCAGATGATGAGCATGGCCGGCAATCGCAAGCGCGAAGCGCCGCCGTCGATATTCGTGCAGCAGCCGTATTGGCGGTTCATGGGGGCGTTGAGCGATCATCTGGGCGAGTGGTCGCGGTGGTTGGGGCGCGGGCGGCCGCACCGGCCGATCGCGTTGCTCTATCCGACCAGCGCGTTTGAGTCGCGCGGGCCGGAGGATGCGGAGGCGGCCGAGTGGGCGCGGCGGCTGGGGCGGCTGATTGCGCGGATGATGGCGGCGGGACTGGATTTCGATCTGGTGTCGGAGGTTGATCTGGGGAAGGCGGGACGTGAGGGGTCGGGCTTCAACGTGGGCCAGGCGCGGTATGAAACGTTGGTGGTTCCGGAGGTGCCCGTTCTGGACGAGGCGACGGCCGGGGCGGTGGCAGCGCTGCCGGCGGAGGGGAGGGAGGCGGCGATTCGCCTGATCGGTTCGGAGCGGACGGTGCGGATCAAGGTGGCGGGCGATGGAGATGAGGCGGTGATTCAGCGGCTGATCGCCCGCCATCGCGCCTGGATGCAACTGGAGGGAGAGGCGGTTTATGTGCACAGCCGGAACATCGACGGGCGGATTGAGCGGGCGGTGTGGAACCCCAGCGAGCGGCCGGTGCGGCTGGTGCTGAAGGAGGGGCGGGCGGTTGAACTGGAGGCGGGTGAGCGGCGGTTCCTGGGAGACGAGGATGTTGTTTCAACCAAACCGGCGGCTGCATCGCTCCCTTGGATCGGCCCGTGGACGGTGACGCCGCACGGTTCCAACACGCTGCGGCTGGGGGAGTGGCGCTGGCGATCGGGTGATGGGCGGACGCAGGTGGTGCAGATTCCGGCGCTCAGCGGACAATTTCCCCAGACGCCCGCCGGGGGCGTGGCGGTTTTGGAGACGGTGTTTGAATTGGAAGCGCTGGTGGAGCCGTTGCGGCTGAATTGGGACCGGCTGGCGTTTGCGGGCGAGGCCCGGTTGTGGCTCAACGATCAACCCCTGGAGCTGGCCAGGGCCGGGGCGGGGTCGTTGCCCGATTCGCTGGAATTGCCGCTGGAGCGCGTGGCGCGAACGGGAGCCAACCACCTGCGTCTTCAGATCGGGCCGATGCAGGGGGATGCGGCCGCGTTGGGGGAGCCGCTGTATTTGTGCGGGGCGTTTGAGGTTGTCCGGACCGATCCGCCGCGCATTCATCCCGCGCGGGGCCTGTCACTGCCGGAACCGGAGGACTGGACCCGGCTCGGTTTTCCGCACTATTCGGGGCTGATGACGTATGCC
This sequence comes from Planctomycetaceae bacterium, assembly GCA_044464175.1. Classification (GTDB taxonomy): domain Bacteria; phylum Planctomycetota; class Phycisphaerae; order Tepidisphaerales; family Tepidisphaeraceae; genus JBIQLO01. The sequence goes on along the minus strand of JBIQLO010000002.1, from coordinate 21,588 downwards.
GCGCGGTTTGAGTGGTCCGGGGGAAGTGCGCGGCTCTGGCTGGAGGCCGGGGGCGATCAGCACGACCCATTTGAGGTGCGCGTCAATGGCACGTCGGTGGGGGTTTGCTGCTGGCATCCCTGGCGGGTGGAGCTGACGCCCGCATTGCGTGTCGGCATGAATGAGGTGGAAATCCTCGTCGCCAACACGCTGATCAATCGCATCGAGGGGAAGGCGCAGGCGAGCGGGCTTTTGGGCCGGCCGCAATTGCGGCGCGCTGAGGCTTAATCATTCAAGCGATAGATCGCCACCCCATAGGGAGGCAGGCGGTCGGTGACGGTCCCCTCCTTGAGGGGGGGCACGCGGCCGTTGTCGAAGCGGGTGGCGACCGAAGTGATGGGATGGTCCAGTGCGATTCGCACGCGCTCCATGGGGCGGCGGGTTGGGTTGACCACGATGAGCTCCACGGCATCGCCGATCCGCCTGGCCAGGAAGGCCGGCTTGTTCTCTCCGTCCGCCTGAACATCCGCCTTCACGGGGTTGCCCTTGAACAGGAAGGGCTGGAGCTGGCGGATTTCGTGACTCAGCACGCGCACTCAGGATTGCAGCTCGGGGTTGTTCCTCAGGAAGCCGAAGGCATCGCTTCCCTCGGACCAGGAGTAGTAATTGAACAGCGTCATGCCGTCACAGATGTTCATGTACATCTCGGCCCGGAGCTGGGCGGTGGTGGGCATGCCCCGCCCGGCGCCGCCATAGGTCTGCAGGACCGATAGCAGCGGCTTGTTCGGCGCTGTGGCGCGGATTTGCCCGTTGATCCGGTGCATGTCGGCCAGATCGCCGCTTGGGAAGACATAATGGTCCACGGAGGCCAGGTCGGAAATGCCGGCATAGTTCTGGAATTCCGAGGGGCGGCATAGGTTGACCCAGATGACATGGTTGGGGTCGAGCTTGCGCACCAAGGCCGCCGCCCGCCGCACCTCCTCCGGTGCGACACCGTGTCCGTCCGGCTCGTCGATTAAATCCCACCCGATCAGGCCGGGATGGTTCTTGAGCCGGTTGACCGCCTCGGTCAGTTTTTCCGTATTCCACCGTTTGGCTTTAGCGTCATAGACGGGATCGTGGAACAGGACCGCCCAGGCATAGACGCCCGCCTTATAGACCAGATCCACGTTGTTCACGAGCCTGTCAATCCTGCCCGAGCCCCAGGTCTGGGCGGTGGTGACGCCGAAGTCTTTCCGCAACGCCGCCATTTTCTGGAGGTCCATCGGATTGTGATAGAACATGATGGACAGGAAGGGCTTGCCATTGACGCGCAGCAGACCGTCGGGACCGATTTCGGATCGCGTAATGGGCGGAGGGGCGGGCAGGTCGAACGGCGGAATCACGGGAAGGGGCCGGTTCCAGTGCATCCCCATCGAGCCGTCGGCGTTGGTGAAGGCCAGGGCCAGTTGATAGCGCCCTTGCGTCAGATGCCCGACGGGCACCTCGATGGGCAGCGGACCTTGGCGCTCAATCAGCATGGACGGCTCCGACCACAGAGGATGCGGATCAACCTGTCCATTGGAATAGACTTTGGCCAGTTGCAGGGTGAGCCGCCCCCCCACCGCTTCGCGCCCGGCGTTGACCCAGGCCGTCAGAGTCTCCGGAATCTTTGGCTCTCCGTCGCTCTGAATCATCGCCGTCGCCAAAGGCGCCACGCGCAGGAAGCCGGCCGGTTTGTCCTGAGGGAAGGGATCCTCGGAGGTTGTGAGGTGGACCTCATCCCACCAGGCGGCGCCGGAGGCGGCCCCGGAATTGATCCAGAAATAGACCCGCAACGTCACGGCCTTTTCGTTTGGGCGGTGGATCAGCTCGTACTTTTTCCAGTCCGCCTGCCCGGCCGGGACCGACACGCCATAATATCCGACGGATTTGCCCTGGGCGTCCAATTCGCGCACGGCGACGGCCGCCCCGCCGCCGGACAGGGTGTTTCGACCGTAGACGCTGAGGTGGTAGAGCATTCCCGGCCGCACCTGAATGGGCGTCATCCAGACTTCGTTGTAACGATCCCCCTTGGCCGATTGCTGGCGGAGGCTGTATTGCCCCTCCTTGGGATGGTCGGCATCTTGGGCGATCTTGGTCTGGTTTAAGGGTTTCCAGTCTTTCAGCCCCGGCATCTCGAAGCCGCCGTTCAAGGCGAGATTGCCGGCCGTTGCGGCGGCCGGCTGGGGGGTGTCGGCCGCGGCCTTCCTGGGGGCAGGAATAGCGCTTGTGGTGAGCGGCGCCACGTCCAGAGCGCGCGGGGTATTGCCGGGAAAGGGATCCTTGACCGCCGTCACCGTCACATCATCCCACCAGACCGATCCGGAGGCGGCTTTGGGCGAGATATAGAGATAGACCTGTAAGCCAGCGGCGTTTTTACTGGGGCGATGGGTCGCTTCGTACTGTTTCCACTGCGGCTGGTTGGCCGGGATTTTGTGGAAGTAGTAGCGGATGGTCTTTCCCTTGGCGTCGGCTTCACGGAACACAATGGCCGCCTCGCCGCCGATCAGGGTATTTCGGCTCCAGAGGCTCAGGTGGCATATCTGGTCGGGCGCCAGCTTGACGATATCCTTGGCGAGCGTTGAAACGCAGTTCCAGCCATAGCCCTGCACGGCCTCCTGGCGCAGGGCGTATTGCCCGCCATGCGGGTTATCGGCGTCGAGGGCCACCTTGGCTTTGGACTGAATCGCCCACCCTTTGTGGTTGGGCAATTCAAAGCCGGGATTGGGGGCAAGGTTGGCGGGCGCATCGGCCGCCGGGGCGGGCGCTGCCGCCGGCAGGAGCGCCAACATTCCGAACAGGCCACAGCTTGAAATCCATGAGCGCATCGGCAAATCCTTCAATAGCTTTTGTCGATCGTCCATTTCAACTGATGGACGATCGACCGGGTGTCAGCGCCGGTCGGGTAATAGAGGTAGGCGTTCACGTGTCCGTCCACGAACAGGACGTTGATCCGCGTGTTGTTCAGGTGGCGAAAGGCGCAATAGGGCTTGGCGTTGGTGGGGTCGGCGCTGGATTGAACGATGTTGATCCCGTTGGTGGACATAGCCGGCAGGGACCGGGAGTCGGTGATCCAGACCTTGGACTGCGGCTCCTTGATCTGCGTCCACCGGGTCGGGCTGACGCCGGCGGCGAACAAATCCTGCCCGATGAACAGGTTGGCGCCATAGTTGAGCGGGAGGACCGGGTTGTCGGTCAGCGGGCTCAAGGCGCGGCTCTTGTAATACGGCCCGATCAGGTCGATTTCCGAGGAAGAGGGGCAATGAAAGACATTGAGGCTGTCTCCCAGATAGGGCAGCAGGAGATGGACCCAGCGCCCCTGGTAGGAGGTGGGGAACGCGGGGTTGGACGCGGACGTCTGGGCCTGGTTGGGCGGAAAGAAGCCGTGATTTTCGGTTCCGTACATCGCCCCGGCCTGTCCGAGCTGGCGGAGGTTGGAGGCGCAGGCGATGGCGTCGGCGGACTGGCGGGCCTTGTTCAACGCGGGCAACAGCATTGCAATCAGAATGCCGATGATCCCGATGACGACCAGCAGCTCCACGAGGGTAAAACCTTGTGGGGGCGATGTTTTCCGCATAGGTCCATCCTTCACCTGCGCTGACTTGCTGAAACGACAGCGGGCCGGTTCGGGAAGGGACTGGGGCCAGAGGCCGCCATCGCCGATCCCGACGCCGGCAGGGGCGTCCAGCGGATGATGCATGCCGGCAAACGTGATTTTCCATGGGCCAGGGGCGTCGCCCTGCCCGGCTAAATTGAATCTACCTGTAAGATTCAGACTGTCAACCTTTATTTTACTGAAAAAATCAGTTATAGTGGGTCATCGGATTCCAAAAAGGTTCAAACCAGGGGATCAGATGAAGAGAAAAAATGCCAAGTCCGTGCGGCTGAAGGACATCGCCCGCAAGGCTGAAATTTCAGTTTCGGCCGTCTCCATGGCGCTGGCGGACCATCCGCAGATCGGGCCGGAGACCAAGAGCCGGGTGCAGGCGTTGAGCGCGGAGCTGGGTTATCGCCGCCTGGCCGACCGGGTGGCCGCGCGGCCGAGCGCTTCGGGGGCGCGCCCGCTGCACCGCATCGGCTTCCTGCAGGTGGGCGGGCGAGCGGGGGAGCAATCTCCCCCCGTGCGCTATCTGGCGCGCGAGGCGAACGGGCAGGGGATGCGGCTGGAAATCCACGACATCGAACATGCGGAGGATGTGGATGCGGTGGTCGCCGAAGCGGTGCGGTTCGCCCGCGAGCTGGATGGACTGGTGATCTGCGGGCGGGCGCGCCCGCCCGTTTTCCATGCGATCGAGGCGTTGAAGCGCCCCTGCGTCGTGCTGGGCCATGTCATGGCGGATCCGACCGATCCCAATCCGTCCAGCCATGTCGGGCACGTGGTCATCTACGACGAGATTCTGGCCGGACGGACGGCGGCGCGGGCGCTGATCGAGGCGGGGCATCAGCGCATCGCCTTCACCTGCGAGCAGACTCCGCCGGGCATGAGCCATTCCCGCTGGCTCTCGGGCTATCAGCTGGCCCATTTCGACACGGGACTGCCCATCGAGCGGGAGCGGATCACCGTCACGGGGCGGCTCTACTGGGGCATCCAGGAGGCGGCGGAAAAATACCTGTCCCTGAAAAATCCGCCCACAGCGCACGTGGTGCCGGATTTTCGGATCGCCCGCGAACTGGTGCAGGCGTATGCCGTCCGGGGCGCCCGGATCGAGAAGAACGCAATCGTCATCGGGGGGTCGCCGGAATCGGCACGGCTCTCGGGGATGGCGGACTATCCGCTGATTTTCGGCGACATGCAGCTGCTGGCGCAGGGGCTGCTGGTGCGGCTGCGCGAGTTGAACGAACATCCCCAGAAGCAGCCGACGATGCTGGTGTTGCCGTTCCAGACTCACCTGTTGCCGCTGCGGGGCGTGCCGGGGGGTAGCCTATGATTTGGGCAGCAGGTTGAGGATGGCGGAACTGGGGCGGGCGATGACATGGGCGGCGATCAGCTTGCCCAGGCCGTCCACCTTCTGCCGCCCGGCCTCGACGGCCGCCTGCACGGCGGCGACGTTGCCTTTGATGACGATGGTGACGTAGCCGCCGCCGAGTTTCTCCTTGCCGATCACCTCGACGTTGGCGGCCTTGGCGGCCGTGTCAATCGCCTCGATCACGGCGGTGAATCCCTGCGTCTCAATCAACCCGATGGCGAACGACATCTGCTCGGCCACAAAACGCTCCTTTGGTTCCCCGGCCTGGCGGGGGTTATGGACCACATCCTGCTCGATCAACACGTTGTATTCCGGCGGGGCGATCACGCCCTTGCGGGCGACGGGGGTGGGGGCGGCAATGACATCGGCCACGCACTCCACCTGCATCCGGTGCACGATCGCCTGGCCGGCGTCGACCGCCGCGCGCACGTCGGCGACCGATCCGGTCAGCTTGATCACCACCCCGTAAAAATCATTCAGCTCCGCCTGAATCAGCGACACATCCCCGGCCTTCTGGGCGGCGTCCAGCGCGGCCAGGGCGGCGGACCAACTCTTGACCTCCAGCAGCCCCAGGGCGCCGGTGGGCCAATCGAGTTCAGGGGAGGGCGTGGGCATGGGGGATTACCTCCGCCCCAGCTTGGCCAGGACGGCCTGGGTGACTTCGCGGACGGTGCGGGCGACGTCGTCGTCGTTGTGGTCGCAGCCGCAGCGGTCGCCGTCCAGGTCGAGGGCGAGGCTGACGTCGGGGTAGAGCGATGCGCCGCCCAGGGGGCGAAGCACGCAGCCTTCGGCCGGGGCATCGACGACGCCGAAGTCGCTCATGATGCACTGGAGGAGGCGCGAGAGTTTTTCGATGTCCACGTGCTGGCGGTCGGACAGGGGCTGGCGGCCGGTGCCGAAGTCGAAGCCGCGCAGCTGGGCGGCGGCGCGGAAGCCTTCGGGGAACTCGGCGCCGATCATGGCGTCGAACAGTTCGATCAGGCGCAGCTGCAGGGGGATGGCTTTGTCCCACTGTTTCCGGGAGGCCAGTTCGTAGAGCTTGACCATCAGTTCGGGCACGACGCCGCTGGTGGCGTTGGTGCCGCCGTCAGCGCCCATGAGCATCATGGGGATCAGCACGACATCCCAGCCGGTGAGGAAGACGAACTCGGGGCGGACGGGGCGGACGGCGTTGATCATCCGGCCCATGAAGCCGACATCGCCGGAGGAGTCCTTGATGCCGACAATCTTGTCAAACTCCTCGGCCAGCCGGCGCATGGTGGGCACATCAATGGGGCTGGCGAACATGGGGATGTTGTAGAGCGTCACATCGATCGGGCTGTGGCGGGCGATCTCGGCGAAGTAGGCATAGACGCCGTCGGGGGAGAGCTTGTAATAGAACGGGCTGACGATGGCGACGGCGGTGGCGCCGTAGTCGTAGTAAAGCTCGCAGGCCTTGATGGTCTCTTTGGTGTTGGCCTCGGCGGCGCCGGCGAGGATGGGGACGCGGCCGTTGGCCTGGTCGCAGGCGATTTTGATGATGCGTTGGCGTTCCTCGACGGTGAAGCGGGTGAATTCACCGGTGGAGCCGTTGGGATAGAGGCCGTGGACGCCCTTGTCGATGAGCCAGTCGATATAGCGGCGGAACTCCGCCTCGTCGATCTGCCCCCGGCTGTCGAGGGGGACCATGTTGGGGGTGAAAATGCCTTTGAGTTTGCCGGCGCTGTTGGAATGGCTCATAAGTCGGTCTTTCCGGATTCAGGTCAATTCAGGTCGCTTCATTTATACCCGGCCGGGGGGAGGGAAACAAACGGGGGCGGGGTTTGGGATTTGGGATTGAGGTTCCGGGATGCGGGGGGGTGGGTTCGTTGGGAAATACGAGGTGTTGGGTTCGGGGGGGAAATCGTTGATTCTGGAGCGCCAGAGGGGAATTGGGTTTGGTTCGTTTGGGTTCGTTGGTATTTTGGGACAGCAGGGAGGGACGAAGGGGTGAGGGAGTGAAAAGGGCATGATGGAGGGGAGATTGCATGATGGGGAGTATAGCATTTGTTTGGGTTTTGTCAAGTATTTTTTGTAACGGCGACGCCAGGGAGGGCACGGACGGGATTGAACGGAACGCCTCCGCCCCGCTCTCACCGCTGATCACCGCGGAAGCGGGAATTTAGAAAGTCTCGGGGGCTCAGGCGATGGAGGGGCTGTCCTACGGGTTGGCCGGCGGGGGCGCTGGGGGGGAAGTTTCGGGAGAATTCGGAGGGATGTTGTATACTGCGGGACCGGGGACAGTTCGACTGGGCAGGGATGGATGACGGGTCAACCGAATATTCTCTTTCTGATGACCGACCAGATGCAGGGGCGGGTGCTGGGGGCGGGGCATCCGTGCCGGACACCGCATCTGGACCGGCTGGCGGGCGGGGGGATGCGGTTTGAGCGGGCCTACACGCCCAACGCCGTCTGTTCGCCGGCGCGGGCCAGCCTCATGACGGGGCTGCTGCCGCACAACCATGGCGTGCTGCAGGTGACCCACTGTGGCGATCCGGACCAGAATGTCCTGCGCGAGGCGCGGCCGCACTGGGGGCAGATTCTCCAGCGGCACGGGTACCGGACCGGCTATTTCGGCAAGTGGCACGTGGACCACGCCGACCGGGCCGACCGGTATGGATGGCAGGTGCATGTCAATACGAAGAACCCGCCGGTGCGAGGGTTGACGGTGGCGTACCGCCACGACCGGCCGCCGGGGTACAACCCGACGCTGCTCTATGGGGTGACGGATGTGCCGGTGGAGGAGCGCTATCTCGGGCTGACCACGGCGGCGGCCCGGAAATTTCTGAAGGAGGCGACGGGCGGGCCGGCCCCCTGGTGCTGCTTTGTCAGCTCGTTCGAGCCGCATGACCCGTTTATCTGCGGCAAGGCGGCCTGGGCGCAGTATGAGGTGGATGCCCTGGAGTTGCCGCCCAATGTGCATGATGATCTTTCGGGCCGGCCGGGGTTGTACCGCAAGGCCGCCCGCGTCTGGGATGGGATGACCGACCGGCAGCGGCGCGAGGCGATGGCGTGCTACTACGGCTCGATTAGCGAAATCGACCAGCAGTACGGGCTGCTGATCGAGCAGCTTCGCGATTCGGGGCAGTTGGAGAACACCATTATCGTCCTCACCTCCGACCATGGCGAGTTGCTGGGGGCGCATGGGCTTTACACCAAGAACATTCACGCGGGGGAGGAGGTGTACAACATTCCGATGATCCTGGCCGGGCCGGGGATCACGCCGGGCGCGGTGACGGGGGCGCGGGTCGGCCTGCACGATCTGTATCCCACGCTGCTGGAACTGGCCGGGCTGGGGTATGAGGCCGTGCCCGATTCCAGGTCGTTCGCGCCGCTGTTGGGCGATCCGCAGCTGGCGGGCCAATACACCGGGGGATATGCCGAGTATTTCGGCGGGCGGATTTTCCTCACCCAGCGCATCGTCTGGGAGGGACCCTGGAAATACATTTTCAACGGCTTTGACGAGGATGAGTTGTATCACCTGGAGGCCGACCCGTATGAGATGACCAATCTGATCGATGATCCGCGGCATCAGGAACGGGTGCGGCAGATGTGCCGGCGGATGTGGCTGCGGGCGCAGGAGACGGGGGATCAGAATTTTGTGAACACGCATTACGCCAGCTATCGGCTGGCGCCGGTGGGGCCGTGCTGAGGGAGGGTGGTCGGCATGACGACCGCACAGGTCAGCGGGGACGCTGACCTGTGGCACCCGGCTGACCCCGCCACGGCCTCAGCGAGGCCGTCCACAGTTACTTGAACAGTTCGTCGAAGAAGGTTTGCATGGCGGCCCAGGAGCGGTGGTCGGCCTGCTGGTCGTATTTGATGTTGGGGATGCCGAATTTGTCGGCATTGGGGTTGGTGAAGGCGTGGTGGGCGCCGCCGTAAACGATCAGCTCCCAGTTGGCCTTGGCATGGCGCATCTCCTGCTTGAAGGCCTCCACCTGCTTGTCGGGGACGAACTCGTCGGCGCCGCCGGCGCAGACGAGGATTCTGGCTTTGATCTGGCCGGCCGGGGTGGCAGTGGGGGTTTCCAGCCCGCCGTGGAAGCTGACGATCCCCTTGAGGGGCGTGCCGGCGCGGGCCAGCTCCAGGGCGATGGTGCCGCCGAAGCAATAACCAATGGCGGCGACCCGGGTTGCATCCACCTGCGACTGTTTCTTGAGCTGTTCGAGGGCGGCGAGGGCGCGCTGGCGCATCATTTTGCGGTCCTTATAGAAGCGCCCGGCCAGTTCGCCCGCCTCCTTGGGATCGCTGGTGGTCTTTCCCTCGCCATAGATGTCGGCCACGAAGGCGACATAGCCCAATTTGGCCAGGTCCTGGGCGCGGGATTTGGGGTAGTCGGTGACGCCCCACCACTCGGGCAGGACCAGCACGCCGGGACGTTTGCCCGTGACGGAATCGTCATAAGCCACCCAACCGTGACAAACTGTCGCTCCGTCCCGATATTCCACTGGTTTCATCTGGATTTCTCCCATGACTGGGCTGGCGACAAAGGCCAGGGCCAGGCACAATAAAAAGGGTTTCATGACGTTCTCCTTCTGTCTCATGAGATGGGCCCAGTGGCCCGGATCTGAGACACGTACGGGCGGCCTATTGTACGCCAATGGGCGGCCGAACCGGAAGCGTGATTTCATCGTTTATCTGGCAAGGAAGCAGGACGTGACGCCCGGCACCCCACGGATGGGGAAATGGGCCTCACCGGCGGAACCAACCCATGAGCTCCACACCGCGTGACACCCGCATCGACTTCTGGCGCGGGCTTTGCCTGATCGACATGATCCTGGTGCACCTGGTCTACCAGGGGATGCCGTTTGGGCAGCCCTGGTATTCAATCCTGGGGGAATACACGCGCTTCGCGGCCGGGGGGTTCATCATGATCTCCGGCATGAGCATCGGGGCGATCTTTCTGCCGCGCGTGCTGGATTTCCAGAAGCGCGCCCAGACGTATCGGCGGCTCTATCGGCGCTCCGGCTACATCCTGCTGGTGCATTACGTGGCCACGACCTGTTTCCTGCTGATCTATCCCATGCTGGGGGGGGAGCCGTTCCAGAGCGTGCCGCAGCTGCTGTGGGAGATTCTCACCTTCCGGCACGGGTCGGACCTGCTGCCGTTTTACGTGGTGATGGTGGCGCTGGCGCCGGGGATGCTGGCGTTGCTGCGCCGGGGGTGGTGGTGGGCGCTGGCGGGGCTGAGCCTGGGGGGGTTTGTGTTCGGGCTGTATCACCCTTATTTCCTGGCGCTGCCGATCCAGACGACCTTCATGATCCTGCCGTGGCAGCTTCTGTTCGTGGCCGGCGTGCTGTGCGGGGCCGCCCTGCCCCGGTATGACCGGCTGACGGACCGGACCAAGGGGTGGATGGCCTGGGCGTCGGTTCCCTTTTTCATCGTGATCTTCTTCTCCGCCTATGGCGGCGACTGGAACCTGCGGCTGCCGCTGGGGGTGGTTTACTGGAAGGCGCCGCTGTCCACGGGTGAGGTGCTGAAATACCTGGCGTGGATGCTGCCGATGATGCTCGTCACCGACCGGATGTGGCGCTGGATCGGGAACGGGGGCGTGGTCGATTTCGCCGCCCGGATGGGCCGGCGGAGCCTGGCGATGTATGTCATGCATGTCTTTCTGGTCGCCTTCCTCATTCACTGGGCGCACCTGCTGGAGTGGGAAGGCGCCCGCACGCTTCTGATGGCGGGGCTGGGGGTGGGGATGCTCTGGGTGATCGCCCGCGGCATGGACCTGTGGAAGGACCTGGGGCAGCGCCCGGGCGTGGAGGGGATTTGGCCGGCGTGGTGGCGGGCGAATTTCAACGTCCCGGCGGTCGGGATGGCGGCCGCGGTGCTGCTGCTGACGATCAACACGCTTCGCTGGCGGGCGCTGGACGCGGCCGAGGGCCCGCCGCTGCCGAACATCACGGCGACCACGCCGCTGCCGGGCGATACGGCGCTGTTCGATCCGCTGGAGTGGCTCCACCCCGACCTGCCGAGCCTCTCGCGCCTGGAGGCGCTGCCGGATCCGGAGCGGATTTGAGGGGGCGGCCTTTCCACTCTTCGTTTTTGCCACAGATGGACTTCGGCGAGCTCAGTCGAGCCGGGCACGGATGAACACAGATGCAGATTGCCGAGCGCGTCGGGTGGGCCTTGGCTCATCATGGGTGTAGAATGGGGATGGAATTGGCGGGAAGATCCGCCCTAAAAGCTGTCATCTGTCCATGCCGTCCATCGAGATCATCGCCATCGGCCAGTCGCGGCCCATCGAGGTCGGGGGATTCCCGTTCGCAGTCGTCGCCGACGGGGCCTTGCGGTCGTATCGTGGGCCGCAGGCTCGGTTTCAAGAAGACTTCGATCGGGTTTCCGGCATCATCTACCACCTGGGCAATCCAAGTCTGAAACAGGACAGCGCCGGCCGCGTCTACTTTGCGTATAAGCTGCTCGGCGAGGCATCAAGAAAAGTGGAGGCGGATTTTCTTGAGTTCGCATCGCCGTTCAGGCCCGCGGCCGAACGCTTGCTGGCGGAGTTGGTCGCGGCGTCCCCCACCGAAGAGCTGATCTTCACGTCGGATTGGCAGTTTGGCCCGGAATGGACAAGGCATGAACCGGCGTTGACGCTGAGCGCGTTCTGGAAGCTGCACGATTCCCGCCGGGTGCTGTTGAATGCGCTGTACCCGATCAAAGGCAGATAATCCACCACTCGCATTGTCGTCGTTGTCGCGCAGGATGGCGGCTGAAGCCGACCTTGGGGCCGGCGGGATTTCTTGTCGTGCGTGAACGCACAACCTTCAGGGTTCATTTCTGTTGTGCTACGCTTTGGGCAGGATGAATCTGGAAGTCGGCAACGTTGAGCGCATTGAGGATCCATCGGGGGAACAGGTGGATCATTACTTGCGTTTCATGCCGCCGCACGCGCCTTTCATCATTCTCACGGCCGGTGAGAATTTCTTCATGCAGGCGATCGTTGCGGAGGACGGCTATCGCGTGGAATATCGGGAAGGCAAGTGCCAGTTTTACGCCAATGTCTCCCTTGAGCAGGCTTCGGCACTGCTGGAAGCGTTTCGCCAGGGTGATGACCAGTTCCGAAAAATGGCCGCGTGGCACCGGCTGGGGGTTTTGAATGATCCCTATTCCTTGGTGCCCGTCGTGATCGTGGTATTGCTCCTTGTCCGGGTGACGGGCATACAGGTATGGAAGTTTCTGCAGGGCTTCTGGTAACCGGGTCCGCTGAAGCGGATCCTATGAGATCATTTCCCATTTTCCCCCACCCGTCATAGAATAATCCCGACATGATTCCCCGCAGAAAAACGCGAAAAATCACGCTTGGCGATTCGGCCCACGGTTTTGTCTCCATCGGCGGCGATGCGCCGGTGTCGGTGCAGTCGATGACGGCCGGGTATACGCATGATATTCCCCGCTGCATCGCCGAGATTCAGAAGCTGGCGGCGGCCGGGGCGGATCTGGTGCGCGTGGCGGTGCCGGAGAAGAAGGACACGGCGGCGCTGAAGGAGATTTTGCCGGCGGTGACGGTGCCGGTTGTGGCCGACGTTCATTTTCATTTTCAGCGGGCGCTGGAGGCGATCGAGGCGGGGGTGCACAAAATCCGCCTGAACCCCGGGAACATCAACGACCGCGCCCAGGTGATTGACGTCATCCAGGCGTGCAAGGCCAAAAGGATTCCCATCCGCGTCGGGGTGAACGAGGGGTCGATCGTGGAGCGGAAGGACAAGCAGAAGCGGCTGAAGGAGCTGGGGGGCGTCTTTTCCAACAACAAGCATGGGCACCTGCTGGCGATCATGGTGACGAAGCTGGAGGAGTACCTGGACATCTTCCACGAGCAGGATTTCCACGACATCGTCATCAGCGCCAAGAGCATCGACCCGCTGCTGACCATTGACGCCTACAAGGCGATCAGCGAGCGGTTCGACTATCCGCTGCACCTGGGCGTCACGCACGCCGGCCCGCGCGAGACCGGGGCGATCCGCTCGGTGGTGCCGCTGGGGCACCTGCTGTGCAGCGGCATCGGCGACACGCTGCGCATCTCCTACGCCAACGACCCGGTGGAGGAAGTGAGGGATGGGCTGGAGTTGCTCTACGTGCTGGGGCTGCGCCCGCGCGTGGGGGCGGAACTGATCGCCTGTCCCACCTGCGGGCGCATCCAAGTGGATCTGTTCACGCTCGTGCAGCAGGTGCGGCAGAAGCTGGCGGCGGAAATTCAGCTGCCGATCAAGGTGGCGGTGATGGGGTGCGTGGTGAACGGACCGGGCGAGTGCGAGGGGGCGGACATCGCCATCTTCGCGGGGGACCGGCGCGGGATCATCTACGTCCAGGGGCAGCGCGTGGCCAACGTGCCGGAAGAGGAGATTCTTGATGCCCTCTTGAAGGAGTGCCGGAATTTCCAGGCCAAGGTGCAGCGCGGCGAAGCCAGACTGGGCGAAAAAGTCGTGGACATCCTCCCGCCCGATCCGATCGGCAAGCTGGGGGATGGGTGGACCAAGATCGAAACGGAAAAACGGCGGGGATTGCCGGTGCTGAAATGAAACACGACCCCCATTCCATCCGCGACAAAATCCGCGACATTCTCTTGAAGGAGTGGGACCCCTCCAACGCCGCGCGGTTTGAGGCCGCCCGGCATGAATATGACAATTATCTTGATCCGCTGGCCGAACTGATCGAATCGGGGGCTTCGGAGGAGGAGCTCATCGAATACCTCCACCAGCGCGAGCTGGAGATCATGTGCTTCCCCGGCCTGGATCACCGCCCCCGCCTGCGCCCCGTGGCCCGCAAGCTTCGGGCGCTGGGGTAGACGGTATAGGCCACAGATGGGGCACAGATGAACACAGATTGAGGGCTCCTGGCAAAATTCACCCCCTCTGTGGCCAAGTCCGGCCCGCCTCTTGTATGATGCCCGCATGTCCCAATTCACCACCATTCAGCTCAATCCCTGCCGTTTTAGCGAGGCCGAGACGCCGCTCATCGAGCATGGGGCGTTGAAGGCGTCGCTGTTCCGCTATCCTTCGGGCGTGGATGCCGTGCGCCTGGTCAACACGCGGGGCCAGCTCATCATGCTCCCGTATCAGGGGCAGCAAATCTGGTCGATGGAGATGGAGGGGCGGTCGCTGGGCATGAAATCCATTTTCGACCAGCCCCAGCCCACGCAGAATTTCATCGGCACGTATGGGGCTTTTTTCCTGCATTGCGGCCTGACGGGGATGGGGCATCCCGGCCCGGCCGACACGCATCCCCTGCATGGCGAACTGCCCAACGCGCCGTTTCAGCGCGCCTGGCTTCGGGCCGGCTCGGATGAACGGGGGGATTATCTGGAACTGGGGGGCAGCTACCGGCACGCCCGCGCTTTTACCTGCGATTATCTGGCCGAGTCGGCCGTCCGGCTCTACGCCGAGGCCACGACCGTCCCGATCACGCTCACCGTCACCAACCAGCGCAGCGCGCCCCTGGAGTACCTTTATCTGGCGCATGTGAACTTCAGCCCCGTCGATCACGCCCGCCTGGTCTACAGCGCCCCCGGGCGCAACGCCGAGCTGTTTCAGGACAAGGAGCACCCCCCCACCGTCTCGAAGGAATACGCCGCCTTCATGGAAAAGCTGGGCAGGAATCCGGCGCTGCTGGACACGATCGACCCGGCCTACCCGATCGACCCGGAAATCGTGATGTACTATTTCGACTATCAGGCCGACCGCGACGGCTGGGCCCACTCCCTGCACATCGAGCCGGATGGATACGCCGGGTACGTCAGGCACCGCCCCGAGGAGCTGGACAAGGTGATCCGCTGGATCGTCCGCACGGGGAATGAAAACGCGCTGGGCGTCGCCCTGCCGGCCACGGCCACGCCCGAGGGATACACCAAGGAGAAGGCCAAGGGGAATATCCGCACCCTCGCCGGCGGCGCGCAGACCGCCATCCACCTGGAGGCCGGGCTGCTGCGGCCCGAGGAGGCCCGGTCCATGGAATCGCACATCGGCGGGATTTTAAAGGGTGGGAAGTAGGGCGGGGAGGTCCATGGGGCAGGCACGGCCTCAGCGAGGCCATCTACAGGGGGGCGGCATCGTGGTGGGGCAAGCCCCACCCTGCAGGCGGACGCCCGCGGAAGCGGGTTACAGGCCGGAAGCCTGCGCTACTGTTTCTGCTCCACCTTCCGGCGGTAGATGGCCTGGGCTTTTTGCTGCTGGGGGGTTTGGACGGCGGCGACGCAGCTGGGGAAGGCGTTGAGGAGGTTCTGGGCGGATTCCAGGCTCTTGTCATCGGGCATCTGCTTGTCGATCTGGGCGGCCCGGGCCTGGAGCTGTTGGAACTGGGCCGGATCGGCGACGTTGGGTTTGCGCCACTGGGCGGCCTGGGGGGGGAGGTCTTTCACATAGCCCTGGATGGTCTGGACGCGGTTGGCCAGGGAGGGGTGGTCGCTGAGCAATTCGGGGGTGGTGTCGTACCCTTGGGCGATCATGGTTTTGAAGAAGTCGGCGAATTTCTGCGGGTCCCAGCCGGCGCGGACATAGAACTGAAAGCCGATCTTGTCGGCCTGCGCTTCATCCTGGCGGGTGAAGCCCATGCCGATGAACTGGCCGATCCCCAGCCCGGCCGTTGCGCCCAGGGCGGCGTATTGCGGCCCGTGCTCCTCGCCCCCCAGGGCGTAACCGGCCGCCCCGGCGGCCAGGGCGGTGCCGATGACGGCGTACTGGCGGTTCATTCCCTGCTGCACGTGGCGGCAGTAGACGTGGGCGTATTCGTGCGCCATGACCGCGGCCAGTTCATCCTCGGTTTTGCACCCCTCAAACAGGGCGGTGTAGATGTACATGTGCTCCCCGCCGGTGGTGAAAGCGTTGAGGGTCTTGCTGTTGACGAAGTGGAACTTCATGCCGGGGGAGAACATCCAGTTGCTGTCCTCCTTCTTGTGGGCGTCGGGGCCGAAGCCCTGCTGGTCGAGCGTCCTGGCTGCGGCGATGATGCGGTCGCCCACCTGCTGGATGTAGCTGGAGAGCTGGGGATCGGTCAGGATCGCGGGCTTGAGCTGGGTGTTGACCTCGTTGGCCTGGGCGATCACCTGGCGGTCGGTGGCGCAGCCGCTGGAGAGGGCGACGGCGGTCAGGAGCAGAATGCAGAGGCAGGCACGAAGGACGGGAACGCGAAGACATGAAGACATGAAACAGGAAGCAAAGGAAATCGCATTGTTCCGTTGCATGTCTTTACGTTTCATGTTTTCGTGTTTCATGTTTTCACCTCAAATCTGAAAGTCGATCGCCCCCTCGCCGCGGTCGCTTTTGCGGCGACGGTCGCGGTATTTAAGCCGGGGGGGTTCCATGGAGACCTGATTCTGCGGCGGGACGCTGGTGGTGATGAAGACGTTGCCGCCGATGACCGCGCCTTTGCCGATGACGGTGTCGCCGCCGAGGATGGTGGCCCCGGCGTAGATGGTGACGTTGTCCTCGATGGTGGGATGGCGCTTTTCGCCCCGGAGCATCTGCCCGTAGGCCGGAGCCAGGGCCCCCAGCGTCACTCCCTGGTAGACCTTGACGTTTTCGCCGATGCGGGTGGTTTCGCCGATGACGACCCCGGTGCCGTGGTCGATGAAGAAGCTGCGGCCCAGCTGGGCGCCGGGATGGATGTCGATGCCGGTGAGGTTGTGGGCGTATTCGGTCATGATGCGCGGCAGGAGGGGCACGTCGAGCTTGTAGAACTCGTGCGCCAGGCGCTGGACGGAGATGGCGAAGACGCCGGGGTAGGAAAAGACAGTTTCATCGGTGCTCTGGGCGGCCGGGTCGCTGTCGAAGGCGGCCTGCACGTCGGTGGCCAGCAGTTGGCGCACGGCCGGGAGGCGCTGGAAGAAGGTGTGAACCACCTCGGCGGCATGGCGGTCGCATTCCTTGCATTCACGGTCGGCCCCCCCCTGCTCCGGGAGCTGCTTGCGATAACGGAGGCAGCGGCTGATCTGGCTGGTGAGCATATCCGACAATTCAATCACCAATTCGCCGATCCGGTAAGGGAGATTCTGCGTGGTGAGGCCCTGCTTGCCGAAATAGCCGGGGAACATGAGCTGGCGCAGGCGGCCGATGCACTCGATGATGATGTCGCGGTTGGGGAGATAGACGCGGTTAAGGTGGTGGAGGCGCGGCTCGGCCTCGACGCTTTGCACCAGCGCTTGAACGATTTGCGAAAGGGAGGGATTTTTGGGGTTGGGGTCCATGGTATTGCCCGCCGGCGCATGGCTTTATCCGCCGGGGGTCTTGGATCATAATACCGGCAAATTCATGGACGGCCACCTGCGAAGGGAGTCCATTATGCGATATGATCTGCAATACCGTCCCACAGCGCTCAAAGATTTGGAATCGATGTCCAAGGAGGTGGCGGGACGAATTTTGGAAAAAGTCGAGGCAATGCGCGACAACCTGACGGGCAACGTCAAGCGGCTCAGGCATTTTACGCCTGAATACCGCCTTCGTGTGGGTGACTGGCGCGTCCTGTTTGAAATAGAGGGCAATGGGATCATAGTATGGCGTATAAGGCATCGGAGCAAAGTCTACGACCGTTAGGAAGACAACCCATGATCGCACTGCATCCGGAAATATTGAGAAAAGACGGCAAGGAACAGTTTGTCGTGCTGACCTGGGAAGAATACTCAGCGGTCCGGGAGCTTCTGGAAGATCTTGACGACCTGCGCGCGATTGAGGAAGCCAAACGGCAGGACAAGGGTGAGCCCGGCCTATCCACAGAGGAGATTCGCCGGCAACTTGGGTTGTAGAAGTTCACGGCCGGACATGCCAGGGAGACCTATGGAAGCACTGATGATCGGGGTATCGGGGATGCGCGGGACCGTGGGGGGGACGCTCACGCCGGTGGTGGTGAACCGGATGGCGGCGGCCTTCGCCGTGTGGCTCAAACAGACGCAACAGCCGGTGGAGGGGGGACATTTCCGCGTCGTCTTCGGGCGGGATTCGCGCCCCAGCGGGGCATGGGTGCGGGATGCGGCGGTGGCGGCGCTGGCGGCCAGCGGGATCGAAGTGATCGACCTCGGGATCGTCACCACGCCGGGGGTGGCGATGATGGTGGAGCATCTGAAGGCCGATGCGGGAATGATCGCCACGGCCTCGCACAATCCGATTCAGTGGAACGGGCTCAAAACGCTGCGGCGGGATGCGGTGGCGCTGCCGCCGGAGGATGCCGATGCCCTCAAGCGGCTGTATGAGGAGCAGCGCAGCGATTACGTGCGCGTGGAGCATCTGATTCCCCCCTCCCACAACGGCGACACGCACGCCCTGCACGTCAAGCGCGTGCTGGACCGGGTGGATGTGCTGGGGATTTCCACCAAGCGGTTCAAGGTGGTGGTCGATTCGGTCAACGGGGCCGGATGCGTCAGTTCCGGAACGCTGCTGGGGAAGCTGGGGTGCCGGCTGGTGCATCTGAACAACACGCCCAACGGGCAGTTTCCCCATGAGCCGGAGCCGACGGAGAAAAACCTCACCCAACTGGCCCAGGAGGTGCGCCGGCAGAAGGCGGATGTGGGCTTTGCCCAGGATCCCGACGCCGACCGGCTGGCGATCGTGGATGAGACCGGGCGGTACATCGGGGAGGAGTATTCGCTGGCCCTGGCGGCGAAGTTCATCTTCTCCAGGAAGCCCGGGAGCGTGGCCGTGGCCAATCTCTCGACCAGCCGGATGATCGACGACATCGCCGCCGCGCAGGGCGGGCGGGTGATCCGCACGGCCGTCGGCGAGGCCAACGTCGTGCAGGGGATGCTCCGGGAAGGGGCGATCATCGGCGGGGAAGGCAACGGGGGCGTGATCGACCTGCGGATCGTGCGCGGGCGCGACAGCCTGGTGGGGATGGCATACGTGCTGCAACTGATGGCCGACACCGGCAAGCCCCTCAGCCAGCTCGTGGAGGAGATTCCCAAATACCAGATCGTCAAGACCAAGTTCGAATGCCGACGGGAGGATGCCGAGCGGGCGGTGGAGGCGCTGAAGCAGCATTTTGCCGGCCGGAAAATCGACACGCAGGATGGCATCCGCATCGACTGGGCGGATGGCTGGCTCCAGGCCCGCCCCAGCAACACCGAACCGATCATGCGCATCTTCGCCGAAGCGCCCGGGCGCGACATCGCCGAGGCCCGCGTGGCCGAGGCGCAGAAGGTGGTGGATGGGGTGTTGCAGTGAGATCGCCTTTGCCGGCGATGCCGAAGCGGGTTGCCGGTTGGGGCATCCACCGCCTATAGTTTTGTCATGGCGAGTTTGGCCTCTAAAGCATCTTATTCCCAGCTCACCGTTGCCGAGCGGATTCTCCTGGTTCAAGACATTTGGGACAGCATCGCCGATTCCCCCGAATCGCTCGAACTGAGCGATGAACACCGGCAGATCATCGATGCACGCCTGGCGGACTACCACTGCGATCCGCGGGCCGGATCATCCTGGGAACAGGTCAAGGCGCGTATCTTGCATCGCCCATGAAATATGAATTGATCATTCGTCCGCAGGCGGAAAGTGATCTTGCCCAGGCATATGACTGGTATGAACGCCGGCGGGCGGGTTTTGGGGGCGATTTCGTGCTCTCTTATGAAGCCGCGATTGCGGAGATTCAGCGACGACCGGCATCTTTCCCTACGCCATTTATTTCATCGTCGAACAAGCGGATATCAGTGTATTGGCCGTCGTTCACGGCGCAAGGCACGCCAAGCAATGGAAAGACCGTATTTAACCCGCAAAGGCGGCATTCGCCGTCGTCCCGTTGCCCTCGGCGGCTGATGCCGCCCCTGCGGGCCGGGGGTTTACGCGATCGGGTCCACCGGCACATCGGACAGGCGATTGGGCTCGCGGCGGATCGCCTCGTGCGGCCAGACGATGGACCGCTGCCGGTCCGTCAGCCGCTCCAGTAGCTGGCGCGTGGGGCGGTAGGGGTGGCGGAAAAAGCCCCAACTGGGGCCGTAACGGTAGACGCAGATGCGCCGCTGGCCGGGGTTGCGGCGCTCGGCCGAGCCGTGGTTGATGGCATCGACAAAAAGAAGGGCATCCCCTTTTTGTAGATGCACCTCGATGGCTCCCACGGTGCCGTCCACGCTGGTCATCTGGTCGGTTTTCATTTTTTTCTCCGCCAGTTGCGGGTGAGGCAGGTTCGCCTTGTGCGAACCGGGGATGACCATTGTCGCCCCGTCGCCGGGACCGATGTCGTTCAGGGCCATGAGGATGTTGATCTGCCCGCAGTGAAAGCCGCCGTTGCGGAATCGAAACGAGGTGCGCACGGTTCCGTTGTGCCCGCCGGAGTGCAGCCCGATCGCCTCGCCGGGGCCGCGGACGTTGGCGAAATTTTCGTCGATGAAGAGCGGCCCGTGGTGCATGTCGAAGGTCCCTTTGGCCCCGACGAAATGCTCCACCAGTTCGATCCAGCTGGGGTTGTCGATCAGCCGCTCGAAGGGTTCGCCGCCCTCGTAAATCTGCTGGAGGTTGATCCCTTCCTTGCCCCCGTAGCCGTGGGCGTGGACGCCCCCGTACCATTCCCCCTTGCTCAAGGGGGGATTCAGGGTCGTGATGCGGTCGATGATGGCGTTCAACTGGTCCACATGGTCGGGCGCGATGGCGCCCTTGAGGACCAGAAATCCGTTCAGGTCAAACAGGTACCGATCCATCTCGCTGACGGGCCGGGGCGTCGGCTGGGTTGTGGCAGAATTCGACATAGGGCACCTTTCTGTTGAAATCCAGGGAGACTGTACCCCAATGATCCCGGTATTTCTTCCTTTTTTAACGCAACTATTTCCGGTATCCTAAGGTCATGGTTTCCCTGGCCCCGCCCGTCGCCCTTCGCGTGCATGCCACATTGGGGCTGCGGGTCTGGGAGCATCGCTCGCACGGGATGGACCGCCCGCACCTCCACCAGGACCTGGAATTCAATCTGGTTCTCAAGGGGGCGATGCAATACCTCATCGGCGGGGCGCTGGTGAGCATCCCCCAGGGGCGGCTGGGAGTGATCTGGGGGGCGATGCCGCACCAGTCGATCCCGTGTGGGCCGGCGCCCGAGGTGTTCCTGGTCACGCTGCCGCTGGATCAGGCGATGCTCTGGAACCTGCCGGAGCGCTTCGTGCGCCGGCTGCTGCAGCACGGGCTGGTGGTCGATCCGCGCCCCAGCGACGCCGACCGGACCCTGTTCGGGCAGTGGGCGGCGGACCTGGCGACCCGGAGCCCGCCCCGGCGCAAGCTGGTGCTGGATGAAATCACCGCGCGCCTGCGCCGGCTGGCGCTGAATGTGGCCCAGGGTGAGCAGTCGCCCGTCCCCCCCGCCGCCGCGGCGGCCTCCAGCGACGGGCTGCTGATGGCACAGCAGATGGCGCAGGTGATCGGGCGGCGGTTTCACGAGCCGCTGACGGTGGGCGCCATCGCGCAGGAGGTGGGGCTGCATCCCAATTACGCGATGACCCTGTTTCGCCGACAGACGGGGATGACGCTCAACGCCTACCTGACGCGCCGGCGCATCGCCCACGCCCAGAGCCTGCTGGCCACCAGCACGCGGGCCATTCTGTCCATCGCCGAGGAATGCGGTTTTGCGTCGGTCAGCCGTTTTTACGAGGCCTTTGCCCGGGAGACCGGCTGCACGCCCAGGGCCTTTCGCCGGGGGCTGGGGCGGC
>JBIQLO010000001.1:0-62412 GCA_044464175.1 Planctomycetaceae bacterium | reverse complement strand
TTACTCTGGCCGAAGGCTTGATCGCCTCGGTCGTGCTGGCGTTGGCGGCGGCGGCCATGGCGGGGGGAATGCTTGCCAATCAGCAGCAATCCTCCGCATCCCGGCAGGATCTGACGGCCGTGGGGCTGGCGCGGGAGCTGATGGAGGAGATCATGGCCCGGCCGTTCGCATATCCCGACACCGATGGTGTGCTCCTGGGGCATGACGCTACGGACATCCGGGCCAATTATGACTACATCAGTGATTATGCCGGCTACACCGACACGACGGCCAATCTGAAGGACCAGCAGGGGGCGTCCATCACCCTTTCCGGCGGCACATATGCCCGGAAGGTAAATGTGCAATATGTGACGTTGGGCTATCCAGGGGCGCCACCCAAAACGGATTGCGCTCTGATCACGGTGACGGTAACGGAGCCGAGCGGAAAAACGGTCCAGTTGTCGCGCCTGGCGACGCGGGCGGTGCGACGATGAACCACCACGATGTAAAAGCAAAAAAGGGTAATGCTCGGAGGGGACGGTTTGTGTATTTCCTTCAAACCTGGGGGGCACCCTTGCAGATATCCTGTCGGGCCGCTTTTACCCTCCTTGAATTGATAATGGGAATGGTGGTGGTGAGCTTGGTGGCGGGAGCCTTGGCCGCCTTCACGGCGGCCGCCGGCCAAAACTGGCAGGGGGCCGAGTCGCCGCAGTCCCTCCCGGTGACACAGACGGTGATCAGCCATCGGATTCAACACATTATTTCAAATGCCCGGAGCGTCGGCGTGATCTCGTCTGGGTCGCTTGATACCTCCAGCACACAGACGGCGGGGGTGATGCTGTGGCTGATGGACGGAATGAACGTGGGTGGAAATGTTCAATTCCAAGATGACAAATTGGAGTTGGGAGAATTGGGATGGCTGGAATACGATCCGTCGAGTTTGACAATCAAGTTGTATCGATCCATAGGTACGCTCTCGGCAATTCAATCAATTCGAGCCCGCATATCGGTTAGTTCTGCTCAGTTTAACACATCTACCATGCCGCAAAACTTGAAGGTCTCAGGGGCGACTTTTTTGACCAGTGAGATGCTCGCCACCAATGTGGCCGCCGCGAAGTTTTCATCCCGAAATCCTAGTGACATCAACGGTCGTCCCAGCGTGGAATTCACGATTGTGCTTGAGCAGGACGGGCAGAAGGAGGTGAGCTATGGCAATGCAACCCTTCGCAATGCTACGACACCGCAGAACTAAGTCGCCACGTGGGATGGCGCTGGTGCTGGTGGTAAGTGTGGTGGGCTTGGTGGCGGTGCTGGGTTATGCCCTGCTGGCGGCCACGCAACTGCAGGCTCAGGCCGGCGGCAATGTCATGCGCAGCGCCTCGGCGGAATATCTGGCCGATTCGGGTGTGCAACTGGCGATGTGGCATCTCCAGCAAACCAATGGGCAGTGGGGGGGACGTAGCGGCATCTCGCTCGGCGCTTCGGTCCCGGGGACGATCAGCATCTCCTGCCAATCGCTGGGAAGTGACATCTATCGGATCTCCTCTACCGCCACGGTGGACGGGGCTCAGCGCTCGGTCGAAGCGCAGGTGCAACTGAATTACCCTGTTATGATCACCAGTGCCACGGATTCGGGCCTGCTGGGCGGGCTGCTCAATCTCGTGGGCGGGATCGTCAACGGCCTGCTTGGGAACCATTCCATCGCGCTGAGCAGTCCATCCATGCTCGACCCCACCTGGCTCAAAACGCACGCCACGGAGCTGCCGTGCGATCTCCAGGACAAAGTCTACGGGCCGGCGGATTCTCCCACCGGCATTTTCTGGACCGACGGCACGGCCACCCTCCGAAACACCGTGATTCGCGGCATCCTTGTCGTGTGCGGCGACCTGAAGGTTAAGAACTCCGGCTCCCTGATCACCGCAACCCGCGAACAGATCGTCTCGGGAAACTGGCCGGCGGCGGTGGTGGTGGGGGGAAAGCTGCTGCCGGATGATGATTCGGAGGCGACGGTCGAGGGGGGGCTCTGGGTAAAGACCCAGATCGGCGATACCCCCAGCGGCCTCGGGGGACTGCTCGGAGGCCTGCTGGGCGGCGGGGGGGGCGGCGAGGGATCAGTGATGAAGGTTATCGGCCCCGTCATGGTCGGAAGCGGCGGCGTGACTTCCGAGGGAACATTGAAATTCCGCCCTCTGGTAAAGGTCCTGAGCTGGAATTGAGAAAATCAACGGCTACTGACAAGGAGCATCCATGAAATCGGAGATGAGGATTCTGACGATTGTGCTGGTACTGCAGGGGCTCATTCTGCTGGGGCAGTGGTCAAGCGGTGCGTTTTATCCCGCGCCCGCCCAGGCGGCTTTCGGCGATACCGGCGACCGGATCGTCCAGATGGTGGATCAGCAGAAGGAGACCAATCAGAAGCTGGACAAATTGATCGGAATTTTAGAGGGAGGCAACCTTCAGGTCCGCGTCGCGAAGCCCGATGAAAAGAAATAGTAAGTGTCCGCCCGCCGTGGACCGGAGGTTGTGATGGAACTAAAGACAACCCGAATCGCGCACCTGGATTCAACAGATCCAGGCAATGCCCGAGGTTCCGTCCGTGGTGGCTTTACATTGGTGGAAATCCTCACGGTGGTGGTCATTCTCGGGATTGTGTCAGCGATGGTGCTCCCACAGATCAGCTCCCGGGACGACCTGAATGCCGCCGCGGCCGCCAGGGTGGTGATGAGTGATTTGATGTATGCGCAAAATCTCGCGATCACGACGCAGAAACCGCACTATGTCAAATTCGACGCCTCATCGCAAAGCTACGGTATCTATGATGCAGCGCCGCTGACCACTCCGATTCGCCACCCCGTTAGCCAGGGAGACTACACGACCAAATTCGGTTCCGGCGGCACCTCGGGTTTGGCCAGCTGCCAAATCGGGACGGTGAGTTTTGACGGGAAGTCAACCATCGTGTTCGACGAGATGGGGTGTCCTTGGTCGTACGACCCGACCCGGCCGGCCGGATCGCAACTGCAGGAGCTGGTTGCCGGCAGTGTAGTGGTCAAGAGCGGACAGATGTCGCTGACAGTGAAGGTGGAGCCATATACCGGCAACCTTTCCGTTAGCGGCACTTAGGAGGCGAGCGGTGACATGATTCGACTGCATCGAACCCATCTTCAGCCGATCGGCCTCGACCTGGGCAGCGCCGAGGTGCGGATGCTGCAACTGGAGGAAGTCGGCGGCGAACTGTCGGTGGCCTCGGCGGCCGCGGCGACAGTGCCGCCGGAGACGCCGGCGGATCCGCAGGATCGCATCCGGGCGCTCCATCCCGTGCTGCAGCGTCTCCTGCGGCAAGGGCGTTTCCGCGGACGGCGCGTGGTGGCGATGCTCCCGCGTACGATTGTCCAGGTGAAAAACCTGCGGCTTCCGCCGATGCCCGCCGGCGAATTGGACTCAGCGATGCGATTGGAGGCGCCGAATCTGTTCGGCTGTGATGCCGAGCGGATGTGCCTGCATTATCTGCCCGCCGGGGAGGTGCGGCAGGGGGGGGAGACGCGTCAGGAGCTGATCGTCGTGGCAGCGCGCAGCGCACAGGTGGATCAATACGTCGAGCAGATTCACCGCTGTGGCCTGATTGTGGAGTCCATTGATTTTGAACCATGCGCCCTGTTCCGAGGCGTGGATCGCTTCATTCGACGCAAGGAAGATCAAAACGAGGTCCAGGTCCTGGTGGATATTGGGCTATCGCGCAGTTGCGTCGTCATCGCCCGGGGCCGAGAGATCACCTTCTATAAGCAGATTGACATGGGTGGCAGGCAGTTCAATGACGCCGTGGCGGCGAAACTGGGCATCTCCCTGGAGGAGGCGTCATCACTTCGCCGGCGGCTGGCCGAGACGCCCAATGCTCCATTGCGGTCCGATCCAGTGCGTCAGGCGGTCTATGACGCGGTTCGGACGCCCGTGGAAGAGCTGGGCCGGGAAATTTCCCTCTGCCTGCGCTATTACAGCGTCACATTCCGCGGCCAGCGTCCCGAGCGGATGCGGCTGCTGGGAGGCGAGGCGTGCGATATCCAGCTCCAGCGGCTGCTCAGCGGCACCGTCGCCATTCCGGTGGAGACCGGCAGGCCGCTGTTCAGCATCGACACCAGTCGAATGGAGGCGGCCGAGCGGCGCGGGACAATGAGCCAGTGGGCGGTGGCGCTGGGGTTGTCATTGCGTCTGACCACCGGCACGTTCAGACCTCGCGACGGCAAGCCGCGCGATCCCAACGGTCCGCGTGACGATCTTCTTTCCCCCGGGACCGAACTGGTCGACTTTGAGCAGATTGTCCGCGCCGCCCCTGGCGAGGAGGGCTCGGAACCTGTGTCGGAACCCGCTGTCGAGTCCCTGCGGAAAGGGGAGGTGGTCCATGCGTGAACTGGAATTTTTGCCGGCATGGTATCCCCGGCTTCGGCGGCAAAAGCGGTGGGTGGCGATGCAGGCATGGATGCTGTTACTGCTGGCCGGAGGCTTGGGCACCTGGAGCATGCTGGCCGGACAGAACATTCATGCAGCGGAAAAAACGGCTCAGATGCTTGGAAGTGAACTGACGCAATCGCGCCAGCAGTTGCGTAAGCTTGATGACCTTCTGGCATTGCAGAAGCAGTGGCAGCGGCAGTACCAGATGCTGCAGACACTCGGTTCGCATGTGGAGACGGCCCGGCTGTTCAGCCGGCTCCAGACCCTGATGCCGCCGGAGATGGCGCTGTTGGAAGCGAGCGTGAACACGACCCGCCTCGGCCAGGAACACCTCCATCGCCGCGCAGGCCAGAATGAGGACCAACCGCCTCAGCGACGAATGGACGTGCGGCTTCTGGGTGTGGCCCCGACCGATGTCGACGTGGCGAATTTCCTGGCCAGGCTGAGCGATGTGCCCTTCGTGCAGGAAGTGGCGATGATGTACGCGCGCGATCGGGGCGACAGTGGCCATCTGATGCGCCAGTTCGAAGTGACATTTTCGATTCGATTGGACGACCAATGACCCAACCGCAGGCGAACACCAACCTCGAGCGGCAATTGGGCCGATGCACCAAAGCCCAATGGGGACTGGCGGCGGCCATTGCCGTCATGGCCATCGCGTTTGTTCTCTTCAGCTACCGTCCCCGCACCGGTCGACTTGAGGCGTTGCAGGCCCGAATTGCCATGGACCAGCGCGAGTTGAACGCCAATCAGTCGCGCGTCACGACGCTTCCGGCGGTCGCCCTGGAAGTGGATCGATTGCGCGTCAGTCTGGAACATTTCGACCGCCGATTGCCCAGGCAGCCGGAGCTGGCGGAATTTCTGCGAAACGTGAATCAGATCAGCCGCCAGACGTCGTTGCAGAAGATGAGCGTGCGGCAGGAGGCGCCGCAGCGAATGGAACTGTTCAGTGAGCAGCCGATCGTCATGCGCTTTGAGGGGGATTTCCAGGAGGTCTGGTCGTTTCTGCGCCAGATCGAAACCCTGCCCCGCCTGACGCGGGTCCGCAGCGTGCGTCTCAAGAGCCTCGACTCCAAACTGGGAACCGTGGACGTGGAGGTGGCACTGAGCATCTTTTTCACGGACGGGTGAGTGGTGGCCGGAATGCCGGTCCGCCCGGAATCCCGGCGTCCGCCGATGATTGCGGCCCGCGACACGGAGCGAACAGCATGAACGATTCCAATGTCATCATCTGGTGGAACAGGGTCGCCGCCATGATTCGCGCAGATCCCAGGAAGACGTTGTTCCTGGGGGTGCTGCTGATCATTCTGGGCGTCGCCTGGGCACGGGTACTGTCCAACGGGGCGGATGCGCCCAAAATCGCCTCCGCGGCCATGGTGGCGAAGCCCGCTGCTTCGGCCATGGACATGACGGCGAAGCACAATGCCGCCGCCGAAGCCCTGCGAAGCTGGCTGGCCTCGCCGATTGCCCCCCTGGAACGGGACCTGTTCGCCATTAAGCTCGATTATTACCCGCAGGACGGAAGTCGGATTGCCAAAACCCTGCGCGCCCCCAGCGGGGATGGGTTTTGGGATCAGCTTGCAAAGTCCATGGCCGCAAAGGCCGATCAGATCAAAGAGCGACGGATTCTCATCGAGAATCTGCGACTTCAGGCCGCTCAGTTGAAACTGCAGACCACGCTGATGGGGCGCCAACCCCGCGCGATGGTCAACGGCGAGCTGGTGAAAGAGGGAGACGTTGTCGCGTCGTTCCGCGTCCTCGAAATCGAGCCGCGGCGGATTATCGTCGAGCGTGAGGGCATCAAGCTCGAAATCCTGATGAACTAGCGACGATGCCCGACCGATGGTGCCCAGGTTCAGCGAAGGCCGCCTTGTTAGTCGGCATGGCTGACCACCGGCAACAGCATCCCAGGAGTGCGTCTTATGCGCCAATGGAAACGTACAGCGTCTCTTCTTTTTTTGGCCGCATCGGCCGTTTATGCCGGTGGGGCAATCGAGGGGTTCGGCACAAATGTGGCAATCGCGGCAGGGGAGGAAAGCAACTCCGCCTCCACGGTGCGCCTGCTGAACGCTCCGGCGAATGAAACCGTCGCCGATGCCGGCATAGCGGCCGCCCCGATGGCTGCCTCAGCACCGGCCGCCGCCTCGGCGGAGCCGGTCGCTTCTGATTCGGCCATTCCGGCCTCCACACCGGCCGCCGGGGAGAAGGGCGCCTCGGTGACCTCCAGCCAGGTGAACGTCGGGCCCGCCGGCACTGTGGAAATCCATGTCAATGACGCCAAG
The DNA here is from genome assembly GCA_044464175.1 of Planctomycetaceae bacterium. Classification (GTDB taxonomy): domain Bacteria; phylum Planctomycetota; class Phycisphaerae; order Tepidisphaerales; family Tepidisphaeraceae; genus JBIQLO01. Next base: position 55,708 of record JBIQLO010000001.1, on the reverse strand, counting down.
CTGGTGGAAGTGCTGCGAATGCTGTCGATGCAGTCGCAGAAAAACATCATCGCCACCAAGGAGGTTAATGGCACGGTCACAGCCAACCTGTACGGCGTCACCGTCTCCGAGGCGCTGGATGCCATTCTCAGCGCCAATGGCTATGGATATGTGGAGAAGGGGAACTTCATCTATGTCTATACGAAAAAGCAGCTCGAGGAGATGCAGAAGGCCGAGCACAAGATGAAGACGGAGGTGTTCCACCTCTACTACACGCCGGCTGCCAATGCCCAAAATCTCATCAAGCCCATCCTTAGCAGCGGGGCCCAGGTGTCGCTGACCACGCCGGCCCAGAGCGGTATCACCAGCGGCGCCACCGATGCCGGCGGCGATACCCATTCCGGCGGCGACATGCTGGTCGTCAGCGACTATCCCGAGAATCTGGAAAAGGTGAGGGACATCCTGAAGCAGGTGGATCAGCGGCCGCAGCAGGTGCTGGTGGAGGCAACCATGCTGGCGGTCACGCTGAATGAGGACAACCAGCTTGGCGTCAATTTCACGATCCTGGGCGGCGTGGACTTCTCCTCGCTGGCCAATGTCGGCAGCGCCGGCACAGGTTCGGGGCTATCCCAGGCGCTCAGCGGCGGCATCATTGAGAACTCCGCGGCCAATGGGGTCAATGATGCCGGATTTGTCGCCGGACAGATGGGCGGCAATGGTCTGAACATCGGCATTGTCAAGAACAACGTGGGAATGTTCATTAACGCCCTGGAGAGCGTGACCAACAGCACGGTGCTGGCCAATCCCAAGGTTCTGGTCCTCAACAAGCAGCGGGGCGAGGTGCATGTCGGCAACGACATCGGTTACCGTGGGACCACCACGCAGACCGAGACCGCCAGCACCGAGCAGGTGCAGTTTCTCAGCACCGGTATCCGCCTCGTGTTCCGCCCCTACATCGGTGACGACGGCTGGATTCGCATGGAGGTGCATCCGGAGGATTCCGACGGCACCCTCGACAAGACGACGCTCCTTCCGTCCAAACGCACGACCGAGGTGACGACCAACATCATGGTGCGCAACGGCCATACGATCGTCATTGGCGGCCTTTTCCGCGACAGCAACACGATCAACAAGAGCCAGGTGCCGGTCCTGGGCAATCTGCCGCTGGTCGGCCCCCTCTTCCGCAGCCAGGCCGATGCCACGCAGCGCCAGGAGATCATCATTCTCCTGACGCCGCACATCATTAAGGATGAAAACGCCTACGCCGCCGCCTCGGCGAAGGTCATGGCCGAGGCCGAGCAGCTCCGCATCGGGGTGCGCAAGGGCATGATGCCTTGGGGCCGTGAACGGCTGGCCGAATCCGTCTACGAAAAGGCGGTGGCGGAGATGAACAAGCCCAATCCCGACCGCAAAAAGGCGATCTGGTATCTCAACTGTGCCACGAACCTGAATCCGACCTTCCTGGAGGCGATCAATATGAAGCAGTCGCTCACCGGGCGCGAGATGCGGGATGTGGACAACAGCGCCATCCGCGATTTTGTGCGGGATCAGGTGTTGCAGGATCAGTCGCCGGCCACGACCCGCCCCACACTGGGTCTGACGCCGGCCGAATTGCCGCTGGAAACGGCAATGGGTGAATAAGTCAGGTTAGACGGATGGCCGGTCGCCGGTTCCCTGTGCATGCGTCCGGATGTTGAGCCATTCAGGAGCACAGGGAGCCGGCGGCAGATGACAAGCAAAGCGAGTGTTCTCATGCGATTTATGCATCAATTCCGATGGACCGCCGCCCTGGCCGTGATTGGCCTCTGCCTCAGCGCCTGCCAGTCCAACCGACAGAAGCCCAAGGAGGAAGCGGTCAAGCGATGGAACCAGACCCGCTCCTCAGTGCTGGCGAGCCTGGCGGAGCGCCAATACCGCAGCGGTGAATTCGGACAGGCCCGCAAGACGCTGGATCAGGCCATAACCCTGACCCCGGCCAGCGCTCCCCTGCGTATTCTCTCGGCGCGGCTGGCGCTGGAGGAGGGGCAGTTGGAGCTGGCCCAGAGCGAATTGGCCGAAGCCGGAAAGCTGGACCCGAAAAATCCCGAGGCCGACTACTACAGCGGCGTCGTTTACCAGCGATGGCAAAAGCCACAGGAGGCCCTGCAGTGCTACGCCAGCGCTTCGGAAAAGGCGCCCACGGAGCCGGCCTACGTCCTGGCACGGGCGGAGATGCTGGTGGCGATGGACCGGTCGGGTGAGGCGCTGGCACTGCTGCAATCCAAACTCGCGTATTTTGAGCACAGCGCCGCCCTGCGCGACGCGGTGGGCGCCATTCTCATGAGCCAGGGCCGCTATGCCGAGGCGGCGACCATCTTGCGCCAGGCGAGCATTTTCGCCGACGACGATCAGAACATTCGCGAACACCTGGCCCTGGCGCTCTACTTCGACAAGCAGTATCGACAGGCCCTCCCGGTTTTCGATCGGCTGATGAACGATGAGACCCGGCAAAAGCGGCCGGACCTGCAGTTGGCGCTGGGTGAATGCCTTTTGCGCGCCGGCCGGGCGCACGATGCCCGTGATCACTTTCAAACGGCCGTTCGTCTGGAGCCAGGCAATGCCAATGGATGGACCGGCCTTGCACAGGCCGCGCTGGAATTGAAGGACTTGGCTCGGGCTCGGCTCTCGCTGGAGCGTGCCCTGAGCTTGGCGCCCCAGTCCGGGCAGGCCAACTTGCTGATGGGTTATCTCTGTTTGCGAGAGCAGAATCTGCCCAAGGCCCTGACCTCTTTCCAGAGCGCCTGTCGTGCTGATCCCAAGGATTCAACCAGCCTGTGCATGGTCGGCTACGTCCTGCAGAAGATGGGCCACCCCCAGAAGGCCCGCCAGTGGTACGACGCCGCCCTGAAGCTGCGGCCGGGCGATGAGCTGACGACTCGCCTGTTGGCCAGCGTGGAATAGAAGGGCCGGCGGGCGTCGCTGAACTGAAGATCCCATAAGACCGTGGGCTGGAAAGCTGAAGGAGAATGAATGCGCCGTGGATGGGTCATATCGATTCTGATCGCCGGATTCATGGCCGCTGCAGCGGTTCATCTGGGGCCGGACCTCTGGTCCGGTAATCTGCCGGGCCATTGGCTTCCCGGCATTCTGCTGCTGTTCCTGGTAGGCGGAATCGGCCTGATCGGCGCTGTGGACGGGACGATCGAGCATCGGCGTTTCGTCCGGCAGATCAACGAATTGGCGGAGGCGGATCAGCCAGGCAGCCTCTCCGCCGAGAGCGCGGATTGGCGACCTCTGACCGAGGGCATCAATCGTCTGACCGAGCTGCTGCAGCAGAACGCCGAGAAATCCAAAATCCAGGCGCGGGAGATGGAGATTCAGTACAAGGTCGCCACGGCCGAGCGGCAGCATGCCCGGGCCATCCTGTACAGCATCTCCGACGCCGTGCTGGTGACCAATTCCTTTGATGAGCTGGTGCTGGCTAACGATGCCGCCGCCCGGGTGTGGGATTTCAATCTCTCGGCCGCGCAGCGGCGGCCCATCGATCAGGTATTGCGCGACGAGACAATGATTGAGCTGATCCGGGAGGTGCGTCAAAGCGGCAGCGCCAACACCCGCCGGGTCGTGGAGCATACCGTCGGCGCAGAGCGGGGGGGCAGGACGTTCAAACTCACCCTGTCGGCAGTCGCCGATGCCGCCGACCAGCCCGCCGGCGTTGTCGCCGTGCTGCACGACATGACCCGCGAGAAGGAAGTCGCTCAGATGAAGACCGACTTCGTCTCCAATGTCTCCCACGAGCTCCGCACGCCCCTGGCCAGCATTAAGGCCTATGTGGAGATGCTGGTGGACGGCGAGGCCGCCGATGAGCAGACCCGCCGTGAATTCTACGATATCATCCAGAATGAGGCCAATCGGCTGGGGCGCCTCATCGACAACATCCTGAATATCTCCCGCATCGAGTCGGGGCTGGTCAAGATCAACAAAGCTCCGCTCAGCCCCGCCGTGGTCATCACCGAGGCCCTGGAGGTGATGGTCCCACAGGCCAAGGCCAAGAACATCCATCTTGAGCAGAAGCTGACGGCCGTCTTTTATCAGACGCTGGCCGACAAGGACATGCTCTACCAGGCGGTCCTCAACCTCCTGTCCAACGCCATCAAGTACACGCCCGAAGGAGGAACCGTCACCGCCGAGGCCAGCGTGGACGAGGCCGGAAAGAAGATCATTATCCGGATTTCCGACACGGGGGTCGGGATTTCACACAAGGACCTCCCCTTTGTGTTCGATAAGTTCTATAGAGTCAGCGCCAACAACCATATGGCCAAGGGAACCGGCCTGGGATTGTCACTGGTGCGGCACATTGTCGAAAACGTGCACCATGGCCGCATGTTCGTGGAAAGCGAACCGGGCCGGGGAAGCACATTCGGGTTTGAACTGGAGATGACTTGAGACCGGCGGATCGCCGCCCCTGGCCTGCTGGCCTGCGTTCGAGGCGGCGTGAGGAGAACCGAATTTACGGAGAGGAAAAATGAGCGGATCGAAGACCATTCTTGTAGCTGATGATGAATCCCACATTCTGAACGTCGTTTCATTGAAGCTGCGCAATGCCGGCTTCAATGTCCTGACTGCCCATGACGGCCAGGAAGCGCTGAATCTGGCGGTTGCTGAGCATCCTGACCTGCTTATCACTGATTACCACATGCCCCTGCTGTCGGGCTTGGAATTGTGCCATCGGTTGCGCAGCGACCCGTCCACCGCGTCGTTGCCGGCCATCATGCTCACGGCGCGCGGCTATCACCTGGATGAGCGGGACACCGAGGAGAGCGGAATCCTCCGCATGATCTCCAAACCGTTCAGCCCACGGCAACTGCTGGCGACCGTCAACGAAATTCTGGACGGTGCCGCCGTCGCCTGAGCGACTCGGAAACGCCGGCGCGGCGGTGTTTGGCCGCGTTTTGTGACAAAAGTGGGTACGACACATGATTTGTACGATGTTTAATACCGAGGCCGCCGCTCAGCAGAGTGTTCCGGTGGAGATTCTCATGAACCTTGCGGAGCGCTTTCGCTCGGCCGGGCTCCTGCTGATGCTATTCAACCCCGAAGGCATTCTGGCCTGGCATGATCGGGAGGCCGCGCCGCTCTTCCGGCAGTATGTCCTGCCAATGCTGCGGGACAACGAGGTCGAAGGCCTCGAGTTGAATTCGACGGGCTCCGCGACGCTCGACGGGTCCATCACGATTCACCGGATGGTCCCGGGAATGCTCGTGGCGTCCTGCCCCTGGAATGAGCGGACCCGGCGCTGCGGAACGCTGGCTTTGGCGGCGGTCGGCGAGGATTTCCGTTTGGGTGAGGATGTGGTGCGCCTCTGCTCGCGACTTGGGATCGACGGCGTCTGGCTCCAGCAGCAGGCGGACAAGCTGCCCTCGTTCGGCGAGCCGACGCTGCGCCATCAGGGCCGGCTTCTGATGGAGATGCTCCACGACCAGCTTCGCCTGAGCACATCCGAGCATGAGTTGGATGGCCTTTCCACGCAGCTCGCCTCCGCCTATGAGGAACTGACCCTCATCTACCAGATTTCCAGTGGTATGAAGGTCAACCGCAGCGCCTGTGAATTTTTCAAACAGGTCTGCAACGAGGTGCTGGAGGTTCTGGGCGTCGGCGGCATGAGTGTCGCCCTGGACAGCTCGATCTTCTGCCAGTGCGGTCCCGTGCTCCATGGAACGTTGAACCTGCCCCCGGCGGCGCTCTCCAGACTGGACGCCCAGCTTTTGGAAATGCTGCCGCGGCGAAACAATCCGTTGCTGGTCAACAATCTTTCGGCCGACCGGGACTTTGCCTGGCTGGGTGAGTACGCCAACCAACTGCTGGCGGTGCCCCTGCAGCGCCAGGAGCAGCATCTGGGATGCCTCTTCGCCCTGGACAAGCAGGAGGGCGACTTTGACTCCACGGATGTCAAGCTGCTCACCTCCATCGCCAATGAATCGGCGGTCTATCTGGAAAATGCCCGCCTGTTCGAGGATGTGCATGGGCTGATGATGGGATTGCTCCACAGCCTCACCAGTGCGGTGGACGCCAAGGATGCCTACACCTGCGGCCATAGCGAGCGTGTGGCGCTGCTCAGCCGTACGCTGGCCATTGCCGCCGGGCTGGGCGAGCAGCAGGTCGAACGCATCTATATGGCCGGGCTGCTGCACGATGTCGGCAAGATTGGCGTTCCCGAGGCCGTACTCCAGAAGGCGGGCAAGCTAACCGACGAGGAGTTTGAGCAGATCAAGAAACATCCTGCTATCGGGGCTCGGATTTTGGAAGATGTTAAACAGGTGGCCGATCTGCTCCCCGGGGTTCTCCATCATCACGAGCGCTATGACGGACGGGGTTATCCCGCCGGTCTGGGCGGCGAGGACATTCCCCTGATGGGGCGGATCATCTGCCTGGCCGACTGCTTCGACGCGATGACCTCCAGCCGGACCTATCGCAAGGCGATGCCCGTGGAGGCTGCCCTGACCGAGATCCGCCGCTGCGCCGGCACGCAGTTCGATCCCCGCCTGGCGGAGGTGTTCCTGTCGATCCCGGTCGATCAATTGCGGTCACTGTTGCAGGACCACCATCGCCAGTGCCGTCCGCTGCTGGAGCGCCGGTCCATGAACGCCGCCTGAAGCGAGTCTGACATGAGCGTGAAATGCGAGGATTATAACGAGATTTGCGTGGCGTCGATCGAAGGCGATCTGTCTTCCGATGCCTCGCCGCTGCTGCGCCAGACGGCGGAGGAGCGCATCGACCAGCGACATGTTGTCGATTTCGTCGTTGACCTGGAAAAATGTCCCTTTATTGATTCCGAAGGGCTGGAGACGCTCCTTTGGGTCAAACGGCGGGCCGAGGACCTGTTTGGCCAGCTGAAACTGTGCGGCTTGGATGAGAACTGCAAAAAGATTTTGGAAATCACGCGCCTGGCCCACCGGTTCGAATGCCACGACACCCTGGAGTCGGCGCTGAAGACAATGAGGTAAAGGGAGAGGAAGCCGGTATGCGGCGGATCGAACACGGAATGAGCAGGGGAGCATCCCCGAGGCCTGTTCCGGCTTCTGTCTGCCGCCTCCTGTCTTCTCAAAGAGAATGACCGCCACGCTTCAACGACAACCTCTTGGCCAACTGCTCATCAGCCGCGGGCTGCTCCAGCAGGAGCAGCTCGACCAAGCGCTGGAGGAGCAGCGCCGCGGCAACCACCAGAAGCTTCTGGGCGAGGTGCTGGTTGAGATGCGCTTCTGCTCCGAGGATCAGATCACCGAAGTGCTGGCCCAGGCGTATGGCGTCCCCTATGCCCGCGTCAGCCCGCGGATCGCCGATCCCAAGGCGATCTCTCTTCTTCCCAAGGAGTTTCTTGAAAAGCACCAAGTCCTGCCCCTGTTCCGGGTGGAGCAGACCCTGACCGTCGCGGTGTCGGAGCCGGCCAACGTCTTCCTGGTCGAGGAGATTGAGAGGCTTTCGGGTCAGACCGTCCAGGTCGTCGCCGCCACCAGTCGCGACATCAAGGCCACGCTCCAGGCGTACCTCCCCAACGACCAGGTGTTCGTCATCGACGACATCATCGAGGAGGTCAAGCCGGAGGAATTCACCCTCATCCAGCAGCAGGTGCAGGACATCGCCTCGCTGGAGCAGGCCGCCGGAGATTCGCCGGTCATCAAGCTGGTCAACTACATCATCTACACCGCCGTCAAGGATGGCGCTAGCGATATCCACATCGAGCCGGGCGACAAGGTGCTGCGGGTCCGCTGCCGAATCGACGGGCGTCTGGCCGAGAAGCTGCGGCCCCCGCACCACATGCACGCGGCGGTCGCCTCGCGCATCAAAATCATGGCGGGCCTGGACATAGCCGAGCGCCGGCTCCCCCAGGATGGCGGCATCCATGTGATGATGGACAAGCGGCCGATCGACCTGCGAGTCAGCACGATGCCCGCCAAGCATGGCGAGAAGGTCGTGATCCGCATCATCGACAATGAGCGGGCCAGCGTGAACCTGGAAAAACTGGGCTTTGGCTACGCCACGCTCAAGCTCTTCCGAAAGCTCATCGTCAAGCCCAATGGCATCGTCCTGGTGACCGGTCCCACCGGCAGCGGCAAGAGCACCACGCTCTACTCCGTCCTTCAGGAGCTGAACCGGGACGATGTCAACATCTGCACCGTCGAGGACCCGGTTGAATACGCGCTGACCGGCGTGAATCAGTTTCAGGTCAATGAGAAGGTGGGCTTCACCTTTGCCAATGCCCTCCGCTCCATCCTGCGGCAGGACCCGGATGTTCTGATGATCGGGGAGATCCGCGACAGCGAAACCGCCCGGATCGCCACGCAGGCCGCCCTGACCGGGCATCTGGTGTTCGCCACCATGCACACCAATGACGCAGTCAGCGCTGTGACCCGGCTGTTCAACATCGGAATCGAGCCCTATCTGGTCGGGGCGACGCTCTGCGGCGTGCTGGCCCAGCGGCTGGTGCGCAAGCTCTGCCCGGCCTGCAAGAAGTCGGCCGATCCCACGCCCCAGGAGAAGCATACGTTCGAGAAGTTCAGGCTGCCCGTCGAGCCGATCTACCATCCCAAGGGGTGCCCGCGTTGCCGCAACCTGGGCTATTCCGGGCGGGTGGGCCTGTATGAGCTGCTTGTTCCGGACGATGCCATGATCGAGCGGATCAGTGCTGGGGCGCCGCTCAATGAGCTGCGGCAACTGGCCGAGCAGATCGGCATGAATCCGTTGCGCCGTGACGGGCTGGAGAAGGTCGGCCAGGGTGTGACGACGATGGAGGAAGTTTACCGCGTGACGGCGTGATCCGCCGCCGTGGAAGGGAAGGAAGATGCCCGCATTTACCTATACCGCCCGGGACGGCACCGGCCTGCTGGCCAGCGGCGTGCTGGTGGGGGAGTCCGCGCAGGAAGTCGCCCGCATGCTGCGCGGGGATGGAAAGTACCCCGTCTCGATCCGCCCGGCAGCGGCGGGGCAGGCCGCGTCGGCTGCCGATGCGGCCGGCGCCGGCGGTATTCGCATCCCCCGCGCTGAGGTCATCCAGATCGCCACCCAATTGTCGATCATGTTGGAAACCGGGGTCACGCTCTCGGAGGGGCTGGAGTGCATCGCGACCCAGGCGCATAAGCCCAAGACCAAGCAACTGGTCGAAGATCTTTGCCAGCAGGTGCAGAGCGGCAGCGATTTCAGCAGTGCCCTGGCCCGCCACCCGCGCAGCTTCCCGAAACTGTTCATCGCCTTGATCACCGCCTCCGAACGCTCCGGCATGATGAGCAAGCTCCTGACCCGCGCGGCGGCCTACCTGCGCGACGAACAGGAGATTGTCCGCCGGGTCCGCGGCGCGCTGACCTATCCGGCCATCATGTTCGCCTTCGCCGTCAGCACGACGATCTTCCTGCTGGCGTTCGTGCTGCCGCGGTTCACCGCTATCTATGCCCAGAAGAAGGCGGCCTTACCGGTTCCGACGAAGGTGCTCATGTTGTTCAGCCAGTTCCTGGTCCATCATTATATTGTGCTACCCCTGGGGGTGGCGGGGGTGGTCTTTGCAGCGTGGTTTTGGCTCAAGACTCCGGGGGGGCGGCGCTTCTGGCACACCGTCCAGCTTCGGGTGCCGATACTAGGGCCGGTCTTCCGGGATGTGAACCTGGCCCGAAGCCTGCGCATGCTCGGCACGATGGCCGGTGCGGGGGTCAACCTGATGGAGTGCGTTCAGACGGCCGGGCAGCTCACGCCCAACTCCCATTTCAGCGACCTGTGGACCGATTGCGGCAGGAAGCTGGAGGCCGGACGCCAGCTTTCCGAACCGCTGTTCGACAGCCCGCTGGTGCCGCGTTCGGTGGCGCAGATGATCCACAGCGGCGAAAAGAGCGGCAAACTCTCGTTCGTGCTGGAGCAAATCTCCCTGCACGCCGAGACGGAGCTGAAAGAACGGATCGCCCAGCTCACGCGGTATATCGAGCCGATCATGATCGTGGTGATGGGGGCAATCATCGGCGGTGTCTCACTGGCGCTGCTGCTGCCGATCTTCACCATCAGCCGCGTGGTGGCGCACTGAGTATCACTTTTTCCCGGTGGGAACCATCGTCAGCAGGCTGACACCGCGGAAGATGCCGCTGGCGGTGGTGCTGTTCTTGCTGGTGACCTTCACCGCCAGGATGTTCTCCCCGGCCTTGAGGGCGCCGGCCACACTCTTGGAGAAGGGGCGGTCCCACCCTTCGTAGTTCTTTCCCAGCGTGTGGACGACCACTTTCCGGCCGTTGAGGTAGACCTCGGCGTTGCCGTCCACACCGCCGAAATAGAGGCGTACCGAACGCCCCTTTTCCAACGGCGGCGCGGTGAACTTCATCCGGTACCATGCCGGGCCGTGATATGCCTCGAATCCCTGCATTTGCCACCAGTCCAGGGCGCTGAGGGTGGCCCAGCCGCTGTCGTCAAACTCCGGGGTCGTGACGCCGCGATTCAGCAACTCGTCCTTCGGGTCGGGGCTGAAACGCCAACCCTGGTCGAAGCTGCCGATCACCTTCACATCCTTGTAGGCTCCGCCCCGCAACATGTCCGCCCGCCCGGCGGCTCCGCTGAAGGGCTTCTGGAGGACAACTGCGCCCTCCCTGTCGAAGACGCCGATTGGCGCATGCCCCGGCGCATTAAAGACCAGAATCGGCGCGGGGGGTGCATACAGGGTCAGGATATCCTCCCGCAGCCGACCCTCGGCCATGGCGGCATTGTCAATCGATAACTCATAGTGGACGGGCTTACGCGGGGGGATGGAAAGGTAATAGGCCGTGCCTGCCTTGGCCGGAAAGACAATCGGCGTGCCGGTGTTGAAAATTCCGCTGCGAATCACCTTGCCGGCCGCATCTTTGATTTCATATCCGGCAAAGTAGGCCCCGTGGCTGATTCGACGCGGCACAATGCGCACCTGCGTCTCCTGGGCCGCAAAGATCACAAAGGTGTTGGAGTTCAGTGCCGACAGGTCTCCGGTAGATTGTGGCGGCGTTCCCGCGGCGGCATGCACCTTCCATCGCGGGGGTTTGGGCCCGGGGATGGTCCCGGAAGGGATATAGCCGGGAAAGAGGGGAAAATCCTTGTTAGGGCGGGCGATCAGGGCGATCACCTGCTCATTGCTTCGGGTGAGGGTGGAGGTGAATTCGGGCACCAGGAGTCCGGCGTTGCGCAGCCGCCATTGCAGGACGATCAGGTTGTCCCCGATCAGTTGCAACCGCTGTTGCTGAATCTCGGTCATCGGCCGGTTCCGGGCTTGCAGGAAGCGCCTCTCCATCTCCGGGTAATGGGCCGCGTAGATGTCCTTGAGCATGCCGCGGGTCAGGAAGTAGCTCACATCCGGGTGCTCCTGGTAGTACGCCTTGAACCAGCCGTTGAGATTGTGATAAAAATCCGCCATGACCGCCCCGGCCTCCGGGCCGTAGGCTCGCTCCAGCCAGTCCCGCTGCACGGCATGGGCATCCCGGGAGGGGTCCCACATCATCTGGGCGAGGATGTAATTGGACATGGCCCCGCTGCTCCAGGAGGGGACGCCGTAGATCATCGCTCCTTTGATGCGATCGCGGACGAGCGTGGAAAAGACAAGATTGAGAATGTCCGGGGCGGCCGGGGTGACGATGCCGGTGGCGCCGGGGAAATTCCCCGCTCCGATCTCCGGGTCATACTGCTTGTTCAACTGGTTGGGCAGGTCGTAATAGAACCAGTCTTGAGGCGCGACTTTGGCCCAGGCATCCATGACATATTTGAACCGCTCCTGCGTCTGTTGGCGGTAAAGGCCATAGCCATAGTCGAAGCTGGGAGCGATGACCGGGGTGAAGTTGTCCGGCAGCTTCATCTGGAGCTTGGTCGGGGGGTAGAGGTAATCGGCGTAGATGTATCCGGCCAGTCGGCCCTGGGGGTATTCCTTGGCGACGATCTGCGCCACGTCGTGATACCACTTGAGCACCAGCGAGGAGACGCCCGGCCGGCCGGGCGGGGATTCGGGATCGAAAATGGTCGAAGGGCTGGGATCGTAGAGCGCTTTGCTCAGGGGGCTCTGGCTCCAGCCGCCGCCATCGCTGGGGGAGAGGGAAAAGGTGCCGGGGCGCTGCGAACTTTTCAGTCGCGCGATGGCCTGATCGGCAAAGTAGCGCACCAGTTCCGGGTTGGTCGTTTCCAGCTTGTATCGTCTTCCGGAAGGAGCGGGGCGCTTTCCGGCGGCATCCATGGCGAACCAGTCGGGGTGGGTCTTGTACAGCTCCGGGGGAACGGTTTGAATCCAGTTGTGGTCATAGCCAAAGCGCGTGGAACAGTTGTATTCACCCACGCGCTGATGCGTCTGCCACTGGAGAATGGTTCGGGTCTGGGGGCCATCGGCGTAATCAAACACGTGGGTCGGGCGCCGCCAGATGAAACGGGGGGATTGTGTATGGTCGATGATGTCGATGGAAACCGAGGATCGGGCCGGCACATCCCGCCCCAGCTCGCCCGGCATCAGCCAGCGCACCCCCAGTTGGTCTTCCAGAAACGTGTAGACGCCGTTGGCGGTGCCGTGGCTGACGCCGTTGTTCTTCGTCCATCCGCCGTCGGGCGTGTCGGGACCAAAGATATAGAGATTGGCGTCTTTGGTGACGATGCGGAAGGACTCATCGGGCATGCCCTGGGCGCTGAAGCCGGCGGCGCGCGCCTGGGGTGTGTCGCCCAGGCTGATGAACGGGCCGGTGAGCAGGCTCCCCTCCCGGGTGATGGGGAGTTTAGCTCCGGTGGCCAGGGCGATGTCCCGCTGCAATTCCTCCGCCGCGTCCAGAATGGATTGGGGCGCCCTTTCGGGGCGCACGATGGTGTAGTCACTCCGGCCGCCATCGACGACTATGAGGGGGGCGGCGGTCACGGGCCAGGCCAGGACCAGCAGGCCAATCAGTGCCGCGCAGATAGAGAGCAGGCGGATAGGTCGATTCATCCATCATCTCCAGTGCTGGTTTCATTCGCTCCGTCGCCGCTCAATGGCCGACCGGGGCATTACCACGACACCTCACGCCATGGCAGGAACATTACCAATGGCGAGGAGGAGCCTGCTGGCCGCTCGGCCTCCGTATAAGGCATGTACCGTGCATGGCCGTCGAAAAAGAGGACGTTGCCGCCCAGGTTGCTTCGCTCGGAGCCGGAGCCGTGACGCAGAAATCCGGCTTCGCTGTTGCCGCCGGGGCGAATCTGCCCGTCGTTGATGACGAAGGTGCCCAGTGTGGCGTCGGCCAGACAGACTTTGTCCATCGGGTTGATCACCTGATTGATCTTGCCGCGCAGCAGCCGGCCGTCGCCGGCCGAGGGGGCGCTGCTGGCGGTCCTCAAATTCGGGGCGTAGCTGAAATTGTTGTTGTAGGGGTAGTGGGCCAGGGGATCGGCGGCGGGACAGAAGAAGATCGTCCTTTCCACATAGATGGTACTGGCGAATTCATAAAAGTCCCGGATCTCGTAGCCGATGTAAGGCGCCAGGCAGATTTCCCAGGCGGGACCCAGTTGCGTGGCGTAGCCGCCGAAATTGCCCCCGCCCACCTGATAGGAGAAGGGGAGATATCCCTTGTTGTCCGACTCGTACATGGCGATGAGGCTTCCGATCTGGCGGAGGTTGGAGGCGCAGGAAATCTGCTTGGCCGCCCGGCGTGCCTTGTTCAGGGCCGGCAGGAGCATTGCGATCAGGATGCTGATGATCCCAATGACCACCAGCAGTTCCACCAGTGTGAATCCGTTGCGAAGAGGATGGGACGGCTTCATGGCGAACCTCCTTTTAGACCGGGACGCTTGGGGCACGGCCCGGTCGTTTCCCGCACCACCAGCGACACGGGCACACGCTCGTGAATGATCTGGGTCTGGCCGTGCAGAATCTGATTCAAGAGCAGCTCGGCCATGCGCCGGCCGATCCGCTCGAAGGGAAGATCAATAGTTGTCAGGACCGGCTTCTCCCCGGGGCGGGGGTTGTGGACCTCGATGTTGTCGTAGCCGATGACCGACAGGTCGCGCCCGGGGACCAGGCCGCGTCGGCGCATCGCATCGACCACGCCCAGGGCGGCGTGGTCGCGCGAGCAGACCAGCGCCGTCACGCCGGGATGGGCATCGAACCAGGCATCGAAGGCAGCACGGGCATGGTCGCGGAGCTGATCGATGTTTTCGGGATACTGGACCGGCTCCAGCCAGCAGTGGTCGGCGGGGTTCAGCGGCAGGTCCAGGGCGGCCATGGTGCTGACCATCATCGGGTAGCGGAAAAAGTGGCGCTGGCCCATGAAGGCGATGCGGCGGTGACCTAGCTCGACCAGGTGCTCGACGGCTTGGCGCATGCCGGCGGTGGCGTGCTGGCAGACCGTGTTGATGCCCAGGTGTTCGCGTGTGAAGTCGTTGGAGACGTGGGGGAAGGCGTAGGTCCGCAGCATCTCGGCCAGGTCGGGCGTGCAGTAGTTCCAGAGGATCAGCATCCCGTCGGGGGCGCGGGGGGCGGCGATCCATTGCTTGAGATGGTTGCAGACGTCGGCTTCGGGCAGGTGCTCGAAGCGGAGGTCGTAGCCGCGCTTTTTCAGTTCCTGCTGGCAGGTGCTGTAGGTGCGGTCTTCCAGGATATTGCGGTTGATGTAGGCCTGGGGGCGGGCGACACCGATGGGGGCGACGATGACATGGCTGAGGCGGCTGGGGCGGACCTTGACGCCGCCGAGGCGGTCGCGGGCCTGGAAGACGGCGGCCCGGCGCTGGTCGCTGATGCGCAGGTTCGGATCGCCGCGAAAGAGGCGCGAAACGACGGCGGGGGAGACGCCGGCTTCCCTGGCTATATGTCTCAGACTTGCGCTCATGGCCGTCCCGAGTGAAAGGGATGGGGGATTCAAGTGATAATCAAAAACTAGACAATGTTTACCAGGGTGTCAAGGAAAATTTTTTTGGGCCGGGTTCCGGGATTCGGGAGTTGGATGGGTTGGGTTCGTTGGGAAATACGGCATGTTGGGTTCGGGGGGAAAATCCTTGGTTTTGTAGCGGCAGGGGGGATTTGGGTTTGGTTTGTTTGGGTTCGTTGGTTGGCGGGCGCGGCGAAGCGACGAAGCGACGAAGGGAGTAGGCGGTGGGCAGAATCGGGTCGGGTTCATCGGTTTAGCTCCTCTACCTTTACGGGGGGCGCTGCGCTATTTGGCGACAAAGCGCGCAGCGCGATTTGTCAAATCGCGGTTTTCAGGGCGGGAGGGGCGATAATTCTTTTTTTCACGAAGTTTTTCGCCTCTTTTTGCGCTGCGCGTTTTGGCGACAAAGGGCGCAGCGCGCGGGGTCAGCGACCCCGCCTACAGTTCGCTTAGGCAGCCCTCTTGGGTACGAGGCAGCGAGGACGCTGAGGTTGTGGCATCCGGCAGGAGGGGAAGTTTACTGACGGTTTTTTTTATTTTGCGTGTTTGTCGGCCGTGGCGTGAGCGGCGCCGCGGGTGGCGATTTCCTGGAGGCATCGCTGGATGAATTCTTCAACCGGCATCTGGCCTTTGTCGCCGTCGGTGCGGTGGCGGACGGCGACGAGGTTGGCCTGCTGTTCCTTTTCGCCGAGGATGAGCATATAGGGAATTTTCTGGAGGGAGGCGTCGCGGATTTTAGCGCCGATCTTTTCCGGGCCGAGTTGGCTTTGGACGCGCAGGCCGGCGGTGGCCAGTTCGGCGGCGACGGCGCGGGCGTAGTCGTTGGATTTCTCGCTGACGCTCAGGATGGCCGCCTGCACGGGGGCGAGCCACAAGGGGAATGCGCCGTTGAAATGCTCGATCAGGACGCCGATGAAGCGTTCCATCGAGCCAAAGGGGGCGCGGTGGATCATGACGGGGTAGTGGGGGCGGTTGTCAGCGCCGGTGTAGGAGAGCTCGAAGCGGCGGGGAAGCTGATAATCGACCTGGACGGTGCCCAATTGCCACTCGCGGCCGATGACGTCTTTGACCACGAAGTCGATTTTGGGGCCATAGAAGGCGGCCTCGCCGGGTTCGGCGACGAAGGGGACACCCAGCGATTCGGCGGCGTGGCGGCAGGCGGCTTCGGCGGCGTCCCACTGCTCGGCGGAGCCGACATACTTGGCGCTGTCCGGATCGCGCAGGCCGACTCGGACGCGGTAGTCGTGCATGGCGAGGGTGGAAAAGACGATCTTGACCAGTTCAAGGCAGCCGAGCAGTTCGGCGGGAAGTTGCTCCTCGGTGCAAAAGAGGTGGGCGTCGTCCTGGGTAAAGCCGCGGACGCGGGTGAGGCCGCCCAACTCGCCGCTTTTTTCCCAGCGATAGACGGTTCCGAACTCGGCCAGGCGGATGGGCAGGTCGCGGTAGCTGCGCGGCTCGGATTCGTAAATTTTGATGTGCATGGGGCAATTCATCGGCTTGAGGAGATAGCCGTCGATTTCGCCCTTTTCCATGCGGGACGCCAGTTCGGCGCAACTGACGTTTTCCTTGGCAAGCTTGTCGATCTGTTCGCGGTCGGTGAGGGGGGGGAACTGGCTTTGGCTGTAGTAGGGATAGTGGCCGCTGGTGCGGTAGAGATCCAGGCGGCCAATGTGGGGGGTGAAGACCTGGCTGTAGCCCTGCTGGCGCAGGTGTTCCATGATGAATTTCTGCAGCTCGTCGCGCACGGTGGCGCCTTTGGGCTTCCAGAGGACCAGTCCCTGGCCGACGGTTTCATCGATGGTGAACAGGCCCAGTTGCGGTCCGAGGATGCGGTGGTCGCGCTTCTTCGCCTCTTCGAGCATGGCCAGGTGCTGGTCCAGTTCCTTCTGGCTGAAGAAGGCGGTTCCGTAGATGCGGGTGAGTTGCTGGCGGTTGCTGTCGCCGCGCCAATACGCGCCGGCGACGGAGAGGAGCTTGAAGGCCTTGATTCGGCCGGTGGCGGGGATGTGGGGGCCGCGGCACAGGTCAGTGAAATCGCCCTGGCGGTAGATGGAGACGGTTTTTTCCCCGGCGGCGGCCAGTTCGTCGATGATCTCATCCTTAAAGCGCTGGCTCTGCTGGTGGAGGATTTCCTTCGCCTGGGGCGGAGGGACCTCCTGGCGGCTGAAGGATTCGTCGGCCTCGATGATCTTGCGCATCTCGGCCTCCACCCTGGGCAAGTCCTCGGCGGAGAAGTTGGCGCCTTCGGGGAACTCGAAATCGTAGAAAAAACCGTTTTCGATGACCGGGCCGATGGTGTACTGGAGCTTGGCGCCGAAGAGATGGCGCAGCGCCTGGGCCAGGACGTGGGCGGTGCTGTGGCGCAGGACATAGAGGCCTTCGGGGTCCCGGTCGGTGATGATGGCCAGGCGGTGAGCGCCGGTGAGGGGGTGGGCCAGATCGACCAGGCGGTCGTCGAGTTTGCCGACGATGGCCGCCTGGGCCAGCCGCTTGCCGATGGACTGGGCCAGATCGGCGACGGTGGAACCGTCGGGAATTTCCTTGGTGCTGTTGTCGGGAAGGGTAATCAACGCCATTGCACGATGCCTCGGTTTCTAAAACAGTGGTTGTCCGGGCTATTTATAAAGCACGGGGCGGATTTATCCTAGTTCCCCGGGGCCGGGGCAGGGTTCAGGGGGTTGGGCCGGCGGCGGGCAAAAAATGCGCGGCGGGGCGCAGGGATTGCGCCGGGGGCGGCGGGGGAGGGATTGCGTTCGTGGGAAAATGGAAGAAGATGAGACTGGCATGGAATTTGATTCTCGGAGGAATTGAATGTTCATCGATCGGTTGCTCAATTCGGGATCAGCGCCGGCGCTGGAGGCGACGCTGCAATTCACTTCCGCGCGGCAGCGGCTGCTGGCGGAGAACATCGTCAACGTGGACACGCCGGGATACCGGCAGAAGGACCTGTCGCTGGACGAGTTCCAGGCGATGATGCGCGAGGAGCTGGAGGCGCGGCGGTCCGGGGGCCCGGCGGTGGGGAATTTTTCCGGACTGCGCCAGGCGGTGGAGCATCCCCAGCGGGGGATTCTGTTCCACGATGGGAACAACCGCTCCATTGAGCAGCTCATGACGAGCCAGGCGAAAAACGCCCTGATGCACAACGTGGCGGTGGAGTTGCTGCGCAAGCAGTTTCAGACGATGGAGATGGCGTTGAAGGAGCGGGTGGGGTAAACCCGTGGTCCGTAGTCCGTGGTCCGTGATCCGAAGGGGAATCGGACCACGGACCACGGACTACGATGAAAGACATGGAGGTCTGATGTTTGACATACTGGATATGGGCGCCAGCGGGCTGGAGGCCCAGCGGGCGCGGATGGACACGATCGCGGCCAATATCATGAACCTGAACACGACGCGGAACGCCAAAGGGGAAAAAATCCCCTATCGGCGCCGGTTCACGGTTTTTGCGGCGGGGCAGGCCAACGGCAAGGCGGGCGTGCGGGCCGAGGTGAAGATCGACCATTCGCCTTTCCAGAAACGGTATGAGCCGGGGAATCCGGATGCGGACAAGAACGGATATGTGCGCTATCCCAACATCAATCTGCCGACCGAATATGTCAACGCCATGGAGGCGTCCCGGGCGTATGAGGCGAATGTGACGATGATGGAGACGAGCAAGGCGATGCTGAACTCGGCGCTGAGGTTGATCGCATGAAATCGTGGTCCGTGATCCGTTGTCCATGGTCCCAGAGGGATCATCATGGACCACGGCCGATGGACCCCGGACAACGAACATGAATCCAATTTCCACCAACAATCTCGGGATCGGGAAGATCGGCGGGTCGATGCCGGCGGCGGGGGGGGCGGCCGGCGGCGGGGGGGCGAGCTTTGCCGATGCGCTGAAAAAGAGCATCGACGAGGTGTCGAAGATGCAGCAGGATGCCTCGGCGGCCGTGGAGGACCTGGTGGCGGGCAAGACGGAGAACGTGACCGGGGTGATGACGGCGGTGGAGAAGTCGGACCTGGCCTTCAAGACCCTCCTGGCGATCCGCTCCAAGCTGATGGATGCGTACGAGGAGATTAAGAATATGCCGATTTGATCGTTGTCCGTTGTCCGTTGTCCGTGGTCCGTGGTTTCTGCTCGGACAACGGACCACGGACAACGATTTCCATTTGCATTTTCCCGATTCGTGATTTACTCTGATTTTGTGATGGCTCAGGAGGAGCCGTCTTCGCGCCTGAACGATTGTGGTCAAGCCAAGGAAGGCTTTGAGCCATGGACTTTCTCAAATCGCAGTTTGATCGTATCCAGCAGCAACTGGCCCAGCTGAGCGCCACGCAGAAGATGCTCACCGGCGCGCTGGTGGCGATCATGATCATGACGCTGCTCTACTGGGGGAAATACGCGGGCAATCCGGAACTGACCCCCTTGCTGGACCAGCCGTTCGCGGCCGATGACATCGCGCGCGTCACCGCCGCCATCGCCTCGCGCGGCATTGAATACAAGGTTTCGGGGGACCGGGTGCTGGTGCCCACCGACCGGAAAATGGAGGTGCTGGCGGACCTGGGCTACCAGCGCATGCTCCCGCGTGACACCACCAGCGGCTTTGATGAGATGATCAAGCAGATGAGCCTCTGGGAATCGCCCACCATGGAAAAGGAGCGGTTCAACCGGGCCAAGGAGATCACCCTCAGCCAGATCATCTCGCGCTTTCCCAACGTCCAGTCGGCCCAGGTGGTGATCGACCCCACCCAGCAGCGCGTCATCGGGGGCAACGTGCTCCCCTCGGCGACGGTCTACATCACCATGCGCGACGGGCAGAAGCCGAACAAAAAGCTCGTCTACGCGGCCGCCGACGTGGTGACCGGCTCGCAGGCGGGGATGCCGCGCAATCGCGTGGCCGTCATCGTGGACGGGGTGTCCTACCCGGTGGCCGCCAAGGATGAGGATGGATTCATTCCCGACGACATCCTCCAACTGGTGCAGGCCAACGAGCGGCGGTATGTGGACAAAATCCAGGGGATGCTTTCGTTCATCCCCGGCGCGCTGGTCAGCGTGACGGTGGACCTGGACACGGTCTCCCGCCAGCAGCAGGCGACGGAGGTGGACCCCAAGAAGGTGGTCTCCAAGCCGATCGAGGAGACCAACAGCACGGATGAATCCCATTCCACCTCCCCGGCCGGCGGGGAGCCGGGGGTCGCCACCAACACGGGCATGTCCATCGACGGCTCGGCGCCGGCGGGGGACACCTCCAGCACCACCAGCGAGAAGAACCAGACCAAGTACATGGTGGAGGTAAGCAAGACCGTCACCACCAGCAAGATGCCGGCCGGGACGGCCACGCCGGTGGCGGCGGCCGTGCGCGTGCCGCGCAGCTTCTTCATCAAGCTGTTCAAGAGCCGCAATCCCAACGCGCAGAACGACCCGGATGAGGCGGTGCTCAAGCCGATCATCGATGCGGAACTGTCCAACATCCGCCAGGTGGTGATGGGATGCACCGCGCTGAAGGACCCCAACGCCGTGACGGTGGAGACCTATCCGGACCTGGCCCCGCGCATGCCGGCGGCCGTGGCGTCGGCCGCCTCCGCGCCGCTGACGATGGCTTTTTCATCGCACCTGAAGGAGATCGCGGTGGGGGTGCTGGCGGTCTTCAGCCTGCTGATGGTGATGATGATGGTGCGCAAGAGCGGGCCGCAGCCGGTGGTGGCCGCGATCCGGACCAGCGAGCCGAAGGAGCCCCCGCCGCTGATCGGCGGGGAGGAACTGGCGGCCGAGGTTGGCGGCGGGGAGGGAATGCTGGACGGAATGGAACTGGATGAGGATGCCGTGCGGGCGCAGCAGATGCTGACCCAAGTGGAGACGATGGTGAAGGACAATCCGGACGCGGCGGCCAACCTGGTGCAGCGGTGGCTGCATCGGTGAGGCCGAGTAGGCGGTCGTAGGGTGGGCTTTAGCCCACCGGCCGTTCCTGGTGGGCTAAAGCCCACCCTACATGCTACATGCCGACAACCGGCAACTAATTCATGGCCAAGAGCACACTGGATATGTCGGGCGTTCGCAAGGCGGCGATTCTGCTTCTGTCGCTGGAGCAGGACCAGGCGGCGGAGGTGCTCAAGCGCCTTCCGGCCGAGGCGGTGGAGGAGGTGTCGCGCGAGATCGCCTCGCTGGGGGAGATCTCCCTGGCGACGCGCAAGGAGGTCTTTGGGGAGTTTTACAACCTGGCCCTGGCCAACTCCTACCTGAGCGAGGGGGGGCTGGAGCACGCCAAGAGCCTCTTAAAAAAGTCGCTGAGCGAGCAGGATGCCGAACGGGTCATCAAGCAGGTGACCCAGCAGGTGCAGACCACGCCGTTCTCGTTTTTGCAGAAGGCCGAGAGCGAGAACCTGCTGACGTTCATTCAGGATGAGCATCCGCAGACGATCGCGCTGATTTTGGCGCACCTGCCCAGCCAGAAGGCCTCGGAAATCCTCGTCGGCCTGCCCAGCGCCAAGCAGGTGGAGGTAGTCAAGCGCGTGGCCAACATGGAGCAGACCAACCCGGAGGTCATCAAGGAGGTGGAGCGCGGGCTGGAGCATCGTTTGAGCGACATCGTGAGCCAGACCTTCGAGAAGGCCGGGGGCGTGGACACGGTGGCCGAGATTCTCAACCTGGCCGACCGCTCGACGGAGAAGGGGATCATGGAGGGGCTGGAGGCGGAGGACCCGGACCTGGTGGAGCAGATTCGCCGGCTCATGTTCGTCTTCGAGGACATCCTGCTGGTCAACGACAAGGGGATTCAGTCGGTGCTGAAGGAAGTGGACAACGAGGAACTGGCGCTGGCCCTCAAGACGGCCAGCCAGGAGCTGAAGGACAAGATTTTCAAGAATATGTCCGAACGCGCCGCCCAGCTGATCGGCGAGGACATGCAGTACATGGGCCCCGTGCGCGTCAGCGATGTGGAGGCGGCCCAGCAGAAGATCGTGGACATTGTCCGCCGCCTGGAGGATGCCGGCGAAATCATCATTGCCGGGCGCGGCGGAGAGAAGGAGATGGTCGTTTAGGCGGACGTGAAGACGTGAAACAGGAAGACATGAAAAAAACAGCCCAACCGCTTCATGTTTCACGTTTCGGTCGATCCGCATCCATTCCATCATGGGCCTGATCAAATCCAACCTCGCCCCGGCGGCCGCGACGCCGTTTTCGTTTGCCGACATCGAGGCGGCGGCGCGGCGGATTTTGCTGCGCGCCCGGTCGCAGGCGGAGCAGTTGCTGGCCGAGGCGCAGGCCCAGGCGGAGCAGATGCGGGCCGAGGCGGTGGAGGAAGGACGGACGCAGGGGCATCAGGAGGGGATGGCCGCCGGCTTGGCTCAGGGCCAGCGCAGCGGGCACGACGCCGCTTTGGGCGAGTGCCGCCAGGAACTGGCGGGGTTGATCCAGACGCTGTCGGCGACGGCCGCGGAAATCGACGCCTCGCGGCGGGAGTTGGAGGCATCGGCCGTGGCCGAGGTGGCGGAACTGGCCATCGCCCTGGCCCGGCGCATCCTCAAGCGTCAGGCGGCGGTGGACCCGCAGGTGCTGATCGCCAATCTCACCGAGGCGATGGCGCTGGTGATCCACGCCTCGGATGTGCGGATTGCCGTGCATCCGGAGCAGAAGGCGATTCTGGAGCGCGAGCTGCCGCATCTGAAGCTCCAATGGCCGAATCTGAAGCACGTCGAGCTGGTGGCCGATGAATCGATCGCCCCCGGCGGCTGCCGCCTGGCCACCCACCACGGGGAAATCGATGCGGACCTGAACAGCCAGCTGGACCGGGTGGTGGGGGAGATGATGGGGTAGCAGGGGCCTTGGCCGGCCATGCATCCGTTGTCGCGCTGTGGTCTACAGAACAGCAGGTACGCATCATTTTTTGATTGTCCCATCCGAGTCATCCCGGTAAACTCGCGCTCCGGTCCCGCCGTTCTGGACATATCTGGAGGAGCCGCGATGGGATGGGAGCCATTCACCCGTGGAATGAAATCAGAATGGTCCCAGATCGGCCGTTTTCTGCTCCTGACGCTTCTGGCGTGCAGCCTGTGCGTGGCGTGCGACGGGCGCCCGGCCGGGCCGGTGGCGCCGCTGGCGGTCACCCTTCAACCGGTGCGCAAGCAATTGCTGCCGTTTGAGCCATTATTCCTCGCGACAACCGTGAAGAATCCCAACACGGCCGGGCAGGTAAGTATCCGGGAGGTCGGTGCGACGGTTCAATATCGGCCGGCAAAGGGCGGCGCATGGCGCGATATCCCCACTTGGTGGACGATTCTGCCGCTGCTGGGGTATGTCCAGTTGCCGCCCCAGTCTTCGCTGGGAATGGTTCTCAAACTGTTCACCTTTAACCGGCAGCAGCAGCCGCTGTTTCAGGCCAGCCAGCGGTACGAAGTGCGTCTGAAACTGCAGCAGAGCGGGGTGGTCTATTCCAATACGGTGACCATCGCCTGCGTGGACGATCCGGCCGAGCGGGCGGCGATGGCGGCGCTGAGCTCGGTCAGTCACACCGCGCGGGTCGATCCGCTGATGGACCTGCTGCCGGAATTGAAGTCGTCGAAGAACCTGGCCGAGTCATTGCGGGGGATCGAATCGTATGTGAAGCGGTTTCCGCAAAGCACCTATGCCATATACATGCGATGGACGTACTGCCGGCTGGCGGCGCAATTTGCATCCGATCCGGCGATCAACCCCAGCTTGGCCCAGCGGTATGAGACGTATCTGATGCAGCACGCCCCGTGGGTGTGGCGGGTGACGTAGGACACGCTATTGCGCGCCTTGCGAAACTGAAAAAAGGAAAGAGATATCATGAGTGAGAATCCCCCCAGTCGGATCGCGATTGAGCATGACGATGACGCGGCGCAATATATTGGGCGCATTAAGGATGGCCGCCAATTCATCCTCACCACTCCCTTCGACTTGGCAATAGATGGACCTGGTGCGGAGTTCCTGGCCCTCTATCTGTTTGACAGCGAAGGTCAATTACTTGAGGCGAAGATCGAGAACCTGGGCCCGCGAGCGACATTAGACGAGGAGGGCGCGGTCCACCTGCGTGATCGATGGCTGGCGGAGCTTGGTGACATCAGCTACGAGCGTGTGGAAGTTGCTCCGTTCTCCGTGAAATATTTCGGCATAGAGTTTGGCTTAGTTGTTCGTGAGCCGGAGGATGAAGAGGACGTATGGGCCGTGGAAATGCAGCCTGGCAATTACATGGCGTTTTTTGAGCCGTGGGACAGCGGTGACTATGACACGTAAATTCTGCCCAGTCGGTAGGGTGGGGAGGATTGGCCCACCGATCACCTGCAAAGATGGAGCGACCATGACCCCGACTCGAGAATTGGTGTCCGTGGAGGTCAACGGGTGGAGGGGCACGGGGTCCATCATGCAGAAGAAGGCCAGTGAGGTGATCGTGGACCTCGAGATGATCCGCTTTCAAGCCACAGCGCCATCGGATTTTTCCCTCGGATCCCGATTCATTCCCCCAAAAAACCTCAAAATGGCCCGCATCAGGCTGGAACTTGGGACAGAGCCTGAATTACGCGACGTTCCGGGGGTATCAGCGGCGTATTTGAGCCAAATATCCTACAAGCGGTTTTTTAGCGCCAGAGTCGAACACGTGGACTTGGCCGACATTCAGGCGGTGCATGTGGAGTACCTGGGCCTGAGGTTCCGGCTTCCGGCGGCCCCATCGGATCAGGGCGTCCCAGCGGAGGATTGAGCGGCGCTGGCGCGGCCCGGAGCGAACCGGAGGCCGGGATTGTCCCAATCCCTCATTCCAAATCGCAAATCCCCGAGCCCTGACCCCTCATTCCACTTCCAAAACCCTGATTCCCCGCCCGCCCCGGCTTGCAATCAATGGCATGGACTCATAGACTCTGCCCTTTCATTAGCGAACCCGGCCGCGCGGATCGTGGGATTCGCCCGGCGGGGCATGGGAAACGAGGTAGCAGGTGATTGTATATCCGGTGCTGATTCTCGTGCTGTGCGTGGCGGCCGGGATTGGGACAGTGTTGGCGCTGCCGTCGCGCCGGGAAGGGGCGGTGGCCAAGCTCGGCGGCGTGCTGCTGCTGATCAGCGGGCTGATTCTCTTTGCGGTCCTGGTGCGCTACGCGGCCCACACCGCCGGGGGGCAGATGGGGGTTTACTTCTGGATCTTCACGATTCTGACGCTGGTGGCGGCGGTGCGGGTCATCACGCACCCGGTGCCGGTCTATTCGGCCCTTTATTTCGTGCTGGCGGTCCTCTCCAGTGCGGGGCTGTTTGTCCTGCTGTGGGCGGAGTTTCTGGCCGCGGCGCTGGTGCTGATCTACGCCGGGGCGATCCTGATCACCTATGTGTTCGTCATCATGCTCGCCTCGTCGGCCTCGGCCGGCGGGGAGACCGGCACGCGGGCGGCGCTGGCGGAGTATGACCGCACCAGCCGCGAGCCGATCGTGGCCAGCGCGGTGGGCTTCGCCCTGATGGGGGTGCTGCTGCTGGTGATTTTCGACAAGGCTCCGACCGCTCTGGCCAAACACACGGCCGAGGCATCGGTCGCCTACTCCGCCTTTTCGACCCAGATGCTGGGGCATTACCTGTTCAACCATCAACTGATCAATCTGGAACTGGCAGGGGTGATCCTGACCATCAGCATGGTCGGGGCGATCCTGATCGCCCGGCGGCAGATCGTCGGCGACGGGGAGATGGTCGAGGCGCTGGAGCCGGAGACGGTGTTGGGCCCGGCCACGCCGATCAACGACAACCCGCACAGCATTCCGGTCTACGGGACGGACAACCCGCGGCAAAAGGAGTATCCGGAGACTTGAGGACGTGGTCCGTCGTCCGTTGTCCGTGGTCCGATTCACTCTTTCGGACCACGGACCACGGACCACGAACCACGATGGACGAATGAACCAACTGAGCCTTTTGGCATTGCAGCATTATCTGGCGGTGGGCGCGATCCTGTTTGTGATCGGGCTGATCGGCTTCATGACGCGTCGGAACATGATCGTGCTGTTTCTGTGCACGGAGCTGATGTTCCAGGGCGTGGCGCTGTCTCTGGTGGCTTTTTCACGCTACCACAACAACTTCGCCGGGCAGGCGTTCACGATCTTCGTGCTGGTGATCGCGGCGGCCGAGGCCTCGCTGGCCCTGGGCCTGGTGGTGCTCCTGTTCCGGCAGCGGCACACGCTGGACGCCGACGCGTGGCGGGATTTGAAAGGGTAAGGATCGTTGTCTGTGGACCGTGGTCCGAGGAAGCAAATCGGACACCGGGCAGCGGACAACGGACAACGGACAACGACGCATGGATTTTGTCATTCACTATTCCTGGCTGATTCCGCTGCTGCCGCTGGTGGGGGCGCTGATGGCGGGGTTTTTGGGCGCCAAGTGGCTCAAGCAGCAGTCGCACTGGCCGATCTGGATCGGCGTGGGGGCCAGCGCTGCGCTGGCGATCGTGCTTCTGGTGGGGATGATCTCGCGGGCGGCCGAGCACCGGCACCACGCCGAGGCGGCCGGGACCGAGCATGTGTCGGCCGAGGCGCTGGCGGCGGGGGGGCTGACTGCGGTGAAGGGGCAGTATCCGCTCTCGTACTCCACGACCTGGTGGCACTGGATCACGGCCGGGCATTTCGGCGCTGAGGCCGGCTCCTGGATCGACCCGCTGACGGCGATCATGCTGACGGTGGTGACGTTCGTCGGGTTTTTCATCATGATCTTCTCGGCCGGGTACATGGCCGGAGAGGAGGGGTATTTCCGGTTCTTCGCCTACCTGGGGCTGTTCATCTTCTCGATGACCTGCCTGGTGCTGGCCAACAACTTCGTGATGCTCTACCTGGGGTGGGAAGGGGTGGGCGTTTGTTCCTACCTGCTCATTGGCTACTACTACGACAAACCCAGCGCCCGTGAGGCGGCCAAGAAGGCGTTTCTGGTCAACCGCGTCGGCGATTTCTGCTTCGGCATCGGCATCATGCTGATTTTCCTGGCCTTCGGGACGGTCAGCTACTTCGGCGATGCCTCGCATCCGGGTGCGCTGATTCAAGCCGCCGGCGGCAACCTGACCCACTTTCAGGAAGTGGCGATGGGGTGGATTCCGTTCCTCCTGATGGTGGGCGCCTTCGGCAAAAGCGCCCAGTTTCCACTGTATGTCTGGTTGCCCGACGCGATGGAAGGCCCCACGCCGGTCAGCGCCCTGATTCACGCCGCCACGATGGTGACGGCGGGCGTTTACATGATCGTGCGCTGCTCCACCCTCTTCGTGGGCAATGAGGCGGCCATGCTGGTGGTCGCCATCATCGGCTGCTTCACGGCCCTGTTCGCGGCAACCATCGCCATGCGGCAGTTCGACCTGAAGAAAATTTTCGCTTATTCGACCATCAGCCAGCTCGGGTTCATGTTCACGGCGGTCGGTTGCCTGGCGCCCGTCGCCGGGGTGTTCCACCTGATCACGCACGCCTTTTTCAAGGCGCTGCTGTTCCTGTGCTGCGGCGTGGTGATGCACGCGATGGCGGGGGAGCTGGATTTGCGGAAGATGTCGGGTCTCAAGCGCGTCCTCCCCTGGACGCGCTGGCTGATCCTGGCCGGGTGTCTGGCGCTGGCCGGCTTCCCGTTCTTCAGCGGCTACTGGTCCAAGGATGAAATCGTGGTGGCGTCCCTGCACCGGAGCCTGATCCTGGGCATCGCGATTCTGTTCACGGCCTTTCTGACCGCCTACTACACCTTCCGGCTTTATTTCCGCGTCTTTGAAGGGCCGGAAGTGATTCCCGCCGCCCCGGCCCCGGCCCACGGGCATGGGCACGAGCCGCTGGAACACGCATCCGCCAGCGAGTCGGCGATTGACACGCATACGGCCCCGGCCTCGGGGGTCGATGTGGGCCAGGCCCATCACGCGCCGGCGCACCATGGCGGGCACGATGATCATGGCGACCACGGCCATCACAGCCATGAGCCGTTTTTGATGATCTTCCCGCTGGTCATTCTGGCCCTGGGCGCGATCTTTGTCGGCTACATCAACTTCCCCGGCGAGTGGTTGGCCGATTTCCTGGGGCAAAGCCCCTCCTTCGGGCTGGGCTTCCTGCACGCTCAGGCAGTGGGCGTGGCCGCCGAGGCGACCCGCTTTGGGCAGGAAGGGGAGCATGTCATCCACCTGACCCCCATGATCATCAGCGGCTTGATCGCCATTGCCGGCATCCTGGTGGCGTGGTGGTTGCATCTGGCCGACCGCAAGATGGCCGACCGGCTGCTGGGCGCCTTCCGGGGCGCGGCCAGCGTGCTGGATCACAAGTACTGGGTGGATGAGATTTACCAGCAGGGGATCGTCGAGCCGCTGCGGTCGTTGGGCCGAGCGTTTTACCTGTTCGACCGCCTGGTCATCGACGGCCTGGTCGCCCTGGTGACGCTCATCCCCAAGGGCTCGGGCCTGATTCTCCGCCGCACCACCCAACGCGGCTACCTGCAGGGATATGCGGTGACCATGCTGTTCGGCATCGCGGTGATTTTGTTGTTGATTTTTCTGTAAGAACTGATTTTTGTTGCTGGTTGTTTGTTACTGGTTGGTTTGTCCTTCGCAAATGGCCAATAACGAATTGCCAATAACACATAACAAATAACATGATCGTACACAGCATCTGGCTTCCGCTTCTTCTGGCCGTCCCTCTGGTGGGGACGATCGTGGCGGCGTTCATCCGCCAGACCAGGGCCGCCCAGACCTGGTCCCTGTTTGTCAGTCTGCTGACGGCGCTGGTCGGGCTGGCGATGGTGCTTCAGTTCCCCTGGCTCACGCCCGGGGCGACCCTTGACTGGAGCCTCTCCTCGCTGCAGGTGCCGGGCATCGGATTCAGCTTCCATCTGTCGGCCGACGCGGTGAGCATGTGGCTGATGATGCTCACGGTCGTGCTGATGCCGATCTCCGTGGCCGGCAGCTTCAGCTACATCCAGCAGCGCCAGCAGGAGTATTACGCCTGGATGCTGGGCATGGCGTTCACCATGCTCGGCGTTTTCGTGGCCGCCGACCTGCTGATGTTCTACATCTTCTTCGAGCTGACCCTGATCCCGATGTTCTTCCTGATCGGCGTCTGGGGCGGTCCGGAGCGGAATTACGCGGCGATCAAGTTCTTCATTTTCACCTTTACCGGCTCCATGCTGACGCTGGCCACGGCGATCTACCTGGGCCTGAAGTACAACACCTTCGACATCGCCACCATCGTGGCCGGGGCGCAGCACGGCCTCCCCGGCATCCCTGCCCTCACCCACAGCGAGCGCTGGTGGGTGATTCTCGGCTTCCTGTCCGGTTTCGCCGTGAAGGTGCCGCTGTTCCCGGTCCATACCTGGCTGCCACTGGCGCACACCGAGGCCCCGACCGCCGGCAGCGTGATCCTGGCCGGCGTGTTGCTGAAGCTGGGGACCTACGGGCTGTTCCGCCTGGCGATTCCCATCGGCCTGATCACCGCCACGGGCGTCTCCTTCCCGCTGCTGGTCAAGTGGATCGGCATCGTGTGCGTCATCGGGATCATCTACGCTGCCCTGGTGGCGTGGGTGCAACAGGACATCAAGAAGCTGGTCGCCTACTCCTCGGTTTCCCACCTGGGCTTTTGCGTGCTGGGGCTGTTCGCCCTGAACGAAATCGGACAGCAGGGATCGGTCCTCTACATGATCAACCACGGCCTGAGCACCGGGGCGATGTTCCTTGTGATCGGGATGATCTACGAGCGCTACCACACCCGCGACATCCATGAGCTTTCCGGCCTGGCGCGGGTCATGCCCAAGCTGGCCTTCTTCTTCGTACTGTTTGCCCTCTCCAGCATCGGCCTGCCGGGATTGAACGGGTTTGTCAGCGAATTTCTGACGCTCCTGGGGGCGTTCACCTCGCCCCACCTGGGCATCGGCTTTGGCGTGCTGGGGGCGCTGGGCGTGATCCTGGGCGCGCTCTACATGCTGCACATGGTCGCCCGGGTGATCTTCGGCCCGCTGAAGCACCCGACCGCCGATCACGGCGAGCCGGGCCATGCCCACCACGCCGGGCCCAAACCCGACCTGAACGGGCGCGAAGTGGCGATTCTGGTGCCGCTGGCGTTGGCGGTAGTGCTGCTGGGCGTGCTGCCCAACGGCGTCCTCTCGCCGATCCTCAAGCCGGTGCAGGATATCCTGCGCCCGATTCAGCAGTCGGTGGTCGACAGCCGGGATTCGGGTTCCGGGATTCGGGTGGCGGCCTTGGAGGTGCATCCTTCGACCGCGATCACTCTGGCAACTGGCAACTGATAACTGGTAACCGCACTAATGCATTCGTCTCTATTACAAGTCATGTGGCCGGAATTCGTCCTCGGGATCGTGGGCGCGTTCCTGATCCTCCTGGGGACCAGCTCCAAGCGGGCCTCGCGCCGCCTGGCGCCGATCGTGGCGCTGGTGACGCTGATCGCCATCTTCATCATTGAATGGAGCCTGAACCCCACCACCTCCCTCTACAGCGGGGCGGGGGACACCGTGCGCCTCTTCAACTTCACTTGGTACATCAAGCTCCTGACCGCCGGCGTGGGCGTCCTGCTGGTACTGGTCGCCTGGCCCAGCAACGATGACGCCACCGGTAACGCCGCGCTGAATTTCGGGCGCGATGCCGGGGAGTTTTACGGCCTGATGCTCCTGTCCATCGCCGGCGTCTTCATCATCGCCGGCGCCAACGATATCATGCTCCTGTTTCTGGGGATCGAACTCTCCAGCATCCCCACCTACATCATGGTGGCGATCTCCCGCCCGCTGCCGGTGGCGCAGGAGGCGGGCGTCAAATACTTTTTCCTCGGGGCCCTGGCCGCGGCCCTCATGCTGCTGGGCTTCACCTACCTCTACGGCACAACCGGACTGACCAGCCTCAGCGGCATCTCCGAAGCCTTCCGCCACTCGATCCAGGGGGCGGCCGGCGGGTTGGATGTCTGGCAGATGCTGGCGGTGGTTGTGTTAATCGCGGGGTTCGCCTTCAAAATGGCGGCGGTCCCCCTCCATTTTTATGCCGGGGATGTGTATCAGGGGGCGGCCACCCCCGTGACCGCCTTTCTGGCCTTCGTGCCGAAAATCAGCGGCTTTGTCGCCCTGATGAAGATTCTGTTCGTCTTCGGCGGCGGGGCGTATTTCCTGCCGCACACGCTGGCCAAGCTCCTCTGGATCATCGCCGTATTCACCATGTGCGTCGGCAATGTGGTGGCGCTGTGGCAGACGAACGTGAAACGGATGCTGGCGTACAGTTCCATCGCCCACAGCGGCTACATGCTCGTCGGCATCACCGCCATGGTCATGACCCAGTCGAATCAGGTTCAGGACATGGCGATGCGGGGCGTGCTGTTTTACCTGGCGGCCTACGGCATCATGAACACCGGCGCGTTCGCCGTCCTGACGCTGCTGCCCAGCCGCCGCGGCGGACCGGCGACCAGCGCTGAAACCCTCGACGATCTGGCCGGGCAGGGGCGGCATCACCTGGCTCTGGGGCTGGCGATGATCATCGTCTGCTTCAGCCTCACCGGGCTGCCGTTCACCATCGGCTTCTTCGGCAAGGTCTATCTCATTAAACCGGCCTTGGCCGCCGCTCATGCCGATCCCTCCGTCAAGACCTTCATGACCTGGCTCGTCGTGCTGCTGGTGCTGAATGCCGCCGTCTCGGCCGGCTACTACCTGCGGATCATCGCTGCAATGTTCCTGCGGCCTGAACCGGCCCACCTGCGCGATGTCCCCTTTGCCCCCGGCGAGCGCCCCCGTTCAGCCCCCATCGCCGCCTGCGTGCTGCTGTCGGCTGCCGGCACCCTCTGGTTCGGCATCGTCCTGCCGGCCACCAATGGTCTGACCAACCGTGCCCAGTCCGCCGCCCACATGGACTCGGCCGCCGTGCCCGCCCAGCCCTCGCTGGAAAAGACCGCCCTGGTGCGGTGATTGGGGTTTGCCAATCCATCGAAGGCCGACGGGATCATTCCGTCGGCCTTTTTGTTGGGATATCCGGCACTGGCTCAAATTGACACCCCCTCGGCCCAGTCCGTAAGATGAACCCATGGAACGTTGTACGCCCTTCCAGACCGTCATTTCAGCCGCGGCCTGGAAGGCTCCCGCCCTAAAAAGGACACGCGCATGAATGTCAGCTCCCCCCGCGTCGCCATGATTGGCGCCACCCGTGGCGTCTCGCTGGTGCAGTCGATCTGGCAGCCGCAGGGACTGGCCCGCCCGGCCGCCATTTGTGACCTGAACGAACCGCTGGCCCGCCAGCGGGCGGCCGAATTTCCGAAGGATCAGCCCCCCGTCCCCGTCTTCACCGACGTCGAAGCGCTGCTCAAATGGGGCGAGTTCGATGCCGCCCTCATCGCCACTAGCGACGCCACCCATCACAAAATCGCCTCCAGCGTCCTGGATCGCGGCTTTCACTGTTTTGTCGAAAAGCCGATGACCACCTCCATATCCGACGCCCGCGACCTGGTGCGGCGCTGGCGGCGCTCGGGGAAGGTGGGGGTGGTGGGACACGAATTCCGCTACGCCCAGGCAATCATCGAGGCCAAGCAGAAAATCGAGGACGGCCTCATCGGCACGCCGCGCCTGGCGATGACGGTCGATTCCTGCGGGCGGATGGGCAGCTTTTGGCGGCGACGGGAGTGGCACAACAGCCACAAGCCCCCCGGCAACACCCTGACCCTGCAGAAGGCGGTGCATCAGCTGGACATCCAGATGTACCTGATGAACAGCCGCCCCCTGAGCGTCTTCGCCTCGGCGGGGCAGGACCACTTCGGCGGCGACAAGCCCGCCGGCCTGACCTGCGAGGAATGCGACATCGCGGCCGAGTGCATGTATTCGGCTGACAAAGTGCGGATCAACGGGCTGCCCAATCCCAAGTCCACCAAGAACCACCTGTGCGTTTACGGTGAGGATGTGGACCTGCACGACAACCAGATTGTGACGCTCAACTACGCCAGCGGGGCGCGCGGCAGCTATATTGAGTGCTTTTTCACGCCCGACTACAAGGTGGAGCACACCATCATCGGCGACCGGGGGCGGCTGAGCATTCAGGTCTTCAACGGCAATCCCTTCCAGCGAATCGAAGTCAGCTGGATCGGGTCCACCCGCCAGGAACACTGGAACATCCCCAGCGAAGGGGGCCACGGCGGGGGGGATGACCGTCTGGCCAAGATTTTCACCGACGGCATCCGCGAAAACCGCCAGGTCAAGCCGGATTTGGAAGATGGATTCAACGTGGTCGCCGTGGCCTGCGCCATCGACCAGTCGGCCGCCCAAGGCCAGGTCGTTCCCGTGGCCGAACTGGAGTAATTCTTTAGACACTTTTCGTCGATCCCGCCCCGGCCTTGGTTTCCCGGCACAGAGCCGCTCTGCTGTTGATTGACACCTTTTCGGCCCGATGTATAGAATGATCCATATGGAACGATCCGGGCCTCAAACCGCCCCTCGCACCCCTCGGCTGAAGGATGTGGCCCGAGAGGCGAAGGTTTCCATCAGCACCGTTTCGGCCGTGCTGGGGGGGCGGGCAGATTGTTACGCCTCCGAGGCCGTCCGCCAGCGCGTCCGCGAAACTGCACAGCGCATGAGCTATCGCCCCAACCCGTTGGCCCGCGGCATGCGCGGCGCGGCCACCCGCAAAATCGGGCTGGTGCTGGGCTCGCAGGGGGATGGCATTGCCGCCCGGCGCCTTAACGCCATCGAGGCCCGCGCGGCGGAAAAGGGATACCACCTGCTGCTGGGGCTCCATCGCGGCGATCCGGACCGGGAAGAGGAATACCTCCGCACCTTTCTGGACGAGCGCGTGGACGGGCTGATCATGCGCCCCTCCGCGCAATGTGAGGGTCGAATCGTCGAGCAGGTTCTGGCGATGGACAAGCCGCTGGTCACGCTCGATTCCCACCTGCCGCTGGCGACGCCCGATGTGAGCATCGACCGCCAGAAGGGGGGCTATTTGCAGGTGCGTCATCTGCTGGAGATCGGGCGGCGGCGACCGGCCTTCGTTCTGACTTCCCATGAAAGCCCCCAGGGCCGCGCCAAACTGCGCGGCATGGCCCGGGCACTGCAAGAGGCGGGGCTGGATGCCCGGCACGTGCCGACGATCACCTACGGGCAGCCGCTGGGATTTGACGCCCCGGCCATGGGGGTGGAACTGGGGCGGCGGCTGCTGGCAGAACATCCGGACATCGACGCCCTGGCTGTCGCCTCCGATACGGTGGCGATGGGCGTATTGCACGCCCTGCGGGCGGCCGGGCGGGCCGTGCCGGGCGATGTGGCCCTGGTTGGTTTCGACGATGATCTGTTCGCCCCTTACCTGCCGGTGGGGCTCTCGAGTGTCCATCAGCCGCGCGATGAGGTAGGACGGACGGCCTTTGATCTGCTACTGGAACAGTTGGAGGGGGGCCTGGAGGCGGTGCGAACCGCCAAGGGATACCGGCGTATCGAATTGCCGCCGCACCTGGTGGTGCGGCGCTCCAGCGATCCGTCCATGGATGGGGCGCTGGAAATCCCGCGTGCGCCCGGCGGCGAACCGCGGCTGGCTACGTTCGATGTCGTTCTGGAGAAAGCAACTTAAATGAGCGCGAATCGGTTCAGCCTGAGCAAAATAGGAGCATCCATGCCTCGAAAACACGCCTTTACCCTGGTGGAACTGCTAGTCGTCATCGGCATCATAGCGATCCTGATCGCGATGCTCCTGCCCGCCTTGAACCGCGCCCGCGAGGCGGCCAAGGTCGTCTCCTGCGGCTCCCAGCTTCGCCAGATCGGCCTTGCCATGCGCATGTACACCCAGGACAATCGCCAGTGGCTGGGGCGGGCGGCGATGCTCAACAACCCTTACGTCTTCAACAATTACGCCCTCCCCGACGGTTCCACGACCATTGCGGATGAATCCACCCTCAATCCGTATATGCCGTACCTCAAGAACGCTGCGGTGTTCGTCTGTCCGGAGCAGGACCAGTTCCCGGTCGATTGGGTTCGCACGAACCGATACGTCGGCTACCTCATGCTCAACAACTGGAGCACCAATCCCGCCGAACGGCGGGCCTACGGCCCCCGAATGCCCGACATCAAGAACGAGCAGGCGCTGGCGCAGGATTTCATGTATGTCTCCTTCGGCACCAGTGCGCCGAACTGGATGAAGCCGGGCCACCCCCGGGGCGGCAACGTGCTGTTTGCCGATGGAAGCGTCAAATTCGAGCCCAAGGATTGGGGTTCTTTCATGCTCTTTTCCAACAGCAAGGTGGGCAGCATGTATGTGGTCTATTCCAAGCGGGACCTGGCGGCGTATCCCCCGCCCGCAACACAGGTGGTTGAGTCCACCCGTGCCTACGATTGGCCCGCCAAACCCAATCCGTAAGGCAAGCCGCCGGTGATCAATGACTGCATGAAACAGGACTTCAGAATCATGATGAAATTTTGTCGCGCTGGAATGCTTGTGTTGATTCTTCCCCTGGCCGGCAGCGCATTTGGCGCGATCACGATTGCGGATCAGGGAAAAAGTGACTATTCCATTGTCATCCCCGCCAAGGCCCCGGATTCCGTGCAGGCGGCCGCTTTGGAGCTGCAGCGCGACATCGCCGAGGCGACCGGCGCCAAACTCCCGATCCAGAAGGAAAATCAGGCTAAAACCGGCCCGCTCATCAGCCTCGGCTCGACCGCGCAGGCCAAAGCCGCCGGGCTGTCCATTCAGAACATTCCACCCGAGGGCTACCGTATCGTCACCAGGGGGCAGGACCTCTACATCCTTGGGCTGGACACCGCCGCCCTGATCACCACCACCAGCAACGGCCGGCCTTACAACAATTACACCCCGCAGCCGGACATCCCCGGCCCGCAGTTCACCGAAAACGGCGGTTTCAGCAACGGCACCGCCAATGGCGTCTACACCTTTTTGGAAGACTATCTGGGCGTGCGCTGGCTGCTGCCCGGCGACCTGGGCCGCGATGTGCCGGCCAAGGCCACCTTCACCATTGACGAGATCGACCGCACCGAATCGCCCCTGTTCATCTATCGCACGCTCCCCTACGTCCAGACCACCACCTCCGTCCAGCAGTGGGGGGATCATCAGAAACTTGGCTTCTCCTTCCGCCTCAATGACGGCCACAGCTGGACCCAGACCGTCCCGGCCGAGGAATTCAAAACCCATCCCGACTGGTTCGCCATGATCGACGGCAAGCGCGTTTCGCCGGTGGGGCGGTACAAGCTGGAGACGACCAATCCCCAGCTGGTCAACTACTTCGCCGACCAGGCGATCGCCGCCCTCAAGGCCGACCCGCAGATGAACACCTACTCTCTCTCCCCCAGCGACAGCCGGGGGTGGAGCCAGAGCAAAGAGAGCAAGGCGCTCTACGATCCCGTCCCCCCGGGCGCCGAATATCCCTCCATCACCCCGCTGATCCTCAAGTGGTATCACGATGTCTCGGCCGTCGTGGCCAAAAAATATCCCAAGGGCAAACTGGCCGGCTTCATCTATTCCGACTACCTCTTCCCGCCCACCAAGGGGAGCATGACCCTGCCGGACAACTTCACCCCCGTCATCGCCCCTTCCTTTGACTACGGCTACACCCTCTACCGCCCCCGGACCCGGCAGCTGTTCGACGAGGTGATGGGCGGCTGGGCCAAGGTCGCCCCGCCCACCTGGTTCTATTACGACCTGCCCAACCAGTTCACGCTCAACAGCGGCATGATCACGCCGCCGGGCATCGACATCCTCAACTTCGTCTTCCCCCGGCTGGTGAAGTACCATATCAAGGGTGCCAAGTTCTATGGGGTGGGCGCCTGGAGCCAGGGGGCGCTGGTCAATTACATCTCCGCCAAGCTTCTGTGGAACCCGAAATTGGATGCCGCCGCCTTGCAGGCCGAGTGGCTGGATCGCGCCTACGGCCCGCACGCCGCGGCCGTCATGGGCGAGCTTTACCAGAAGCTGGAAACCTGGTTTGGCGACTACTACCGCACGCACCCCTCGGCCCGCTACATGCCCGATGAGGCGATGTTCAAGGCCTTGTTCGGGACGCACTACCCGGAAATGGAGAGCCTGTTCCTCAAGGCCCGGCAGCAGCCCATGACCCCCGCCCAGCAGCGGCGGCTGACCTTGATCGAGCAGAACATGATCGTGCTCCAGTGGCGCTTGCGCAACGCCGGCATGCTGCCGTCCGATTTCACCTCCTCCCTTCAGCGCACCGATCGCCAGGTCGTGGAGATGATGCTGAAAAAGGAGAAGGATTTCGACCATTTCTGGAATATCCTCAGCCCCCGCTGGTCGCCGGCCCTGACGCCGGTGAAGGTGCAATTCGGAGCTGCTCCGGCCGCCGCCGCCCCGGCCAAGCCGACGCGGATGCCCAACGAAGGCCGTGTCCTGCTGTATAGCACCCAGGATGGGCCGGTTCAGCTTCAGGCCCACAATGTTCATCCCGGCCCCTCGTTCCTGATGTATGTGATCGATGAGGTAACGGATCAATCCACGCGACAGATGCAGACCGGAATCCTGTACGACGGCCTGACGATCACCTTCAACGCCAAGGCCCAGACCGCCTATTACTTCTATGCCCAGCCCAATGGCCTACGTCCGCCCCCACAGGTGACCTGGGAACTGTCGATCCCCAACGCCGCCGTGGCCAAAGCGACGCTCCAGGATGGCGTGATCCATCTCCAGGGTCGCTCCGCGCCGTTCTCGGTCTATGCCTCCCGCCGTGCGCACGTCAGCGCCCAGGCCGATGCCAACGGCGTCCTCCTCCGCACCGGCAAACAGGCCGTCGACCGCACCGGTGTGCCCGATGAATAATGGCCCGGCGCATTGGAACCTTCGATATCTTCTACTTCAATTTCGGCGGCCCATCCCATTCCAGGCCGGCTCGGTCCCATTTTCCCAGATTGGCCGCCGCGTCGTACGTGCTTTGCAGAAATTCCAACAGCACCGCATCCGGCGATGCCGCCTGCCGCACGGCTTCGTAGGGCAGAATGAACTCGCGCAGTCCGGGATGGTATTCCGCCCCTTGCGGGCGCACCGTCGCCGCGGCATACCCCGGCGGCTCGGGATAGGCGTATGAGTAAAAGAGCGGAAACGGCGTCGGCTCTCCCCCCGGCCAAAAGCCGCAGCTACACACCTCCTGCGAATAAGCCTCCCGCACCACCCAATCCGGCAGATGCGGGACGCCGCCGGCATGCTCCGGCGCCCTCCGCCCGGAAAAGCGCGTCACCGCCAGGTCGAAACTCCCCCAGAAAAAATGCACAGGGCTGCATTTGCCCACGAACCTCGCGCGAAACTGCTGGAAAACCCGATCCGCCTGGGCCGTGGCACGCCAGAATCGGTTAGCGTACTCCGGATCGTAAGAGGCGTGGGTCTGGTCCTTCTCAAAGGGAATGGCATCAGCGATTTCATTGGGCGTTGTGTCAAGCCGCACCCCCAGCCCCATGCCGGCCAAAAGCGTGGTCAGTTCCAGATAAAAATCGGCCACCGAACGCGCCCGCAGCGTCATGTGGCGAATCATCCCATCGTTCGCTTCAATCAGCAGCCGGTGATCGATGAAATCAAAATCAATCTGAAACAGCCGCCGCCCATGCGGCATCGGTGAGGTCGTCATTCCCCGCGCGGTGACGTAAAGCGGCACGTGCCACGAATGGTTGATCCATGGCGTCTGCGTGAGCCGGATTTTTCCCACGATCTGCATCCAGAGATGGAGCGTCTGCGCCGTCTCCTTCCATGCCTCCAGCGGCAATGGCGGCCATGGAACCTGTTCCTGGTTCATGGATCAAAGCATAGCCGCCGCCTCCCCGCGCGACAGCGCTTGTTCTACGGCTCCATCCCTGCTCCAGAAGACCATTGCCATGCCGGGCTTTTTCCCGGGGCTCGACGGAGGCGCCGCACCGGTCAAAAAAAACGCCGTGAAGAGAAACCTCTTCACGGCGTTTGGGTTTTGAGGGGCTGAACTTAATCGTCCCGGCGTCCACCGCGGTCGCCACCGCGCCCGCCGCGTCCACCCCGTCCGCCGCGACCGCCCCGATCGCCGCCGCGTCCACCGCGGTCGCCGCCCCGATCATGCCGCTCGCTCCGGTTGCCGGCGTCATCGTCGCCCTCTGGCCGCTCGCTCTGCACCGGTTCCGGGTCTTCCTGGCCCAGTTCCTTCAGGGCTTCCTTGCGGCTGAGCTTGATGCGCCCCTGATCGTCGATCAGGATCACCTTCACCGGGATTTCGTCGCCCATGTGCACGAAATTGGTCACCTGCTCCACATAGTGGCTGGATAATTCCGACACGTGGCACAGGCCGTCGGTGTCCGGGGCGATTTCGACAAACGCACCGAAATCCTTGATGCTCACCACCTTGCCGGTGTAGATGCGCCCGACCTTCACCTCCGCCGTCATCGCCTCGACGATGTCGCGGCACTTCTCGGCCGCCGCGCCGTCCACCGCGCTGATGTAGACCGTGCCGTCGTCTTCGATGTCGATGTTGGCGCCGGTCTCCTCCTGGATCTTCTTGATCGTCTTGCCGCCCGGGCCGATGAGCTTGCCGATCTTCTCCGGGTCAATCTTGATCGTCAGCAGACGCGGGGCGTACTCGCTGATTTGAGGCCGCGGCGCGTCGAGCGTCTGGCTCATCTTGTCCAGAATCACCAGTCGCGCCTCCTTGGCCCGGTGGAGCGTCTTGCGGATGATCCCGTAAT
Organism: Planctomycetaceae bacterium; assembly: GCA_044464175.1. Lineage (GTDB taxonomy): Bacteria > Planctomycetota > Phycisphaerae > Tepidisphaerales > Tepidisphaeraceae > JBIQLO01. The sequence goes on along the minus strand of JBIQLO010000001.1, from coordinate 16,297 downwards.
CCAGCCCCTCGATCTTGATGTCGAGCTGGATCGCCGTGATCCCATCCCGCGTGCCGCACACCTTGAAGTCCATGTCGCCGAAGTGATCTTCTTCGCCCAGGATGTCGGTCAGCAGGACCTGTTTGTCCCCCTCCTTCACCAAGCCCACGGAAATTCCCGCCACCATCTTCTTGATCGGCACGCCCGCATCCATGAGTGCCAGACAGCCGCCGCAGGAGCTGGCCATCGACGAGCTGCCGTTGGACTCCAGGATGTCGCTGATCAGCCGCACGGTGTAAGGGAATTCCTCCACGCTCGGCAGCACTGCGATCAGGCTGCGCTCGGCCAGCGCCCCGTGCCCGATCTCGCGCCGGCCGGGCCCGCGAATCGGCCGCACCTCGCCCACGCTATAGCTGGGGAAGTAGTAGTGCAGCATGAACTTCTGGCTGTATTCCTCCGTCAGCCCGTCCACCAGCTGCTCATCGCTGCTGGTGCCCAGGGTGGCGGTGACCATCGCCTGCGTCTCGCCGCGGGTAAAGACGGCCGACCCGTGCACGCGGGGCAGCAGACCCACCTGGCAGCTGATCGGGCGAATGTCGTTGAAGCCGCGCCCGTCGGGACGGACGCCGTCCAGAATCGCCTGCCGCGTCGCCTCTTCCTCGATTTCGGCGAAGATGCTTCGAACCTGCTTCGCCTTTTCCTTCTGCGCGGCGATCGCCAGGTAGGGCGCATTCGGATCCGTCACCGGCGGAGCCATCTCTTCCAGCAGGCTATCCAGGATGTTCGCCACGGCCTCGGCCCGGTCCTGCTTGCCCGGCTTCCCCTTCACCTCGCGGATCTGGTCGGCCACCTTCGCCCGGATCGCATCCACAAACCCGGCGTCGGGATGCTTGATGTCGCCCACCTTCTCCTTGCCGGCCTTGCCCTGCAACTCCTCAATCATGCCGACGATCTCGATGACCGCCTTGTGCCCGAACTCAATTGCGTCGGCCACCGTGTCCTCGGGCACCTCGCGGGCCCCGATCTCGATCATGTTCACAAAATGCTTCGTCCCGGCCACCACCAGGTCAAACTCGCTGTATTCCAACTGCTCAACGGTGGGGTTCAGGACGAATTCCCCATCGATCCGCCCCACGCGCACGTGGGCCGTGGGCGTGAGAAACGGAATATCGCTGATCGCCACCGACGCGCTGGCCGCGATGCCGGCAAAGATGTCCGTGTCGTTCTGCCCGTCAAAGGTCAGCACGTTCAGGTGAATCTGCACCTCGTCCATGAACCCCTTGGGGAACAAGGGACGCAGCGGCCGGTCAATCAGCCGGGCCGTCAGGATTTCCTTGGTGGTGGGGCGCCCCTCGCGCTTCATGAACCCGCCGGGGAACTTCCCGGCCGCCGCCCGCCGCTCGCGGTAATCGACCTGAAGCGGGAAGAAATCGATCCCCTCGCGCGGCTTGGCGCGGACCACCGCGCCGAAAACAATCGATTCACCATACTGAACCGTCACCGACCCATCGGCCTGGCGGGCAAAGCTGCCGGTCTCGATAGGCAACGTACGACCGCCGATCTGGCGTTCGACTCGAATGGCTTGCATAGACAATATCCTTCAGCAGCCTCAAGGGGGGAATCGGCCCGACAGGGAGTTGTCAGTTGCCAGTTCGTAGGGTGGGCTTTACCACCAGTCAGCGGTGGTGGGCTAAAGCCCACCCTACGAACTGGAAACTGGCAACTTTGGTAATGGGCCGAGGCCGGCTTTCTTCTGAGGCGTCCGCCACGAGGCCGAAAGAGGCGCGCCGCGGGCCGGCCATGAATAAAAATGGCGTCCCCGATGGACGCCATGCCGTTACTTACGCAGTCCCAGACGCGCGATGATCTGAAGATAGCGGGTCCGGTCCGTGCGCGTCAGATACTTCAGCAGACTGTTGCGCTTTCCGACCATCTTCAGCAATCCCCGACGGGAGGAATGGTCTTTCTTGTGGGTCTTCAGGTGCTCAGTCAGCTCATTAATCCGCGTTGTCAGCAACGCGATCTGCACCTCGGGAGAACCCGTGTCCTTCTCGTGAACCTTGTACTCCGAAACCACCGCCTGTTTCGCTTCGCCTGCGATCGCCATAATCCACTACTCCAGCCACCAAACTCCCAGCCGTCCTCCGGCCAAGGGTCGGTCCCTAACAAAACCGGCCGCCCACGCGGCCGAACCAATGGGCCAAACGATAGTCCAATCCCCCCCCGAATGCAAGCGGCCTTCCACTCCGCCATGTGCCTCCCGACTCCTGACTCCACCTCCGGGCCCGCCTCTCAAACGAACCCATTTCCCCCAAATCCCGAATCCCAACCCTTGACGAACCTCCCCAGATCGCTACAGTACTCCCCCTCACCGCCGGCCGCTCGCTTTCGAGCAAACCTGCGACCAGAAATGACGTATGGATACTGTCCGGCCGCATGGGCGGCCGGTGTTTTACCCCGCCACAGCCGGGGTTGGCAAAGGAACTTCTATGGCACGCGACCTCACCAAAATCCGCAACATCGGCATCGCCGCGCACATCGACGCGGGCAAAACCACCTGTAGCGAGCGCATCCTCTACTACACCGGCAAAACCTACAAGATGGGCGAGGTCCACGAGGGAACCGCCGTCATGGACTTCCTGGAGGAAGAGCAGAAACGCGGCATCACCATCCAGTCGGCCGCCACCACCTGCCCCTGGAAGGACCACATCATCAACCTGATCGACACCCCCGGACACGTGGACTTCACGGTTGAGGTCGAACGCTCCCTCCGCGTCCTCGACGGCGCGGTTGCCGTTTTCGACGGCAAGGAGGGCGTCGAGGCCCAGTCCGAAACCGTCTGGCGTCAGGCCACCAAGTACAACGTCCCCCGCCTCTGCTTCATCAACAAGATGGACAAACTGGGCGCCGATTTCGACTTCAGCTTCAACTCCATCCGCGAGCGCCTGGGCGCTCCGGCCGTGGCGGTCCAGATTCCCATTGGCCAGGGTTCCACCTTCCAAGGCATGATCGATCTGCTCCGCGGCGTGGCCATCTACTACTCCATGGATGTGAACGACAAGGGCTCCAAGTGGGAGGAGAAGCCCATCCCCGCCGACGAGCAGGAGCGCTACGAGAAGTGGCGCCATGAGCTGATCGAGCGGGTGGCCGAGACCGACGACGCCTTGACCGAAAAATACCTCAGCGGCGAGGAAATCTCCGAACCGGAGCTGAAGGCCGCCCTGCGCAAGGCGACCATCAACTTCCTGGCTCACCCCGTTTTCTGCGGGTCGGCCTTGAAGTACGTCGGCGTCCAGCGCCTGCTCGACGGCGTCCTCGATTACCTGCCCAGCCCGCTCGATCTGCCGCCCATCAAGGGGCATGATCTCAAGGATGAAGCCAAGATCATCGAGCGTCATCCCGATCCCAATGAGCCCTTCTGCGGCCTGGCATTCAAGATAGTCAATGACCAGCACGGCGACCTGACCTATGTTCGTGTTTACAGCGGCAAGCTGGAAAAGGGGACCCGCGTCCTCAACGCCAGCCGCAACAAGAAGGAAAACATCAGCCGCATGTTCCAGATGCACGCCTCCGACCGCAATCCGCTGGATGTGGCCGAGCCCGGCGACATCGTCGCCTGCATCGGCATCAAGGAGGCCCTCACCGGCGATACCCTGTGCGATATGGACAACCCGATCCTGCTGGAGAAGCCCAGCTTCCCAGAGCCGGTCATCAGCATGTCCATCGAGCCCAAGACCGCCGGCGACAAGCAGAAGCTGGGTGAGGCCCTCACCACCCTCAAGCGCGAGGACCCCACCTTCCAGGCCAACTACGACGAGCAGACCGGCCAGACCATCATCGCCGGCATGGGCGAGCTTCACCTGGAGATTCTCCGCAACAAGCTGACGCGCGACATGAAGGTGGATGTGCTGGTCGGAAAGCCGAAGGTCGCCTACAAGGAGACCATCACCAAGAAGGCCGAGGCCCGCGGCAAGTTCGTCAAGCAGACCGGCGGTCGCGGCCAGTTCGGCGATGCCACCGTCTCCGTCGAGCCCTTCACCGAGGAGGAGGCCAAGGAGGCCGAACTCAAGTTCACCGACAACTTCGCCTTCGAGAACAAGGTCTTCGGCGGTGCGATCCCCAAGGAATACATCCCCTCGGTGGAATATGGTGCCCGCATGACCGCCAAGAGCGGCGTGCTGGCCAACTTCCCCCTCATCAACGTCAAATGCACGTTGCTGGATGGTTCTTATCACCCCGTTGACAGTTCGCAGGTCGCCTTCGAGCAGGCCGGCTCGCTGGCCTTCAAGGAGGCCTGCCAGAAGGCCGGCCTCACGCTCCTGGAACCGATCATGAAGCTGGTCATCACGACCCCCGAGGACTTTGTCGGCTCCGTCACGGGCGACCTGAGCAAGCGGCGCGGTTCCATTGTCAACATGGAACAGCGCGGCAACACCCGCGTCATCGAGGCCGAGGTGCCCCTGAGCGAGATGTTCGGCTACACCACCGAACTTCGCTCCATGAGCCAGGGCCGCGCCAGCTCCGTCATGGAGCCCAGCAAGTACGCGCCGGTGCCCGCCCAGGTGAAGAACCAGATCCTGGAAGAAGTCGGCTAAGCCGTGCCTGAACGGGCCGGAACCTAAAATCCAAAGGCATGATGGAGCAATCCATCATGCCTTTGTTGTTTAGGCGTGGTGGCGCAGTGCAAGGGTGGAGAGGGGGGTTGCGAGTTCTGGCATGCCAGGACGCATAGCCCACGGCATGCCACTGCCGGAATCAGCCCGTCCGCTGCCTCGTGGCGCCTGGAGATTCATCTGCAATCTAGGAATTCGGCTGGGTGTGTGGCATCTCGCCCGCCCCGCTCTTGCGCCATCGCGCCAGCAGCCACAATGCAGGCCCGTACGCCGCATACCCCAGCGCGCCGATCGCCAGCGTCACCTGATGCGCCACCACGAACAGCAGCGCGATCACCAGCACGGCCACCAGCCGCGCGATTGAGCGCTTGCCCCGAAGATACCGGTTCACCATGTGCGGATACCGCACCGCGCTGACCATCAGCAGCCCCGCTCCCAGCACCACCGGCGGCAGCAGCCACAGGCACATTGCCGACAGCCACGCCAGGCCGTGGTTCTGCAGATATTGTTCCAGTAGCACCAGCGATGCCACGGCCGCCCCCGCCCCGGGGCTGGGCAGCCCCAGGAAGCTGAAGTGGTGCTGTTCCCCATGCTCATTGCTGACATTGAACCGCGCCAGGCGCATGGCCGCACAGCTCATGAACAGCGCCCCGACCGCCCAGATCAGCCGCGACAGGATCGTCGGCACATCCGGGTACCCCGCCTTAAACGCCTGCAGCGCCAGAAACGCCGGCGCCGCCCCAAAGCTCAGCACATCCGCCAAGCTGTCCAGCTGCCCGCCGAAATCGGTCGTATGCCGGGCAAACCGCGCCAGCCGCCCGTCCAGGGCGTCAAAGACCATGGCGAAGAAGATCAGATAGGCCGCCACCGTGAATCGGTGCTCGGCGAAGCGCGCCGTCAGCCAGTCGGCGCTGGGCAGCGACGGATCCAATGCTGCCACATAAATGGCCGCGAACCCGCAGATCGCATTGCCCAGGGTCGCCAGGCTGGGCAGAAAGTAGACCGAGCGGATATACGCCCGCCGCCGGCGCCACCGCCGCCGCTGGCGGCGATGCAGATGATGGACGGAGTTGGAGGGAAGGGGAGGCATGTCAAATGGAAAATGGAAAATGAAAAATGGAAAATGGAAGGGCCATGATGAAGGAATGATTACTCCCACATCTTCCAGCATTCCCGACCGGTCTTTCGGATTGGCGGTCCGGATTGTTCATCTTTGTCGCTTTTTGGACCGCCAGCCTGGAACGCCGCGCACCCTCGCCAGTCAGTTGCTGCGCGCCGGAACTTCCATCGGCGCAAATATCGAGGAAGGGCAGGCCGCTCAGAGCAAAGCTGATTTCGTCGCCAAATACCTCATCGCATTGAAGGAAGCGAGAGAAACCCTTTATTGGTTGCGGCTGATTGTGGAAACCAGGTTGGTTCAGGAACCCCGCATCGCCGATGTCCGCCGGGAAACCTCGGAAATCGCCCGCATGCTCGGACGAGCCATTGTCACCGCTCGCCGCCGCGCCTGATTTCCATTTTTCATTTTCCATTTTCCATTGTCCATGTTCACGCCGGGCTTTCCCGTCCTACGATCGGCTCAAATTCATCCGTCCCGGCGGCCGGCGTCTCCGTGTGCACACCCTGCTCCAGCAGGGCGATGATGTCCGCCGCCCCGCGCACCGGCTGCCCGATCTTCACCTGAATTTTTGGCCCCATCCACTTCGGAATGCTCAGTTCCGTCCGGCTGCCGAATTTGATCATGCCGATCCGCTGCCCCCGCTCCACGATATCGCCGTTGCTTACCGTGCAGACGATCCGCCGGGCAATCAGCCCGACAATCTGCTTCACCACCGCGATGGGACGCTCGCCGTGCGGTTCGGCCAGCACCACCGTGTTCGACTCATTCTCGCTGGACGCCTGGTCGTGCTTCATCGCATTGATGAACTTCCCCGGCTTGTAGTTGGTGGCGATCACCCGCCCGTCGCATGGGCTGCGGTTGATATGGACGTTGAAGACGGACAGGAAAATCCCCACCCGCACCGCCGGGCCGCCCAACAGCTCGTCATGCGGAATGTCCGTGATGTCCGAGACCACGCCGTCGGCCGGACTGACCATCGCGTGCTGCACCGCCGGCACCAGCCGCTCGGGATCGCGGAAGAACGCGAACAGCCACACCAGCACCGGAATCACCAGCAGCGACAGCGGCCACCAGAGCGCATAACCCACCACCACGCCCACCGCAATCAGCACCAGCGACCCGATGAGCATCTCCCGAAATCCATGCCGCGTCAGACGAATCATATGCGCCGAAAGCTAGACCACCGGTGGGGGAGTGTCAATGGCCGGATTGGATGCGACAGTCTCATTCGGGATCCGCCGGCGACGACAGGTGCAGGATCGAATCCAGTTCCGGATCCTCCTCGATCGTGCCCGTCGGCCGGCAGAGGTAGATTTCATGTCCCGGACGGTGGGTCACTTCCATCCCGCAGCTGCGGAGCATCGCCTCGACCGCGGCGTGGTTGGGCGCCCACCAGTTTGTGGGATCGCCGGCGAATCCGTGTTCGAGAAAGGCCATTTTCGGCCAGCCCGGCTCCCCCATCAGCTCCCGCTCCTCCCAGAGTCGGTTGTCGGTCGCCTCAAATACCTCGCTCCCCGGCATCGTGAGGGTCTGGAAGACCATCAGCCGGCCCACTTTCCGGCAGACCAGGGTCAGGCCGAGCATCGGATAGCGCAGGTGATAGAGCACGCCCATGAACCAGACCAGGTCGAACGTCTCGCCCAGCCGCGCCAGGTCATACACCTGCATGCGGCAAAAGCGTATCCGATCCTCAAGTCCATACTGTCTTGCCGCCCAGCGCGCCTGCTTCAGGTAGTGCTCATCAACATCGATCCCCAGCACCTCAGCGCCGCGCTTCGCCAGCTCAAACGAATAAAACCCCGCGTTGCAGCCGATGTCCAGGCACCGCCATCCACGCAGGTCCTCCGGCAGGTGGTGGCCGATTTGTCGCCACTTGAACGTGGGAAAATCCCCCAGCCAGTGATCGGGCACCGTCTGCGTGCCGTCCGGCAAGTGGAGATTGTGAAACCAGGGCTTGAGGGCCTCGACCTGCTCGGCCGTCCCTTGCCGATCCTGTGTGTCCGTGGAGGTCATTGATTCAGCTCATGTACGATGGTTTCCAATTCGGCCGCCCGATGGGCCGCCGTGTGCCGCGACAGCACCCGATGCCGCGCGGCCTGTCCCAGCAGGCGCATCGCCTTGGATTGGCGCTGCTCCATCAGCCGCAACGCCTCCTCCGTGTTGCCGATGACGCAGATTTCCTCATTGGGTGTGAAGAACTCATCCAGCCCCTCCCACCGGTCAGTCAGGATCGGCACCCCGCAGGCGGCCGCCTCAAACAGGCGCACGCTGGGGCAGTAGCCGGCCCGACGCATGTCCGAGCGAGTCAGGTTGAGCGTCAAATCCTGCTGGTTGTAGAAGGCCCGGTGTTCCGATGGGTTCAGATGCTCGATGCGCTGTACGTTGGGCGGCCAGTCGATCTCCGAGGGATACTGCGAGCCCGCCACCACAAACCGCCCGGCGGGACGCCGGCGCGCCGTTCCCATCAAAAACTGCTCCAGCGCGGGCTGCCTGTCGGGGCTGTAGGTGCCCAGGTACCCCAGTTCCCAGATTTTGGCCGACTCCTGCGGGTAATACGATTCCGGGTCCACCGCGCAATAGAGCGCCCGGGCGGCGGGGGACCCGAATTCCCTTTCCAGCCGCTCCAGCGTCGGCCCGCCGGTGAAGGAGAGGTACAGCCGGTAGCGCGGCACCAGGGCCCGCGACAGGTATTCCTCATCGCCCCGCTCCAGCTTCGCCAGCGTGACCGGCGTGTCGATGTCATAAAATGCCGGCAGCCCCCGCGCGGTCTGGATCACCCATTGCCCAACGGCCACGCCCTGGGGCACATACGAGCCGACGATCACCAGGTCCGCCTGCCGGACCTCGGCCGCAAATCGCCGCTTCAGGTCCTCCACCGTCTTATACAATGCCGTGCGCCCAAAAGGGGGGTGGGGTAGATCGCGGTTGTTCGCATACCAGGGCTTATCCCGCTCAAGAAACAAAACCTGATGTCCCCGGCGGCTCAGCTCGCGCACCAGGCCCCGATAGGTCGTAGCGTGTCCGTTTCCCCATGAAGAGGTGATGGACAGGCCGAGAATGACGATGTTGAGGGACTCGGATTTCGGGTTTTGGGTGCCGGGATTCGGATTGGAGTGAGAATCCCGAATCCCGGCACCCGAAATCCCACTTCCGGGATCGGCCCCGATTGCCTCCTCAAATCGCACCGCCCGCTGGGCATAGGTATGATCAGCCAGAACCCGCCGGCACGCGGCCTGCCCGATGGCGGTCGCTTTTGCAGGCGTCAGCGCCTCAAGCTGCCGTGCGACATCCGCCCCATCCCGCGCCACGAGAATCTCCGTCTCCGGTTCAAAGAATTCGTCAATGCCCGGAAAATCATCGGTAATGAGGCAGGCGGCCGCGCCGGCGGCCTCAAAGACGCGCGTGGCCGGCGAGAAGCCAAAATCGGCCATGCTTTGGCGGCTGATGTTCAGCACCGCCCTGGGCGTGCAGTTAAAGGCGTTGTGGTCGGCCGTCGGCACGTGCCCCAGGCGGCGGATGTTGGGCGGCAGCGGCTTGTCCTCCCATCCGCTTCCCCCCAGCAGAAACTGCCGCTGGGGCAGCATCGCCGCGGCCTGAATGAAGAACGCCTCCACCCGCGCCTCCCGGTCCGGCAGGCGGTTGCCCAGAAATCCCAGGTCCGCCTCAAAGCGCGGCTCGGGCGGGACCGGATGATGCGTTTGCGGGTCCAGGGCGTTGTAAATCGGCACGCATCGCCGCGCCCCCAGTTGTTCGTACGCCGAGATCACCGGCTGCCCGCCGCCATATGTGAAAATCAGGTCATACCGCGGAATCAGGGGATGAAACGGGTCCTGCGGGTTCCGCCGAAGCCGTTCCAGCGTGGCCGGGGCATCCACATCCCAGAAGGCCACCAAATTGCCCGATCGCCGCAGGGCCGGAACCCGCGCTTCAAGCAGCTCGTCAAAAACCCCCACGCCACTGGCCTTGACGATCAGATCGGCACCGGCGGCTTCCTGAAGGCACGCCTCAAGCGCATCGGTGCCCTGGGCTGAATAGACCACCACCCGCGCCCAGGGCGGGTCGGGCATGTCCCGATGCTGTTGCCGTTCGTAGGCATCAGGCTCATAGAACGTGACGCGATAGCCGCGGGCGTGCAGCGCGCGAACCAGGCCCCGGTAGTAAGTGGCCGCCCCGTTCCAGTAGGCCGAGACAAGGCTGGAGCCGAAGAAGGCAATGGTGGGTTTGTGGTTCATCTTGATCTCCCGTTGACGGCGGCTCGCGACGGAGTCCCGCGCTTCCCGGCCCGTCGCCCGGGGGCCGGTTTGGCCTGTCGCAGCTCATCGACCACGTTCATCAATTCATCCACCCGATGCGCGCAGGTATGACGCGACAGGATCGTATGGTGGCCATGCGCGGCCAGCTGTCGGCTGAAGGCGCGGTCCTTGAGCAACAGGCGCATATGCGCCTTCATCTCCGCACCATCCCGCGCCACCAGGTAATCCTCTCCCGGCGTGAACAGGTGCTCGGCATCCTCCCACGGCGCGCAGACCAGCGGCGTGCCGCAGGCGAGCGCCTCAAAGACGCGGATAGTGGGAATCCCCGGCAGCGCGCGTGCATACGGTCGGCGCGGCACATGCACCGTGAACTTGAACCGGGCAAACACCTCCGGGGCCCGGTAGTTGGGCAGCCAGCCGCCATATTCCACCCCCGCCTCGGCCAGCGCCGCCCGCGCCTCGGCCGGATAGCGCACGCCATGAATCCGCGCCCCGAGCTTCAGCGCTGCGATGGGGCGCAGCAGAAACCGCATCAATTCCTCCGACCGTTCCCCATCCCCCCAGTTGCCGATCCAGACCAGGTCCCCTTCAGTCGGCTGATCGACAATGGGGCGAAACACCCGCGTGTCGGCCGCCTCGTGCCACACCCACGCCCGGCGTGTCCAGCCGTTCCTGAGATAAATCTCCCGCAGCACCCCCCCAAAGGCCAGCACGCCGTCATAGTGCCGCAGGTCGTACCCGCCCATGGCCGATGGATCGGTGACCGCGCGATGGTGGGTGTCGTGAAACAGCAGACGATACCCCCCTCGGGTCGCGCGGTGCTCCCCGATTCGCCGCACCAGTTCCGGCTCATTCCACTCATGCACGATCACCAGGTCCGCCTCCTGCAACGCCAGGTCCGGATCGAGCGTGGGCAGGTGATAGGAAGTGCTTTTCAAATTCGGATATGCCGCCCGAAATCCCTTGAGGGCTGTTCCGTTGGCTTCGGCCCGCTGGTTGACCGCGCTCCAGCCGTTGCGCGGTTCGAATAGACGCACGTCATGGCCCCGGTGCAGCAGTTCCGAGGCGATCCCGCGCAGGAAATGGGCATTGCCGTGGTTCCAGTCGGAAATCAGGGAATGGTAAAACAGGACAATGCGCATGGACAACTCCTATTTGACGGCGGCCGCGCTGATTCGGGGTTGCTCAAGAAACGGGCTTACGCCGGGAAGAATGGGATCGGTGATGTGCATCAAGGCGTGCAGGCGGCGGTACTGCGCCAGATACGCATCGGCCATGCGCCGGGGCGTATACGCCATCGCCCGCTGCTGGGCGCGGTCGGCCAGCGCTCCCTGCCGGTCCGGGTCGTTAATCAGGGCGTTGATCGCCTGCCGCAGGCCATCATGGTCATCTGGCGCAATGAACAGGGCCGCATCCCCCCAAATCTCACGCAGCGAAGGAATGTCTCCCAGCACCAGCGCGCAGCCGGCCAGCGCTGCTTCCAAAATCGAGAGGCCAAACGGCTCATACCGCGCCGGCAGGGCGTAGATCGCCGCCCGGGACATCCATCCCGCCAAATCGGCGGCCGGAAGCGGGCCTAAAAACCGGATCGGGCCGGCGCTGAGTTCATCCCGCGGCGAGCCATCATCGCCCGTCTGGGGCAGCTGTCCGGAGGAATTCGCATCCGCCTGCGACGACCCGGCCACATAGACCGGCCAATGGAGCTCCGGGGCGATGGCCGCCAGGGCAGCAAGGTTCTTGGCCTCATCCCACATGCGGCCGGCGGTCAGAATCAGCGGCTCCTTTTTCCCTGCCGGACAGCGGGCCGGATCCCGGGCGTTATGAATCACCAGCGTCCGGGGCAGCGGCCCGTAATGCCGTTGGGCCATTTCCAGCATCTGGGCCGACGGCGCGACGACACAATCGGCCGACGCCAGCCCGCTGGCCACCACATGCCGATACCGGCTCCATTGCGGCGGAATCGGCTCCCCCTTGACCGCCTCCCACCAGGACAACACGCAGGAGTGCGCCACCATCAGCACCGGCGCGGCCCACGGCAGCGTCCCATGCGCATATCCGTTGAGATGAATCAGGTTCGGGTGATGCGCCTGCTCCAGTTCCAGCAGCCATTGTCCGGCCAGCCGGACATCCTCCCAAGGATCCTCCATCCATTCCAGCTTGAAATCCCCGCATTCCAGCAGAACATTCCCCAGCGCTGCGGCCTCCTGACGCTGGTGCTGCTTGGGAGGGGGCCCCATCGTTGCCAGCACGACCTCCACCCCATCCTCCGCCAGGGCCCCGGCCAGTTCCAGGGCATAGGTCCACACGCCGCCGACCGCATCGCTTGTCATCAAAACCTTCATGTCACTTACCCTTCGATGGCTGGCTGATTGTCCCGGGAGCCTTCCCGCCCGCCCCGCCCCGGGGCGATTTCAACCAGTGCTTTGACAAATCCCTCCGGCCGTTGCATGGCCAGATCCAATGCCTCCCCCAATCCCTCCAATGGAAACCGGTGCGTGTACAGCGGTGTGGCGTCAAGCTGGCCCTCCATGCGCATCCCCACCGCCAGTTCCATGCCCCGGCGGTAAACTTCCGGATCGCGCTCGTGGGCGTTGATCACATCCAATCCCCGCCAGTTCCACAACTGCAGGTTGCACTGCCGCAGCCCGTCCTGGTGATATCCTGCGATGACCAGCCGGCCGCGAATCCCCGTCAGCGCCGCCGCCAGATCCAACGTGGCCTGCGTGCCGGCCGCTTCGATCACCACGGGGCACAGTTCCTCGCCGGTCAACTGCTGGACCTGCTCCAGCGTCTGTCCATCCATCGCCAGGGCGTGCGCCGCCCCCATCCGCCCGGCCATCTCCAGCGCGGCCGGGCGGCGATTGATTGCAATCACCCGCGCCCCGGCGTCGCTGGCCAGCCGCGTCAGCAGCGCGCCCAGGAACCCGATCCCGACGATCGCCACCGTCTGACCCGGCTGGATGCCGCTGCGGCGGAAGATATTGATCGCGCACGCCAGCGGCTCGGCCGGGAACGGCTGGCCGTCCAGCGCCGGCGGCAATTTCACCACGGCGTTCTGCGCCGCCAGGTCATACTCGGCGTAGGCGTGCTCCGAGAGCATGGCGACGCGATCGCCCGGTTTGAACTGGCTTACGCCGCTTCCCACGGCGTCAATCCGGCCCCATCCTTCATGCCCGAGTTGCCCCGGCGCCATCGGGTATTCAAACCATTCCCGCCCCTCCCACGGCGGCACGTTGGAAGCGCAGACGCCGCATCCTTCCAGTGCGACGCGCACCTGATCGGCCGCGGGCCGGGGAATGGGAACCTCATGAATGTTAAGACGCCGGGGCGCTTCAACGACCGCGGCGAGCATGGTGGAGGACATGGGTGTTTTGCTCAATTTTAGGGGACTGCCGATGCGCTGGGTTCTTTGACCGCGGCCGTTTCACCGGACGCGCCGCCGTCGACTCGGAAAATTCCTGCTTCGCCAGCCATTCCTGCAGCCGCCGCACGCCCTGGCGAACGCCCACCCGCGGCTTCCAGCCCGTGGCGGTCTGGAAGCGGCTGGTGTTGGAGACGTAATAGCGCTGATCGCCCGGCCGCCAGGCGCTGTGGCGGAGCGCCGGACGCCGTCCCTGGAATGTCTCGATCAAATCCAGCAACTCGATAAGACTGATCGTGTTGGCTGGGCCGCCGCCGATGTTGAAGGCCTGCCCGCTGAGCGTGGACATGTTCGCGTGCGCGGCCAGGAAGGCATCCACCAGGTCGTCGATGAACAGAATGTCGCGCACCTGCATTCCATCCCCATAGATGGTGATCGGCTGGTTCTGCATCGCCCGAATCAGGAAATGCGCAACCCACCCCTGATCCTCATTCCCATACTGGTGCGGGCCGTAGATGCAGCTCATGCGGAAGACCACCGCCGGCAGCCCAAACGTGCGGGCATAGTCAAGAACGTATTGGTCCGCCGCTCCCTTGGAGCAGCCGTAGGGGCTGTGGAAATCGAGCGGACGCGCTTCATCCACCCCGGACTCGCGCGTGGCGGCATCCTCCGGCTCATAGCGTCCGTGCCGGGCCCGCAGTTTTAAATCCGGCAGCCCGCCATACACCTTGTTGGTGGAAGTGAACAGCAGGGGGGGCGGATCATCCTGCGCCCGGATCGCCTCAAGCAGGTTGACCGTGCCGCGGGCGTTCACCTCAAAATCGTGAATGGCGTTGACCAGGCTCGTGGTCACCGCCACCTGCGCTGCATGGTGAAAGACCTGCGCCGCCCCGTGAACCGCGTTCCGCAGCGCATGGGCATCCCGCACGTCCGCCGCCTCGATGCGCAGACGCCCCTTGTGCGTCTGCTTGAGCCATTGGAGATTGCGCTCGGCTCCCGGCCGGGAGAGATTGTCCAGCAGCAGCACCGGACGCTCCTGGCTCAAAAGCCGGTGCGCCACATTGATGCCGATAAAGCCGCAGCCGCCGGTGATGAGGGCCGGGCGGTCCGATCCCTGCGTTCGCAGCCCGCGCCCCAGCCAGTACGCCTGCCGCACCGTCTGGAGGCCTCCTTCGGCCCACAGGCGAAACAGCAGCTTTTCCGATCCGTCCGAGCGCTTCAGGCCGAAATGATAATCCCGCTCGTCATAGTGAAAACCGCCCACAGTCGCCACCGCCGGGTCCAGGTCCTGCATGGCATACCAGTAAACCCGGGCCGCCGGGGCATCCAGCGCATCGACCAGGCTGGTCAACTGCCGCCGTTCATCGTGCCGCCAGGTGGAGTAACCCGTTTCCGTGATCCAGATTTCCGGATTCAGCTTGTGCTGGTCCAGCACATCCCGGACGCGCCCAATGAGCTTTTCCCAGCCCTGCCATTCGAACTGGCAGCGATTGGGAAAGGCGTGAATGGCCACCGCATCGATGTGGTCGATGACATTTCGCTGGCACATCATCCGCAGCCAGTTGGGATCGATCGGGCTCATCCCCCCCAGCACCGTCTTTTTGCCACGCTGGCGCGCCCAGTAGGCCGCGCCGCCGATCATTTCGGCGAACTTCAGCCAGTACGGGTCGAGCGTGAAATCCCATTCCTGCTGGTTGTTGGGCTCATTCCACAGTTCCACCCATTGGAAATAATCCCCGAAGCGGGTGATCATCGTGTCCAGATAATCGCCGTAGCTGCGCAGGTCATGCGGCGGGGCGGAGGTCTTGGCGGCCACCGACCAACTCGGCGGTGTGTAGACAAAGCAGGGCAGCACGTTCACCTGCCGGGCCAGGCGCGGAAAGAGCCACTCATACCAGGCCTGTCCGGCGGGGGTGTACCACTCGGCCCACGAGATGCCCGTCCGCAGGTGCGTGATGTTCAGCCGTTGAAGATCGGCCAGCACCGCCTCGACACGCTGATGCTCGCCGGGTCGGAACCATTCCATCAGCCCGATCCGCTGCTGATCCGGGGGACAGGCCCCATCACGGGCGGTCCGGTCTGTCGCTGTGGAAGTATGTTTCATATTGCCAATCCTCGGGTTCCCAGTTCCCGGCGCGCCTGAAGCACGTGATCCTCCGCCGTCTGATGCTCCAGCCACGCCGCCAGATCCGCCAGGCCTTCCTCGAAGCCGGTTTGAGGTTCATAGTCAAGCAGATGCCTCGCCAGGCGGATGTCGGCAAAGCAGTGCCGGATGTCGCCTACGCGGTACTCATGGGTGATTTGCGGCTCAATTTCCGGCCGGTCCAGCGTCCGCGCCAGGCGCTGCGCCACCTCGCGCACGCTGAATGCCTGGCCCGAGCCGATGTTGAAGGCCCGCCCCGGCGCTTGCGGCGATTCCAGCGCCAGCCGGCAGGCGCGGGCAATGTCGGTCACATGCACGAAGTCACGCTTTTGCTCGCCATCTTCATAGATCAGCGGCGGCTGGCCGTTGAGAAGACGGGAGGCGAAAATGGCCAGCACGCCCGTATATGGATTGGACAGTGCCTGGCGCGGCCCGTAAACGTTAAAAAACCGAAGCGCGGTCGTCGGGATGCCGTACGCCCGCCCCACAATCAGGCACATCCGCTCCTGGTCATATTTCGACAGGGCATACACCGACGCCAGGGAAGGGGGCTTGGTCTCCGGCGTGGGCATCGGCGTCAGCGCCGCCCCTTTGGCGTCGCGCACTTCCCAATCCCGTCGTTTGAGTTGCTCCACGTTGCGTTCCACCGGCGTCGCGTTGCGCCCCTCGGGCCCGCGGTATGCGCCTTCCCCGTAAAGGCTCATGCTCGAGGCCACAACCAGCCGCTCCACCGGATGGTCGATCAACGCCTCCAGCAGCATGGCCGTCCCCAGATTGTTGACGTTGGTGTAGTGGGCGATCTCGTACATGCTCTGCCCCACTCCGACC